>CACNWU010000001.1 GCA_902624185.1 uncultured Pelagibacteraceae bacterium
TTGCAACCTTATTCATTAAACTAAATTATCATCAATTTTATCAGCTGAAACAACTTTTTCTTCGCCTGATAATTTAATAATTCTTACACCCTGAGTGTTTCTACCAGCAGTTCGTATCTCTTTTACTGCTACTCTAATAACTCTGCCTTTGTTTGTTGAAATTAAAATTTCATCACCGTCAAAAACAGGGAAAGATGAGGAAATATTCCCATTTCTTGGCGAATTAACAATTCCTATTATTCCCTTACCACCGCGATTTGTAACTCTATAATCTGTATCTGGTGTTTTTTTACCAAATCCATTTTCTGTAATTGATAAGATAAATTTTTCTTTAGCTTTAATCTCGGATTTTTCAACTTTTGTTTTACCATTTTTTTGTTTTTTACTATTATCGATTATTGACAATGATACTATTTGATCATTAGGTGCCAATACAACTCCTCTTATACCCTTCGATGACCTACCTTTAAAAACTCTTAATTTTTTTGACTCAAATCTTATACATTTCCCATATTTTGTACTTAAGATTATATCCTGATCTTCTTTGCAAATTTTAACACCAACAATTTTATCATTCATATCAAGTTTCATGGCAATTTTACCTGATGAATTAATTGATGAAAAATCCTCAAGACTATTTTTTCTGATTTTTCCTTCTGCTGTAGCAAAAACAATTTGATAGTTCTTTAGCTCTGCATCATTATCGGGAAAGGGCATTATAGAGCTTATAGATTGATGATTTTTTAAAGGTAAAATATTAAACAATGATTTCCCTTTTGATGCAGCTGAACCTTCTGGAATTTTCCAAGCCTTTACCCGATAGACTAAACCTTCAGTAGAGAAAAAAAGAACCGAGGTGTGAGTATTAACTGATAAAGTTTGTACAACAGAATCTTCATTTCTCGTAGTGATTCCAGTTTTTCCTTTTCCACCTCTCTTTTGAGTTTTAACACTATTTAGTGATCCTCTCTTGATATAACCCTGTAGTGTAACAGTAATCAAAACTGATTGTTTTTGTATTGTCTCTTCAATGTCATAGTTTAGGACTGCATCAATTATTTTAGTTCTTCTTGGTATTGAATATTTTTCTTTTATATTTTTAAGTTCATCGCTTATTACTTTTTGTAATTCTTTTTTTGAAGAAATAATCTTTTTATATTTATTAATTAGATCTGCTAATTTCTTAATTTCTATTTCGATTTCATTTATACCCAAAGCTGTTAGTTTTTGTAATCTAAGTTCTAAAATTGAATCAACCTGAGGTGCCGTAAAAGAATAATCACTTTTATTTTTCTTTCCTTCAACTAATGAAATCATTTTTTTTGATTTATTGATTTTCCATTTCGTTTTCAAAATTGATTTTTTTGCATCATCTGGCGTTTTAGAATTACGAATGATCTTTATAATTTTATCTAAATTTTCTACTGACACAGAAAGACCAATTAAAATATGAGCCCGTTCTTCAGCCTTTTGTAAATCAAATTTTGTTTTTTTGATTACAACATCTTCTCTAAAGCTTAAAAAATTTGATAGAAAATCTTTTAAATTACAAGTTTCAGGCTTACCCTCAACAATAGCTAAAGTATTAAAACCAAATGAACTTTCAATTTGAGTATTTTTATATAGTTGTCTTTTAACTGTTTCAGGTTCTATTCCATTTCTCAAATCAATCGAAACTCTTATCCCTTCTCTGTTTGATTCATCTCTTATATCCTTTATTCCTTCAATTTTTTTCTCCCTGACTAATTGTGCTATTCTTTCATTCAAAACAGATTTATTAACTTGATATGGTATTGATGTTATAACGAGTCTTTCTCTTCCATTTTTAAGGCTCTCAATGGAAATTTCTCCTCGTATTTTAAAAGAACCTCTTCCTTTGTTATAACCCTGTTTTATTATGTCTTTACCAATAATAACACCGCCTGTTGGAAAGTCTGGTCCAGGAATATGTTTCATTAAATCTTTGATCTTAATATCTTTATCTTCTATTAAAGCTAGTGTTCCATCAATAACCTCACCTAAATTATGTGGTGGGATACTTGTTGCCATTCCAACTGCAATTCCACCTGCACCATTGACTAATAAATTTGGAAATTGAGCTGGTAAAACGGATGGTTCTTTTTCAGTTTCATCATAATTGCTCTTAAAGCTTATTGTATTTTTTTCAATGTCATCAATTAAATATTGTGAAACCTTCGAAAGTCTAGTCTCAGTATATCTCATTGCAGCAGCTGGATCACCGTCAATTGATCCAAAATTACCTTGGCCATCCACTAAAGGTAGACTCATAGAAAAATCTTGCACCATACGAACTAAAGCATCATAAACTGATTGATCTCCATGTGGGTGGTATTTACCAATAACATCCCCAACAATTCTTGCAGATTTTCTATATTGTTTAGACCAGTCATAACCACCTTTATACATTGCATATAGAATTCTTCTATGGACTGGTTTAAGTCCATCTCTTATATCTGGTAAAGCTCTACTTACAATTACACTCATTGCATAAGAAAGATAAGATGAACTCATCTCATCATGCATTGATATTAGTTTTATATTTTTATCCTCAGGAATTTCAGTTTTTTGCATAAATCTTAAAATGGAATTTCGTCATCCATATCATTAGATATTTGAGACAAGTCTTCATTATTATTTGATGATTTAGTGTCGTCATTTGAAATTCCACCAGTGGAATTACCACCACCTAACATTGTTAAAGAAGAGTTATAACCTTGAATGACTATCTCGGTAGAATATTTATCCTGACCCGACTGTTCATCTTTCCATTTTCTAGTGGTTATTTGTCCTTCAACATATATTTGTGCACCCTTTTTTAAATATTGTTGAACAACGTTAACTAAACCCTCGTTAAATACAACTATACGGTGCCATTCAGTTTTTTCTTTTTTTTCACCCGTGTTTTTATCCTTCCATGATTGACTAGTTGCAAGGCTTAATCTTGCAACACTCTTGCCATTAACCATTTGCTTAATCTCTGGATCTGCGCCCAAACGACCAATTAAAAGTACTTTATTTAAACTTCCAGCCATAATATTTTAATATTTGTTAAATTAATTAATTAGATTTATATCACAATTTACTCTGAATATTAATTTTATTAAGTCAAAGCAACTAAAATTATGATTAAAAAGATAGTTATTAAGGGCGCTAAAGAACATAATTTAAAGAATATTTCTTTAGAAATTCCTAAAGATAAATTTGTAGTCATAACTGGTCTATCAGGGTCAGGAAAATCGTCTCTAGCTTTCGACACAGTGTACGCTGAAGGCCAAAGAAGATACGTAGAAAGTTTATCTGCTTATGCAAGACAATTTTTAGATAAGATGAAAAAACCTAATGTTGATTTAATAGAAGGTTTAAGTCCGGCAATATCTATAGAACAAAAAAATACATCCAAAAATCCGAGATCTACAGTTGCAACAGTAACAGAAATTTATGACTATATGAGGGTCTTATTTGCTAGAGCTGGAGTACCCTATTCCCCTTTTACTGGAAAACCAATTGAGTCTCAAACTGTAAGTCAAATTGTCGATAAGATTAAACAATTACCAAAAAAATCAACAATATATCTTTACGCACCGGTAGTAAGAGGGCGTAAAGGTGAATATAAAAAAGAAATTTTAAGTTATAAAAAAAGAGGTTTCAGAAAAATAAAAATTGATGATGTTTTATATGAAATAGAAAAAATTCCAGAGCTAAATAAGAAAGTAAAACACGATATATCTATTTTAGTTGATAGAATTGTACTTAATTCATCCTTAGGAAACAGATTGGCAGAGAGTATAGAAACCTCCATCAATTTAGCTAATGGTTTACTATTCGTTGAATACGAAGATGAAACTTTGCCAAAAAAATTTAGAAAAATAGAAAAAATAATTTTTTCAACAAAATTTGCATGTCCAGAAAGTGGCTTTACTATTGAAGAAATTGAACCGAGATTATTTTCTTTCAATAGTCCATTTGGTGCCTGTGAAGAATGTGAAGGTATAGGAATTAAACTAAATGTTGATCCTAATTTGGTAATTCCAAATGAAAAAAAAAGTATTGCAGATGGTGCAATCGAACCATGGGCTAAAACGACGACTTTATATTATGCACAAACATTGTCATCTTTAGCAAAACATTATAATTTTTCTCTTGATGAAAAATGGTCTAAACTTTCAAAAAAAATCAAAGATGTAATACTTTATGGCTCAGATGATGAAGAAATAAAATTTACATATGATGATGGATATGAAAAATATTCTCATAAAAAAACTTTTGAGGGTGTTATTAATAATCTTGAGCGTAGATATCTCGAAACTGACAGCGACTGGAAAAGAGAGGAAATAGCTCAATATCAATCAGATACAAAATGTGAAAGATGTAAAGGACATAGATTAAAAGATGAAGCTTTATGTGTTAAGATTGATAATTTACATATTAGCGAAGTAACAGAAAAATCTATATCAGATGCAGCAATTTGGTTTGATAATTTAAAAAATAATTTAGATAAAAGACAAGTAAAAATTGCAGAACATATTTTAAAAGAAATTAATGAACGTTTAAACTTTTTGTTAAATGTTGGTCTTGATTATCTGACATTATCAAGAGAATCTGGAACTTTATCTGGAGGTGAAGCTCAGAGAATACGATTAGCTTCACAAATAGGATCCGGGTTAACCGGAGTACTTTATGTTCTTGATGAACCCTCTATAGGACTCCATCAAAAAGATAATGTTAAACTTATAAATGCTTTAAAAAGGTTAAGAGACCTAGGGAATACTGTAATTGTAGTTGAACACGATACAGAAACAATGGAGAATGCAGACCATATCATTGATCTTGGACCTCAAGCAGGAAATAACGGTGGAGAAGTTGTGGCTCAAGGAAGTTTCAAAGAAATTAGTCAAAACAAAAATAGTATCACTGGAAAATATCTTTCTAATAAATTCAAAATAAATGTACCTGTTAAAAGAAGATTAGCAAAAAATGGAAGATTCCTGGAAATTACAGGAGCAAGTGGAAATAACCTGGACAATGTCAACTTAAAGATACCTTTAGGAAGTTTAACTTGTGTTACTGGAGTATCAGGAAGTGGAAAGTCAACTTTGGTATTACAAACATTATATAACGCGTTAAACCTAACGCTTAATAATAATAAATCTAGAAAGATTCCAAAACCATTTAAAGGATTTAAAGGTACTGAGTTAATTGATAAAATAATTGATATTGATCAATCACCAATTGGGAGAACTCCAAGATCAAATCCTGCCACTTATACAGGTGCCTTTGGTCCAATAAGAGATTGGTTTACTGGACTACCAGAATCTAAAACTCGTGGTTATAAACCTGGAAGATTTTCATTTAATGTTAAAGGAGGTAGGTGTGAGGCTTGTGAAGGAGATGGTGTGATAACTTATGAAATGCATTTTCTTCCAGATGTTTATATTCAATGTGATGAATGTAAAGGAACACGCTATAATCGCGAAACATTAGAAATAAAATTTAAAGACAAAAGCATTGCCGATGTTTTAAATATGACTGTTGATGAAGGATGTGAATACTTTGAAAATATTTCTAACATTAAAACTAAATTATTAACTTTGAAAAAAGTAGGTTTAGGATATATAAAAATTGGTCAACAAGCTACAACACTTTCTGGTGGCGAGGCCCAAAGAATCAAGTTAGCTAAAGAGCTATCTAAAAGATCAACAGGTCGGACAATGTATATTTTAGACGAACCAACTACTGGATTACACCAACATGATATAAAAAAACTATTAGAAATACTTCATACTTTTGTGTCTTTAGGTAATACTGTCGTAGTTATAGAACATAATTTAGATGTAATAAAAACTGCTGATTATATTGTAGATATGGGCCCTGAAGGTGGCGTCAAAGGAGGCAAAATTATCGCTGAGGGAAAACCAGAGGAAATTTGTAAGATTAGTCAAAGTTATACAGGAAAATTTTTAAAAACGCTTTTAAACTAATAAAAATATATTTTTATATTTTCTGAAAATTAGTATATAATTTGAATATGGGGAACATGCTTTCATCTTTGTCAAAAACAATTCATGCTTCATTGGCCTTAGCAATTATTTTATTCCTAGGCTTATTTTATCAAAATGATGGTTTTGGCTTTGATAGAAATTTTTGGAGCTGGGTGGCTAGATATACCCATATTGTAGTTAGTATAATGTGGATAGGTTTACTTTGGTATTTTAACTTTGTTCAAATACCAAACATGTCAAGAATACCTGATGAACAAAAACCAGCCGTTGGTAAAGTTATAGCACCAGCAGCACTCTTTTATTTCAGATGGGCTGCAGCTTTTACAATTTTATCAGGACTAATCCTTGCAGGCCTTAACGGTTACTTACACGATGCTATGACATTAAGTTTTAATTCAGGTGTACCAAAACATACAGCTATAGGTATTGGAATGTGGTTAGGGCTTATTATGGCCTTTAACGTTTGGTTTGTTATTTGGCCTAACCAAAAAAAAGCTTTGGGAATAGTTGAGTGTGATCCAGAAATTAAAGCGAAATCTGCAAGAACTGCGATGTTATTTTCTAGGACAAATACTTTATTATCTTTACCAATGCTTTTAACAATGGTTGCAGCACAAAATTTATATTAATTTTTGTCAGATTCTTTCATTATAGTCTTTTGAGAAACATTCAATCTTACTAAAACAGTATTTGCTATATATATCGACGAATATGTTCCAAAAATTACACCAAAAATCATAGCAAGTGAAAAACCTTTAAGAACTTCACCACCAAATAGGTATATTGAAAATAAAGCAAGCAAAGTAGTGATGGATGTAATTAATGTTCTTGATAAAGTTTCATTTATTGAAATATTTGTGAGTTCAAATATTTTTATATCTGAATATTTTTTAAGATTTTCTCTAACTCTATCAAAAATGACTACAGTATCATTCATCGAGTAACCGACGATTGTCAATACAGCGGCTATTATTGATAAGTTAATTTCAAGGCCAAACAATGAAAATAAACCTAGTGTAACTATAACGTCATGAAACAACGCTAATATAGCACCTAGGCTAAACTGCCACTCAAATCTAATCCAAATATATATTAGCATTAAAGCTAAGGCCACTGATATAGCAATAATACCAGACCTTAATAATTCAGTACTTACTTTTGGACCTACATTTTCAACTCTTCTAAAATTAAAATTATTCCCAAATGATTTATCTAGATTTAATTTTATTTCTTCAATAACATTCTTATTATCATTTATCTCAAATTTGATTAAAAAGTCAGTCTCATTGCCAAAGTTTTTTACAGATATGTCACCTAAATTCATTTGACTTAGATTGTCTCTTAAAGAAGAAATGGTAATATTTTCATCACCGGATCTAAGCTCAATGAGTGTTCCTCCTTTAAAATCAATTCCATAATTTAAACCCTTGAATATCAGAAAAAATAAAGAAATAATAACTAGTGAAATTGAAAGTATATTAAAAGTATTATAATATTTATTAAATGGTATCATTATATAATCACATCTCTCTCTTTATTTTTGGAAACATAAATAACCGTTAATAATCTTGCTATAAAGTAAACTGAGAAAAGAGTTGTAAAAATTCCTATACCTAATGTTAAAGAAAAACCTTTAATGGGGCCAGATCCCATAAAAAATAATATTACCGCAGCTAACAAAGTTGTAATATTGGCGTCAAGAATAGCTGTTCTAGATTTAATATATCCAGCATCGAATGCTATGAGATTATTTTTCTCATTTTTGAGTTCTTCCCTAATTCTCTCAAAAATAAGAACATTTGCATCGACCGCCATACCTACTGTTAAGATTATTCCAGCTATTCCAGGTAAAGTAAGAGTGGCTTCGAAAATAGTTAAAATCCCAATTAAAAGAAATAAATTTATAATTAGAGTAATATTTGTAATCAATCCAAAGATTTTATATTTAATTAAGATAAATAATATAACAAGAATAAAACCTATAACTAATGCAATTATTCCAGCTTTAATTGAGTCTTTTCCTAAATCTGGTCCAACTGTTCTTTCTTCGATAATATTTAGAGGAGCGGGCAATGCACCAGATCTTAGTAATAAAGCAAGGTCAGTAGCGGATTGAAAAGTAAATCCTCCACTAATTTGACCAGAACCACTAGCTATAGTATCTCGTATAACTGGAGCACTTATAATTTTTCCATCTAGAACAATCGCTAACTGTTTTCCAATACCTGTTGAGGTAGCTTTACCAAATCTTTTAGCACCAACCCTATCAAGCGTAAAAGAAACTACAGTTTCGTTTGTTTCATTATTCATTCTTGGTTGAGCATCTAAAAGATTATCACCACTTAGTATTATTCTTTTACTTACAATAGCTTCATCCATGCTTTCCTCATATCTTAATTTCTCAGCACCAAAAGAATCCTCGTTATTGTTAGTAACAAACCTAAATGTTAAATTGGCAGTTTTACCAAGTAATGATTTAATTCTCATAGGATCATCTAAACCTGGTAACTCAACTAAAATTCTATCGTTTCCTCTTTTTAAAATATTTGGCTCATTAGTTCCAATTTCATCAATTCTTCTTCTAACTATTTCTAAAGCTTGATCCTGGGAGGAAGTTTTAAGTTCAACAATTCCTTGTTTGGAATATTCAACAAGAAAAATGTTATTTTTTTCAATTATATTTAATTGATGAGATTTAAATCTTGGATAATAAGGATTAATATCACTTTCTTCATCATTAAAAGTTTCTATTATAGTTTGTTTAAAATCTTCTGCTACAGAAAATGAAAGTATTTGATTTTCAATTTTTATATTATTTATTCTGATATTTTTTTCTTTAAAATAATTTCTTATTGTAATTGTTAAATTTTGAAGTTTTTGTTCTATTACAGGTGTATTGTCAATTTCTAACAATAAATATGATCCACCCTGTAAATCTAGACCAAGATTAATTTTTTTATTTATTAAGCTATTACTTAATTTTGAAAAATTTGAGGAAGCTAGTAAAATAAAAAATAATGATAATAATGTAATAATAATTATTCTTAATTTTGAAAAGTATAGCACTTTATAAAAATGAAAATTATTTTTTAATTTCTGGGGAATTTATTAAACTTTGAATGCCTGTACCTCTAATCACTTCCACAGTAACATTGTCAGCTATTTCTACTTCTACCTTGTCATTATCAACAACTCTAGAAATAGTTCCTGTAATTCCACCCGAGGTTACTACTTTGTCCCCCTTTTTTAAACTCTCAACCATAGCTTTATGTTCTTTAACTTTTTTTTGCTGTGGTCTTATTAAGAAAAAATAAAAGATAACAAAAATTAATATTAACGGTATAAATTGTCCTATTCCTGAACTTTCCATAAAACTCCTTGCTTAAAAATGAATATTTATACCATCTATTCAATTAAAACAACTTTAATTCAGCGAAATTTTTTCTAAATTATTCATATAGGGTCTAAGGACTTTTGGGATAGTAATTGAACCATCTTTTTGCTGATAATTTTCTAAAATAGCAATAAGTGTTCGACCTATTGCTAAACCACTACCATTTAAAGTGCCCACATATGATATTTCTTTTTTTTGATCCTTATACCTAGCTTTCATTCTCGTGGCTTGAAAAGTAGAACATGAAGAGCAAGAAGAAATTTCTCTATATTTATTTTCAGAAGGTAACCATACTTCTATATCATAAGTTTTTTCAGCACTAAAACCCATATCCCCACTACACAAAATTACTTTTCTATAGGGTAGTTTCAAAAGATCTAAAATATTTGTTGCACAATTCGTCATTCGTTCTAATTCTTCGAGGCATTTATCTTGTTCTACTATACTTACCATTTCAACTTTATAAAATTGATGTTGTCTAATCATGCCCTTTGTGTCTTTCCCATAACTACCAGCTTCTTTTCTAAAACATGGAGTTGAAGCAACAAATCTCAAAGGTAAAACTTTTGCTTCAATAATTTTATCTTTTACTATGTTAGTTAAAATTACTTCTGCCGTTGGTATCAAAAATTTTCTTTCAGTCCCCTCTTCAAGTTTTACCTCGAATTGATCATTTTCAAATTTTGGGAGTTGACCAGTGCCAAACATTGAGTCTGCAGAAGCTAATAAAGGTGGTGAAATTTCTTCGTAACCATTTTTTGATACATGAATATCTAACATAAAATTTGAAATAGCTCTTTCAAGTAATGCTAATTTATTTTTAACAAAAACAAATCTTGATCCAGTGGTTTTTGACGCTAATTCAAAATCAAGCATTCCCAAATTTTCTCCTAATTCATAATGAGACTTTGGTCTAAAATCAAAATCAGGTATCTCGCCAAATTTCTCAATCTCTAAATTATCATTTTCATCTTTTCCAAAAGGCACATCTTCGTGAGGAACGTTTGGTATATTTGATAAAATTTTTTCTAAATCGTTTTTGATTGATTTTTGTTTTTCTACAATTTTTTCCAAGGAAGAAGAAATTTCTTTTGATTTTGAAAATAACGACTTATCTTTTGATTTCGAAATTTCTTTTTTTTCTTTTTCAAAATTTTCTTTTTTTTGTATTAATTCTCTATTTTCTATATCTAATTTCTTAATCTTACTTAAATCTATATCTAATGATCTTTTTTCAAGAGCTTTTTTAAAAGCTTCAAAATCTTTTCGGATTAATTTCAAGTTATGCATCTGAATTTTTTAAATTTTTATTTTCTATAATTTTTACAGAAAATATTGATAATTCATATAAAATTAATAATGGTATAGCTAACCCAATTTGAGTAATAGGATCAGGCGGAGTTAATAATGCAGCTGCAGCAAATATTATCACTACTACATATTTTCTTCTTTCTTTCAAAAATTTAGAATCAACAATACCAATTCTAGCTAATAAACTTAGAACAACAGGTAATTGAAAACTAATTCCAAATGCAAAAATAAGTTTCATAACTAGAGAAAGATATTCATTTACTTTAGCCTCAAGCTGAATAGGTAAACTCGTTGACATTCCAGTACTTTCAAATGATAAAAAAAACTTTATAGCTAAAGGCATTATCAAATAATAAACTAACATTCCTCCAAGAAAGAATAATACTGGTGTCAAAATTAGATAAGGTAAAATTGCAATTTTTTCATGTTTATAAAGACCAGGAGCAATAAATTTCCATATTTGCATTAAAATAAATGGGCATGTAACAAAAAAAGCAGTGAAAAAAGAAACTTTTAAATATGTTAAGAAGGTTTCTTGTAGTGCGGTAAAAATTAATCTTCTATCAGATCCGTCATTTTTCACAGCCTTGGCAAATGGTTCAACTAAAAAACTATATAAATGCTCAGCAAAAAAATAACAGGCAATAAAAAAAATTATTAAAAAGATAAAACTATGTATTAGTCTTTTTCTCAACTCGGTTAAATGACTTATGAAGCCACCTTCATTTTCATCATGACTCATCTTTTTTTTCTTCTTTTTTTTCTATATGATTATCTTCAATATCGATATTTGAAACTTCATTTTGAATATTGTTAATATGTTTTTTGGCAGTTCCAATCCACGAACCAACTTTTTTTAACATTACGGGAAAATCTTTAGGTCCGAGAACTATAATTGCTAACGAAACTACAATTAGTATCTCAAACCAACCAATAGTAGGCATTTTACTTATTCTTTATTATTTGGATCTTGTTTTTCTTCAGAAATGTTTTTTGGATCATTATCATCAGTTACATCTGAAGCCATTCCCTTTTTAAAACTTTTTATTCCTTTGGCTACGTCTCCCATTAAACTCGATATTTTACCTCTACCAAAAAGTAAAACTACAAGTATTACAACTATTGCTATTTGCCAAATTCCAATGCTCATATAAATCTTATATCCTTTTTATTAATACTTGAAAAGTATCTTTTTTTTGATTGATTTTAAAACAATCTATTTATTATCTTCAGAGTCAAGAGTGCTACTTAACATTTCATCAATATTTGAGTAAATGTCCTCTTTTTTATCATCTTGTTTTTCTCTGTAAAATTTTCCTGTTCCAAAAATTGCATTATCAATATTAGTACTATCGATTAATCCTGCTGCTCCAAGTTCATCTACTGTAGGTAAATCAGATAATTTTTGAAGATTAAAGTGACTTAAAAAATCATCAGTAGTTACATATTGAATTGGCTTACCAGGAACATTTTTTCTACCTCCAGGTTTAACCCAATTTAATTCCATTAATATTTCAAGAGTATTAGTTCCAAATGCAACACCTCTAATTTCTTCAATTTCAGCTCTTGTAACTGGTTGATGATAAACAATTATTGCAAGTGTTTCTATAGCAGCTCTTGATAATTTTTTCTCAACAGTTTTTTCTTGTTTCATCAAATTTGATAAATTCGGTGACGTTCTAAAGGACCATTTTTTGGATATACATACTAAATTGATACCACGATCTGAATATTCAGATTGTAATTTTATAAGTATCTTTTCTACATCTGCTTTTTTTGAAATTTTATTTTCAATGGTTTCAATATTGAGAGGTTCTGCTGCAGCAAAAACTATCGCCTCAATTTCTTTTTCTAAAGAGGATAACTTAGATGGAAAATCTATAACATTATTTTTCTTTTTAATTTTTTTTTTTATCATTTATTTTCTTTTATATAAATATCCTCAAAAAGGTCTTTTTGTTTAATTTTTAAATTTCCTTCTTTTACTAGTTCTAATGAACCAGCAAATATACCAGCTTTGCCTGTTCTTTTAAATTTTGATCCATTTTTAAAATTTTTTGGAATTAAATCATCTAATTTTTTCCAATCTATCAATTTACCAAAAAAATCTTTGATAGTTTTAATTCCTTCCTCTGCAGTAAAAACGGGTAATCTAGGTATGTTAATTTTTTGAAAATCTTTTGTCGAAAGTATTGTTGAATAAACTTTTAATAATTCAAATAAATTTACTTTATATTCACTGTTATAAATTGAATTAATTCCTGTTCTGCTTCCCCTTGTACGAATTTCTCTTCCTAATCTTTTTCTTTTCAACATTTGTTCGGATAACAATCTAATCAATTCTAGTTTTTTTAATTGTAATTTCAATTTTTCTGCTACCTCATTGACCTTAAACTCCTCCTCGGGAGTTCCTGGTAATAGTAATTTAGATTTTAAATAAGCTAACCATGTTGCCATTAACAAATATTCAGAAGCTATTTCTAAATTTAAATTTTTTTCATTAGTAATAAAATCATGAAATTGGTCGGCTAATTTAGTAATTGATATATTTTCTAAGTTAACTTTTTGAGCCTTAGCTAAATCCAATAATACATCTAACGGTCCATTATAATTTTGAACATTTACTTTAAATAATCTAGAATCTTTTTCTTCCATAGATAGATATTAGCTTAAAATCTTGTAAAATTGTGATGTTTTTTTAACTATAAATTTACTTAACTGCGGGGAGTTTTTTCCTACAATCTCCATTTCTTTTAAATTTGCGTTACAATGCAGTGCAATATTACAACCTGCATTAAACGTTTTTAAAGTTTTTTCTTTAATAGATCCTTTTAAACCCTTCATTGATAAATCATCCGAAATTAATATATTTTTAAAACCAATTTTATTTCTAATTATTTTAATCAATTTTTTTGAATGAGTAACGGTGTTTTTCTCATCAATATTTTTAAAAATTACATGAGCAGTCATTGCAAAAAAAGTTTTTTTATTTTTAAATGGAAGAAAATCATTTTTTGTAAGATATTCTAATTTTTTATTTACTATGGGCGTGTAGTGATGACTGTCAACTTTAGCTAGACCATGGCCTGGTATATGTTTTATCACTGTTCCAATTCTATTTTTATGAAAATAATCAATACAAAAATCACCTATATTAGAGACTATTTTAGGATTTTTTGAAAATGATCTGTTTCCAATTATATTTGAACTTCCTTTTACTCTTAAATCTAAGACTGGTGTTGTATTAATATTTACTCCTATTAAGCTTAGAAAATAAGAAGTTTTATCTACAAATAATTTAAAAAATGATTTAAATTCCAAAAAATTATTAATATATTTTCTACCAAAAAATTCTGCTGTGAGGTTTTCAAAATTTATAATATCTTTTAATCTGTTTACCTTCCCTCCTTCTTGATCAATTAAAATTGGATATTTTGAATCTTTAAAAATTTTTCTAATTGAAGAGGTCAACTTATAAGTTTGATTTATATTTTTGATATTTCTAGAAAAAAGTATCACACCCCAAGGTTTATATTTTTTCAAAAAATCTTTTTCTTTCGATAAAAGTTTTGTTGATTTGATACCTATGATAAATGCTCTCCTTCTATTCATTAGAATCTAACAATTTCCAAAAATTAAATTTTTTCTTTTTTTTACTCTTTGACTGTTCAGCGTATTCTATAATATTCTTAGTATCATCCTCTAAAACTGTTAATTTATCTGTGTATATCTTAATCTTTTTATCAATGCTATTGAGAGATCTATGCGAATTTTTTTTATTTTCGTCTGAAAAATAATGTCTAGCAGTAAAAAATAAGAATAAACAAATAATTAATATGAATATCAAATATTTAATTTCTTTAAACATTACATTTTTTCAGGCACTGAAACACCCACAATATCCATGCCAGATTTTAATACATTTGAAATAGCTTTTAAAAAAATTAACTTATCATCAGTAATTTTTTTATCATTATTAATAAATCTTTTTTCTGGATTTTCTTTCCCTAAGTTCCAGTATGAATGAAATAATGAAGCAAGTTCATATAAATAAGTTGGTATTCTATGTGGCTCAAGTTTTTTACTTGATGAGTCAATACATTTAGGCCATTCTGATATTTTTTTTAAAATTTTAATTTCATCATTTGTATATTGGAACTCATATCTCTTAATTTTAAGATCTGATTTTAGATCCATATTAACATGTCTAAACACTGAAGCTATTCGAGCATAACTATATTGCACATAGTAAAGAGGATTATCTTTCGATTTTTCAATTACATTATCAAAATCAAAATCTAGCTCTACATCACTGCTTCTATTTAACATTATGAATCTTGTTGCGTCTTTGCCTACTTCTTTGATCAAGTCGTCCACAGTTATATAATCTCCTTTTCTTTTAGACATTTTAAAAGGTTTTTTATCTTTAATAAGTTTTACTAATTGGCTTACTTTACAAATTAAAATATCTTTTGAATTCGATAAAGCTTCGACTGACGATGAAATTCTTTTTATATACCCAGCGTGATCAGCACCTAAAATATTGATTAAGTGATCAAACTTTCTATCTAACTTATTTTTGTGATATGCAACATCGCTTGCGAAATAGGTCCAAGATCCATCAGATTTTTGTAAAGCTCTATCTTTATCATCACCAAAATCAGTAGATTTAAAAAGTAATTGTTCACGTTCAATCCATTTATTCTTGTCTTCAATAGCTGGGGCTTTAATTTTTCCTTTATAAACAAATTTACCTTTTTGAAGAAAATCGATTACTTTTTCAACCTCTTGATTTTTGACTAATTTTTTTTCACTTACGAAATTATCATGTTTAATACCTAGACTATTGAGATTTTCTTTGATCAATTTTAATGCTTCCTCAATTGACAATGAAGTTAATTTTTCACTTATATTTTCAAAACTATTAAAATCTATTTTCTCATTTGAATTAATTATGTTTTGAGCAAAATTAATTAGGTAATCACCAGGGTATAACTCTTCATTATCAGATGGAAATGGCTCATTAAAGATTATTTCTCTTATTCTAAAATATACAGATTTTGTAAAATTTATAATTTGATTACCATAATCATTTACATAATATTCTTTTTTGACTTTGTGCTTGTTGAATAATAAGACATTTGCAATAACGTCACCTAAAATTGCTCCTCTACAATGACCCACATGTAAAGGACCTGTTGGATTAGCAGATACAAACTCAATTAAATAATTTTTCTTTTTTTCTTTTGAATTAATTCCAAAAGTTTTGGCATTTTGAATAATATCTTCAAGAAATTTATTCCAAAAATTTCCTTTAAACTTTATGTTAATAAAGCCTGGTTTGATGATTGATATATCTTCAACAAGTTCATCACTTTTTTTAATAGCTTCAGTTAATTTAGTAGCTAAGTCCATTGGTGATTTTTTATTTACCTTAGATAAAACCATTGCAACATTAGTAGATATATCACTATCAAATTTTGAAGGAGGTATTTCTGCAGTAATACCATCCAAATTGTCAGGCAAAAGCAAATTGCCATTTTTAGACAAATCTAAAAGAATTTTTTTTATATTATCTAAATATTGATCAAAAATATTCATTTCATTTTTCTATTAAGGTTAATTGCATACCGATCAGTCATTCCGGAAATAAAGTCTGAAATAGCTCTAAATTTATTGATTGAAATTTGCTCTTTTGTAAGAAAATTTCTGGGATTTTTTTTAATCTTATTAAATAACTTCTTAATAATTAACTTCCCATTATTATTTTTATTTAAAACATTTTTATTATTATACATTTTTGTCTTTAAGAAATATCTTATCTCTTTTTCCGAATTTTTTACTTTATCAGAAAATTCAACTATTAAAAAAGATGATTTGTTTATATCCTTAAATGATTTAATCTTATAATAAATCAAATTTTTTTTTGTGTGAGCTATTAAATCTTTAATCATCAAATCAATTGAATCTCTTATAATTTGGTAAGTTGCTATTTTATAATTTAGTTTATTTATTTTTTTTTTGTATTTTTTGTAAATATCCTTAAAAAAATTAATTTCAATTAATTCCTCAAGTTTAAATAAATTTGCATTTATTCCATCCTGAATATCATGGTTATTGTAAGCTATATCATCAGAAATCGCTGCTATTTGAGCCTCTAATGATGGATATGTTTTAAAATTTATCATGTTTTTAAAATTTTTTATTCCAATTAAATTGTTTACTAAATGTAAATCATTTACAGGACCGTTATGCTTTAAAAGACCTTCTATAGTTTCAATAGAAAGATTTAATCCTTTGAACTTTAAATATTTATTTTCTAAAAACATTACAATTCTTAATGTTTGTAAATTATGATCAAATCCACCGTAATCTTTCATACATTCATTTAGTGCATCTTCACCTGCATGTCCAAAAGGAGTATGGCCTAAGTCATGTGCAAGACTAAGTGTCTCAGCTAAATCTTCATTAAGATTGAGATGTCTTGAAATTGATCTAGCGATTTGAGCAACTTCAATTGAATGAGTTATTCTTGTACGATAATGGTCCCCTTCAGTATTAACAAATACTTGGGTTTTATGTTTTAGTCTTCGAAATGAAGCACTATGGATAATACGATCTCTGTCTCTTTGAAATGGAGTTCTATATTTTGATGAAGATTCTTTATAAAGTCTTCCTTTGCTTTTAAATAGACCAATCTTTGAGTATTTTTTCATCCTTTAAAATTAAATATTAAGTATTATATTAGTAATACCAGTGATCAATAATGATAAAAGAAATTAAATTTACTGATAAAGCTTTAAAACAGATCAATAGTCTATTGTCTAAAAAGAATAAAGGCTCTTTCTTTAGAATCGCTATTAAAGGTGGCGGATGTTCTGGTTTTCAATATGAATTTACATTCGATCAAGCAAAATCAAAAGATGACTTAAATTTTGAAAATATTTTGATCGACAAAACTTCAGCAGATCTTTTAAAAGGATCAGAAATTGATTACGTTTCAGAATTAATTGGTGAACAATTTAAAATAACCAATCCACAAACAAAATCTTCTTGTGGATGTGGTGTTTCTTTTTCTCTTTAAATGCTGATTTCATCTTGGAATGTAAATTCCGTACGTGCTCGTATCGAAAATATAAAAAGTTACCTACTGAAATATAAACCTGATATATTAATGATGCAGGAAATTAAAACTGAGGATATAAATTTTCCTTATGACGATTTTTCCTCAATGGATTACGAAAGTCATGTATTTGGTCAAAAAAGTTATAATGGTGTGGCGATTATTTCAAAAATAAAACTAAAAAATGTAAAGACAGACCTTATTAAAGATAAATTAAAACAATCAAGAATTATTTCTGCTGAAGTTGAATATAAAAAAAAAATAATTCAATTAATAAATATTTACACTCCCAATGGAAACCCTGTTGATACTGAAAAATATGATTATAAAAAAAATTGGATGGATCAATTAATAAAACAATTAAAATTTTTATCTAAAAAAAATCCAAATATAATTCTTGCAGGCGATTTTAATGTAATTCCGTCTGCAGAAGATGTTTACAATGTAAAAAGTTTTGAAGATGATGCATTATATAGATTAGAAATAAGAAAAAAATTCAGAGAGATGCTTAATTTAGGATTTAACGATGTTTATAGACATTTTAATGAAACAAAAGAAGGCTATACTTTTTGGGATTATATGAGAGGAGCTTGGCAAAAAAATAATGGTATGAGAATAGATCACTTTTTAGGATCAAACTCTTTAATCGATCAAATTAAATCTATAAATATTAATAAAGATCCAAGAGGAAGAGAAAAACCCTCTGACCACACACCAATTGAAATTAAATTAGCTTAAAGATTTTATTTTATTTACTAGTTCCTCATTAATATTTCGAGAACCTTTATCTAGTCTGTTTTTATGTCTTCTTTCACCAGGTAATCTTACTTCACCCATTGATTTCATTTTATCAAAAAATTCATCTGCATGTTTTTGCCAATTTGTTCCTGAAGTTTTATCTGGTGAAATTGCAATAATAAATTCTCCCCCACTTGGTGGTCCACCGTCATTATTATCTTTAGCTGCTGTTTCAAAACTAAAATTGTCACCAACTAAAGCGCCTGCCATTAACTCAACCATCATTGCTATAGCTGAACCTTTATAACCACCAAAAGGAAGTAAGACACCACCGTCTGCTATTGCTCCTGGATCAGTAGTCTCTTTACCATCTTTGGTTAAACCAGTTCCAAGTGGAACTTTGTGCCCTTCTCTTTTAGCAACTTGAACTTCACCCATTGCCATTGATGCAGTTGCCATATCATAAACGACTGGAGTTTTGCCAGGACGTGGCCAAGCGAATGAAATTGGATTTGTTCCGAACAATGGTTTAATTGCTCCCGCAGGTGCTACAGCAGGTTTATAAGATGTACAAGCAAATGCAACTAGCCCCTCTTCTGCTAATTTTTCTGTTTCAGGCCACATAGCAGCCATATGATGAGAATTATTTATTGCTAACACTGCTACACCATTTTCTTTTGCAGCTTTTGCTAATTCAGGTAGACCTTTATTTAAAACTACAGGTGCTAAGCAATTATTCCCTTGAACTTTAATTACTGATGATGAAATTTTTTTAACTTCTGGTTTTCCTTTACCATTAATTTTACCACTTTTTAAACCACTTACATATGCTGGTAATCTAAATAAACCATGAGATAATGAACCATCACGTTCAGCGTTTCTGATTAAATCTGATAGAATAGATGCTGTTTCATCATCACATCCATTAGCTAATAATGTTTTTTTAGCTAGATTAAAAATTTCATCTAATGAAAGGGAAACTGTACTCATCCGTTTATTAGATATTATTTATGACTAAAGATCAATTTTTATTTAACAACCTTTGAAAGATTTTGACATGTTGCCAATTAAATCAAAATAAAGATCTTTTCCTGGATTAAGAGTTGCTCCTAATGGATCTATAACCCCAGTTGCAACATTAGTATCTTTTGCTACAGCCTTTATAATATCAGGATTAAATTGTGGCTCTGAAAATACACAGCTTACTTTATCGTGTTCAATTATTTCTCTGATTTCAGCTAACTGTTCAGCACCAGGCATTACATCTGTGTTGACTGTAAATGCTCCAAGTATATTAACATCAAATCTCTTTTCAAAATATTGGTAGGCATCATGAAAAACGATAGATTTAAAATCCTTGTTTAATTCAGACTTCACATTTTTTATCAATTTGTCTAAATCTTTATTAGCTTTCTTAAGGTTATCTTTGTATTTAGAGGCATTGTTTTGATCATTTTCAATCAAATGTTCAGTCATTTCATTTAATATAACTTTAGCATTCATTGGATCTAGCCAAATGTGCGGGTCATACTCGCCATGAGCATGTCCTTCATGTCCATGATCATCATGGTCATCTTCTTTATGGCCTTCTTTATCATGATCATGGTCATCATGGTCATCTTCCTTTTTTGCATGATCATCGTGGTCATCTTCTTTATGGCCATGATCATGTTCATCAAAAACATTTCTTTCTCTAAATTTAAGTTTTTTTAAACCTTTAATTTCAATTAATTCGATTTTCTCAGCTTTTTTGGCAATTGAATTTAATGGTTTTTCTAAGAAATTTTCTAAATCCTCACCAACCCAGAATATAAGATCAGCATCTTGTAACATTTTCGCGTGAGATGGTTTTAATGCAAAATTATGAGGTGAAGAATACCCATCAACTATTAAATCAGGTTTACCTACACCATCCATCAAGTAACTAGCTAATGAATGAATAGGTTTAATTGAAGTAACTACTTTAATTTCAGCATTTGCTGGTACAAAAATAGCTAAGAATGATAGTATTGATAGGATAAATGGTAATTTTTTAATATTTTTCATATGTTGTATATTTAAGTTGTTATAATATAACACTATGTAATAATATAACATTTATAAGTCAAGGATTTAAATGAGCTCTGATCAAAATATTTTAGTTAAATTAAAAGACGCTGGTTTTAAAATAAATGATAAATGGCTCGTTAAAGGTGTGTCACTACAAGTTGAAAAAGGTAAAATAGTTACTCTTATTGGTCCGAACGGATCAGGAAAAAGTACAACTGCTAAAATCGCTCTTGGTATTTATAAAAAGATTGATGGCTCAGTAGAAAAAAATACAGATAAAATTGGATATGTTCCTCAAAAAATTTCAATTGATTGGACGTTACCACTTAGAGTTTATGACTTTATGTTACTTACTGAAAATCTTGATGAAGAAACAATTAATAATGCTTTATCATTAACTGGAGTTACTCATCTTAAAAATAAAAATTTAGGTGATTTGTCTGGTGGAGAATTTCAAAGAGTATTACTAGCAAGAGCTATATCAAAAAAACCAGAACTATTAGTTCTTGATGAGCCAGTTCAAGGGGTAGATTTTACTGGTGAAATCGCTTTATATGAATTAATTAAAAAAATCTCAGATGAATTAAATTGTGGTATTTTATTGATTTCTCACGACTTACATACTGTAATGAGCGCGACAGATCATGTGGTTTGCTTAAATGGCCATGTCTGTTGTTCAGGGTCTCCAATAGATGTAGCAAAAAATAATGAATATAAAGCTTTATTTGGTGAACAAGCCTCACAAATACTATCAAGATATGAGCATAGACATGATCATGTTCATACAAGTGAAGGAGAAATAAAGAAAAATTAAATGTTTGATGATTTTTTTATAAGAGCTTTAGTGGCTGGACTTGGGGTTGCAATTGTTACAGGACCTCTTGGTTGTTTTGTTATATGGAGAAGACTTTCATATTTTGGTGATACTCTCTCCCACTCTGCATTGCTCGGTGTTACACTAGCTTATTCTATGGAGTTTAATATTGCACTATCAGTATTTATAATTTCATCTTTAATAGCTTTAACATTAATACATCTTCAAAAAAGAACAAACTTGCCAGGTGATGCCTTATTAGGTCTTTTGGCTCATTCATCATTGGCAGTTGGACTTGTTGTTATTGGTTTTCTCACTTTTATTAGATTCGATATAATGGGATTATTATTTGGAGATATATTGGCTGTAACAGCTAAAGATATTTTTATTATTTGGGTTGGTGGAGCTTTAATTCTATTAGTCCTAAAATTAATTTGGAAATCTTTATTCGCATCAACAGTTAACTATGAATTAGCTGAGGCAGAAGGTTTAAATCCTGATAGAGCCAAGGCAATTTTCACGATCTTAATGGCTGGTATCATCGCCATATCAATTAAAATGGTTGGATTATTATTAATTACAGGGATGTTAATTATACCAGCAGCAATGGCTAGAAACATTTCAGATAGTCCACAGAAAATGGTTGTTTACTCAATCATTGGAGGTTTATTATCAGTAATATTAGGGTTATTCTCTTCTTTAGAGTTCAATACATCTTCTGGACCTTCAATCATAGCGGCTGCTTTATTTTTATTCATACTTTCTTTATTTAATATTAAACAATCAATTAAATTGAAAAATTAATGAGGAATCATTAAAGTAAAAAAATGCAAAATCTTTCAAAAAATCAGCAAATTATTTTTGATTTAATTGATAAATCAGCTGAACCATTAAAAGCTTATGCAATACTTTTTAATGTTCAAAAAAAAGGAATTAAAGCTCCATTACAAGTATATCGAGCATTAGATAAGTTAGTTGAAATAGGAAAAATTCATAAAATTGAAAGCAGAAATGCCTTTATAGCCTGTCAAAATTCTAGTTGTCAGGTATCAAAAGCTACTGCATTTTCAATCTGTGAGATCTGTGAGAAAGTAACAGAAATCAGCAGTGCAAGTCTCTCTAAATACTTAACTAATTTCAAAGACAAAGATGGTATGAAATATAGTAAATACAATCTTGAGTTTTTTGGATTATGTAAAAAGTGTAGATAAGTTATTATCTAAAATCTAAATAAAACAAGCTGAAAGGGAAACGTATGTTTATTAAGAAATATCTTAAATGGATAAGCACATTTCTAGTTTTAATAGGTATTCTTTTAACAAACCTAAATATATATCCTTTAAATATTTATTTTCATGGATTAGGAGTTGTTGGATGGACTATTGCTGGATTTGTTAGCAAAGATAAAGCGATATTAACTAATTTTGGATTACAGATACCATTATTTATCATTGGTATTTATAAGGTTGTATTTTAATTATAAAGTAGACTTTAATTTTAATTAGTTTAGATATTGACGAATCCACCCCCTAATTCTTAAAACAATAAATTTATATATAGAATTATTTTCCGTCTCAGATTACATACTCCTTAAGTCATGAATCGATAGGAACCGAAAACAATAATATAAAGGAGAAAAAGAATGGAAATGACTTTAATTTACACGGTTATAGGTTTTGCCCTTGCCGGTTATAGCGTAATCGCTAACGACTCAATTCAAACACTAGGTACATTTATAGCTTCAAAAAAGAAGTGGTTTAAATGGTACATACTAGCAGGATCAGCTTCTAGTGTAATGATTTTAGCTTTAGCATGGGGATGGTATTCATATGATGGTGATATTTCATACGGAAGATTAACTAGAATACCTTATCAAGAAATTCAATGGTATCATGCAGTAGCGCCTGCAATATTGCTATTATTAACAAGAATTGGAATACCGGTATCTACTACTTTCTTAGTTCTTTCAGCATTTGCTTCAACAGTTGTGCTTGAAAAAATGCTATTAAAAAGTGTAGTTGGATATGGTTTAGCGGCAATGGTCGCTTATATTGCTTGGATTGTTGTATCAAAGTTTATCAATGAAAAATTAGATGAAGTTGATGAAAAGTATATAGGCTTTTGGAGAAACTCAGTATGGGTCACTTCAGGTTGGTTATGGTGGGTTTGGTTATCTCACGATGTAGCAAACATCGCCGTATATCTTCCAAGACAACTGGATATAACAATTCTATTAACTGTAATGGCATATTTTACGGTTTTACTATTTTACATCTTTTATATTCAGGGTGGACGAATACAAACTGTAGTTTTAGAAAAAACTGGAACTAGATATGCAAGATCAGCTACAATTATTAATGTAATTTATGCAGGTGTTTTATACTACTTTAAAGAACTTAATGATTTGCCTATGTCAACTACATGGGTTTTCGTTGGTTTATTATGCGGTAGAGAACTTGCGATTTCAACAATGAACAAAGATTATAAGTTTAAGTATGTTTTTCCATTAATTGGTAAAGACTTTCTTAAAATGATCTTTGGATTAAGCGTATCAGTTGGAATTGTTTTAGGAATTCATTACATAATTATTCCAAATAATTGGTTCTAAACAAATCTATATGGTCGTGTTAATCTAATTAGCACGACCATTATCTTATTTTAAGAACTTACTTTTCCTAAATAGTTTACAAGAATAACACCAATAATTATTAAAATTATACCTACAGTTCCATAAATATTAGGCAACTGATTGTATTTTAAAATACCAAAGATCGTTACTGCAGTAATTGTTAGTCCTCCGTATGTTGCATAGGTAAAACCAACAGGAATTATATTCATTGCTTTAGATAAACAAAATAAACATAAAACGATTGAGACTACACAAAAAATTGTTGGAAAAACATTTGTAAAACCATTGGTAGTTTTTAAGAAACCATTAGCAGAAATTCCAAGTATAATTGCTAAAAATAAATAAATGTATCCTGATGAAAAATTCATCAGGTTATATTATTTTATTTTTGATCTAATAAAAGCAGAAAGATGATCTATAATAAAGATTGTTACAAAAATAAGTATAATTATTGCTGATACTCTTTCATACTCAAACATCCTGAAAGATGATTGTAGTTCATATCCTATTCCACCCGCTCCAACGATTCCTAACATTGTTGCCATTCTAACATTTCTATCTAAGATATATAAATTGTTTGCAACAAATGATGGTAAGATTTGAGGTATAACACCAAATGAAATAATTTGACTTTTAGTTGCACCAGATGATTTAAGAGCATCAATTGGTCCTTTATTAATATGCTCAATATCTTCTGCGTAAAATTTTGCTAAGAATCCCATCGTGTGTAAACCTAAAGCTAGAACGCCCGGCATAGCACCAAACCCGATAGCTATAACCAAGATCATCGCCATAATAAACTCTGGTATAGCTCTAAAAAATATAACAATAGTTTTGCAAATTATATATACAAAATAGTTTGGAGCTAAATTTCTAGCTGAAAATAATCCCAAAGGTATAGATAAAACAATTGCAAGAAAAGTTCCTAAAATTGCAATTTCAATGGTTTCTAAGATTGCAAAAAATAATTGACTAAAATTGCTGAAATCAGGTGGTAACATTCTTGATAAGATGTCACCAAAGTATTTTGAAGAGTCTGTTACTAATTTAATAAAATCAATCTCAAGATCTTTAACAATAAATATCAAGATTAATACCGACAAAATGATAGAAATTAACGTTTTATATGACCATTGAGGTTTTAAGTATTTTTCAAGATTTTTATCTTTATTATCTACTTTAAGCTTTAGAATATTATCGTTCATATTAAGTATAAATTTTCTCTAAGTTTATAGTATTTATTTTAGATGAATTTTCATCAAATATGATTTTTCCATCCATTAAGCCAACTATTCTATCTGAGTATTTTTTTGCTAAATCTACTTGGTGAAGATTGCATAATATTGTTGTTCCAAAATCTTGGTTTATTCTTTTTAATAAAGATAAAATCAAATTTGCTGCTTTTGGATCAAGACTAGCGACAGGTTCATCGGCTAATAATAACAATGGTTTTTTAATAATGGCTCTAGCGATACCGATACGTTGTCTTTGACCACCTGATAACTCATCTGATCTACTGTATGATTTTTCAAGTAAACCAACTGTTTCTAGAGATCTTAAAGCTTTAATTTTTTGATTTTTTGAAAATAAATAAAATAAAGATAAAAATTTATTACTTGAATTTAAAAGACCTGTTAAAACATTATTTATAGCAGACAAATTATTAACTAAATTGAATTCTTGAAAAATCATTCCTGTTTTTTTTTGAACATCTAAAATCGTATTCTTATTTACAATTTTATTATCAAAGTAAATTTCTCCTCCACTTGCTGTTTCAAGTCCATTTATACTTCTTAGTAAAGTTGTTTTACCTGATCCACTAGGTCCTAGGATGCTTACAAATTCTCCTTTATTAACTTTTAAATTAATACCCTTTAAAGCAGGAGTTCCATTATCAAAGGTTTTTTTAAGATCATTAATTTCAAGCATAATAGTTTAATTTTAATTAGCTTTTATCTTTATTTAATAGTTCAATAACTTCTCTTAAAACATTATAGTCAGAGTCTTTAACTTCCATGTAGTGAGACATCTTTCCACCATATCCACCTATCTCACCATGTTTATGGGCCTCTAATACTGCTTTCTTAATTTTATCCCTATCTTCTTTCGGTATCATTTTTGAATAAGCTAATGGTGGAGGTGGAACTCTATCTGATTTGTGAATAATTCTTACATCTTCTTTTTTAAAAGTACCATCTTCTAATCTTGCCTCAAAATTTCTTGAGCTCATTCCGCAAACATCAGATTGGTTATTTAATACAGCTAACAAACAAGCATCATGACTTCCGGCATAAAAAACATTTTTAAAATGGTCTTTGTTTTTAATTGAAAGATTTATTTTGCTTAACTCTACCTGGGGTATTAAATCACCACTTGTTGATCCTATGGTATTAAGGGATAAAATTTTACCCTCCACATCTTGAAATTTTTTTAAAGGACTGTCATTTTTGACAACAAAATAAGTATAATAACCAGCATCCTTCTCTCCTGGTCTTACACCTGCAGCAAAAGCTTCTGCATTAGCAATCTCAGCAGCTTTAACATATGTTTTTCCACCATACCAAGCTATATGAGCTCTACCAGCTCTCATTGCTTCAACAGCTGCATTATAATCTGTCACTTTAATTGTATCTATTTTTAGACCTGTAAGTTTTTCAGTGATTGTAATTAAAGTTGTGTAGTCACTTTCATCACCCTTCTCACTCGCTGGAACAAACACCATTTTATAAGTATTTGAATCAGCATTAAGGTTGTTTGTTAAAAAAACTATAAGTACTATAAATAGTAATTTTTTAATCATAATATTGATTTTAATATCATTAACTTTGTTCGCTTACAAGTTAATTTAAAATATATAAGTAGTTATTATTTCAGTAAAAACGCTATTTTTTTGTGAATTTTTTATTAAAGCCAGCAATAGCTTTTTTATAGTCTTCAACAGTGTCTATTTCTTTCCAACCACTTTCAATTATAACACAATGAACCTTTATTCCAATATCAACCAACTCTTGAATAAAGTCAGTTAAATAGGCTTTTTGGAAAATCTTAGCTCTCTGGAATGGTTTATTCCAATAAATCTTTTTTAATCTATGAAAATTTTCTTTAAATATTTTAGTTCCATGATCAGATAATTTGATCATTCCAATAAACTCACCATGAACTTCTTGATTACCTTTGTTGATTTTACCAATTTTTTCAACTTCATTATTTGAATTAAAAATTACATTTTCAGCTTCTGAGATTGGATGATCTTTTCTTCCAACATAATAACCTCTCCAATCAATATCAACCACAACAGAAATATCATGATTTGACTCAAGTGTTCTTTGAACTACTGAGGAGTCGAATAATATATCAGAATATGAGATTATTATATTTCCATTAATAAACTTTTCAGCATAGAAAATTGAATTTAGAATATTGTTATTACGATAATCAGTATTTTCGAAATATTTAATACCTTTATACTTAATTTTTTCTTTTTTATAACCACGGATTAAAGATATATTTTCAACTCCTGAATTTTTATAGGCTTCGAGTTGTCTTTGAAGTAAAGTTTTTCCACCAAAATCAAGCATACACTTTGGCAAATTTTCAGTGTGTTTTTTTAGTCTACTGCCTAGTCCTGCTGCAATAATTAAAGCTTTTGTTTTTTTTTTACTAATTGAGTTTTCTAATAATTCAATTTGTTTTTCGTTAAGATTATTTTCCTGGATAGTTCTTAAAAGAGAATTAATTTTAGGATTTTTAACAATAAAATCATTAATATCTGGGGCCAAAGTTTTTTTTGAATATCCAGCTAAATCATTAAGTTTTTTGTTATCGATAGATAAAATAGAAGAAATTTTTTTTATAATATCTAATTTAGGTGCTGTTCTTTTCTCTTTTTCTATATCGTTGAGATAAGATGCTGATACTCCAATTTTTGAAGCTAATGCTCTTTGTCCTATTCCTTTTTGAATTCTTACTTCTCTTATAAATGGTCCAAATTTTTTATTCATTAGTTAATATTTAAAAACATATTTTTGAAAAATTTTTATCAAAATAATCTATAGTATTTCCATAATTATAAAAATTATTTTCTAAAAAATTATCAATTTCTTTTTTATCAAAACTTGCTATTGCCTTATTTATAACTTTATCAATTTCATTTAATTCATGTTTATTAAATTCATATCCAAATTTATCTTTAATAGTATCTTCTATTGGAATTAAGGTCTTAAATTTCTCAAAACTTTCATTATGTACTTTATCAAAATCACTATAAAAAATTACAGGTTTTTTAAATAACATCATGTATTCTATTGATATACCTGAATTATCAGTGATTAGACATTTTGCATTTTTCATTGCTTCAAAATTTTCAGAATTATCATCAAATAAAAAATTTTTATGTTTAAAATTTTCTTTATAAGATTCCATTAAATTTTGTGATCTTTTTACTGTTTCTGGATGAGGTCTAAATCTTACTTTGTAACCTGAGTTTAACAAGTTTTTAAGAATTTCTTCAAAATCTTCATTAATAAAATTAAGTCTATTTTTGTTCCAAGATGGAGCAACTAGAATTTCGCTATCATTCTGTGACTCTGTGATTTTGTCTTTTAAATAATCAAAATAAAAAAAACCTGATTTTATTAATTTTTTTTCTTTTAAATTATCTAACTTTTCTCTTTGGCGAATTTCTTCAATTTGATATTCACCATTACATAATATTGTATCGTAATTATCAAATGCTGTTGATGTATAGATTCGTGTCGTACTTACTGCACCGTGAAAAAAATAAATATAATTCTTCACAAAACCGTTTCTCTTAATAATATTGTTGTTAAGATCGGTCAAAGTCATAAATAAATTATCTGTTACAATACTTTTAAAGAAATACTGTAACAAAAAGCCATTACCAATATAGACATTAACTACATTTAAATCTGAAACTTTATCGTTAATATCTGACGATACATAATATACATCTCCTGGATATTTTTTCGATAAATATTCTAATATTGGATAACCATACTTCAAATACGCCCTATTTTCAGAATAAAAAATAAATCTTGGTTTATTTTTATTTATATTATTTATTTCCTTAAATTTAAGAAAAAAATTTTTTAGATTATTTGATAATTTTTTTAACATCTTTAATCATTTTACTCTTCCATAGATATCTTGAAATCTAACAATATCACTTTCTTTTAAAATTGAACCTACTTGAGCTTCTATAATTTTAACAGGTTTTTTATAGGGATTTTCTATTCTATGGATTGCACCTAATGGAATAAAAATAGTTTCATTAGGTTTCAATGTAAAACATTTCTTGTTCAAAGTAATTTTAGGTTTACCATTAGTAACTACCCAATATTCAGCTCTGTGATGATGTTTTTGAAGACTTAATATACCTTTAGGTTTTACATATAATTCTTTTATTAAAAATTCTTTACCATTAAATAGATTTACATAACTACCCCAAGGTCTATGAAATACATTTTTCTTTTTAAAGTATTGTCTCTTATTCCTTCCATACATCTTACAGATTTCTTTCCAAGATCCTAAATCAGACCAAGGAATATCTAATTTAATAGCATTTATATCTTTAGTTTTTTCTAATATTGCATAATCAAAAGACTTAGCTTTTGCTTTGGTAAATGCTTGTTTGTTTAAATAATACACATTACTTTTATATTTTGCTTTTGTTACTGCTTTAAGACAATTTCTATAAATATTTGGTTGGTATTTTTTAAAATTATTAATGATTGAGTCTTTTCTCAAATAAAACATTCCAGAGTTCCAATAACCTTTTTTACTTATAATTTGTTTAGCTTTAGCTTCTTTAGGTTTTTCTATAAATCTAGTTACTTTGGTATTTTTAGTTAAAAAATATCCAAATTCACTAGAAGGCATTGTGGGTTTAATCCCAAAAATAAATATATTATTTGGGGTTAGTTTCTTTTGATTTTTTTTAATAGCTTTATTAAATAAACCAACCTTCTCTAACAAATGATCAGCAGCAAAGAACATTAAAGGTTGTTCGTGTGGAATATCCTTTATTAATGCAGTACTTAATATAGCTGGTGCCGTATTTCTTTTTGCTGGCTCTAAAACAATTTTAAATTTTCTTATTTTGTGTTTTTTAAAATGCTGTTTAACTTGTTTTAGATATTTTGTATTTGTGCTTATGATTGGTGTATCAAATATAGAGGATTTTATTCTTTCTAGAGTTTTACCTAATAATGTCCAATTACCAAAATCTATAAACTGCTTTGCTTGATGTTTTTTAGCATTTGGCCAAAGTCTTGTTCCTGCTCCACCACATAAAATTACTGGGCGAATTTTCATTAAATCTTTGAGTAATCCTTAACTTCTTTTTTCTTACCTGGATGTGTTGGTGCACCTAAATACGCAGGTCCAACCGTTTGTGCATATTTCCAAAGTGTTCCTGATCCAAAATCAGATTTTCTAGCTTTCCATTTTCTTCTTCTTGAGGCTAGCTGTGCTCTTGTTAATCGAACGTTAATCGTTCCCTTTTTAGCATCTATATCAATTACATCTCCATTACGTAAAAGAGCAATAGGACCTCCTAAAGCAGCCTCTGGTCCCACGTGACCTACACAAAAGCCTCTTGTAGCTCCTGAGAACCTCCCATCAGTAATTAGAGCAACCTTCTCTCCCTTACCTTGACCATAAATAGCACCTGTTGTTGAAAGCATTTCTCTCATACCAGGTCCACCTACTGGTCCTTCATATCTAATGATGATTACATCACCATCTTTATATTTTCTACTTTGAACAGCTTTCATTGCGCTTTCTTCATTATCAAAACATCTTGCTCTTCCAGTAAATTGTAATTTTTTAAGTCCAGCAATTTTTACAATTCCACCTTCTGGAGCTAAATTTCCTTTTAATCCTACAACACCACCATCTGGTGATAAAGGTTTATTGTAAGCTCTTAAAACTTTTTGCTTAGGATTGAATTTAATTCCTCTTAAATTTTCTTTCATTGTTTTGCCAGTTACAGTCATACAATCACCATGAATGTAACCACCATCATAAAGAGTTTTTAACAACATAGGTACACCCCCAGCTAACCACATATCTTTTGCAACATATTTTCCACCTGGTTTTAAATCAGCAAGATAAGGAGTTTTTTTAAATATTTTTGCAACATCCATTAAATCAAATTTAATTCCAGCTTCATTTGCTATTGCTGGTAAGTGCAAAGCTGCGTTAGTTGATCCTCCAGTTGCAGCTACAATTGTTGCAGCATTTTCTAACGCTTTTTTAGTTACAATATCTCTTGGTTTTATTTTTTTTGCTAATAGTTCCATTACCATTCTACCACTTAATTTTGCGTACTTATCTCTTTCCTCATAAGGAGCTGGTGTTCCGGCTGAGTAAGGTAATGCTAAACCAATAGCTTCTGAAACACATGCCATAGTATTGGCAGTAAACTGACCTCCACAAGCACCTGCGCTTGGACATGCAACTAATTCGAGATTTCTTAATTCTTTTGCAGACATTTGTCCTGAGGAATGTTTTCCAACAGCTTCAAAAACATCAACGACAGTTACATCTTTACCTTTATATCTTCCAGGTAGTATTGATCCACCATAAATAAAAACACTTGGAACATTTAATCGAACCATTGACATCATTAAACCTGGTAATGATTTATCACAACCAGCAATACCTACTAACGCATCATAACAATGGCCTCTTACAGTTAGTTCTGCTGAGTCAGCAATTACTTCTCTAGAAATTAATGAAGACTTCATTCCCTCATGTCCCATTGCGATACCATCAGTTACAGTAATTGTACAAAATTCTCTTGGAGTTCCACCTGAAGTTCTTACACCTTTTTTTACTGACTGTGCCTGTCTCATTAAAGCTATATTGCATGGAGCTGCCTCATTCCATGTTGAAACAACACCTATAAATGGTTTTGATACATCTTTTTCAGTTTCCCCCATTGCATAATAAAAAGATCTATGTGGAGCTCTATCAGCACCTAAAGATGTATGTCTACTTGGTAATTTTTTCTTATTAAATTTCCGCATTATAAACTTTCAATAGTTAATGATATTTTTTTGATATCATTTTTTAAATTACTATAGTTAGTTTTTTCTTGTTCAACAATATTTTTTGGAGCTCTATCTGTAAATCCTTTATTTGATAATCGCTGGGATATCTTGTCCATTTCTTCTTGATATTTGTTCTGTCTTTTAAGCAAATTTTCCTTTATTAAATTTAAATCAACATTCTCATCAAAATATATCTTAAATATGTCACCAGATATGACTAGAGTAGCTGAGGGTTTTTTCTGATCCTCATCATAGAAATTATTGATACGTCCGAGCTTTTTAAGAACTACCTCGTTATTTGTCATTAAAATTTTGTTCTTTTTAGCAATTTTATTAATAGATATATCTATAAATGATCCTGGGCTCACATTTAATTCATTTTTAAATGATCTAAGTTCAGATATAACATTAATAATTTTCTCAACATCCTTCATCGACTGATCTTTTTTGGGCTTACCTACAGGCCAGTTTGCATACATAAGAAAATTATTATTAGATTTATCAAATTTATTTTTAAGCCAAATTTTTTCTGTAACAAATGGAATAAATGGATGAAGAATAATTAATATTTGTTTAAATATATAGGCAGATACTTCTTTTACCTCTTTTTTGGCTTTTTCATCATCAGAAAAAAGAATTGTTTTTGAAAGTTCGATATACCAATCACAATATGAATGCCAAGCAAACTGGTAGGCATTTTTAGCAGCCTCATCAAATCGATAATCTTTGAGATTTTTTTCTATCTTGTCTTTTGTTAAATAAAGTTCTGAATAAATCCACTTATTAATATTTAATATAGCTTTAGGGGCATTATTAGTTTTATTAAAATCACATTTGTTAGTGATTAAAAAGTTATTAGCATTCCATAATTTGTTTAAAAAATTTCTATATCCTTTAACTCTATCCTCAGAAAGTTTCACATCTGTGCCTGGTGAAGCCATTGAAAGAAGTGTAAATCTTAAAGCATCCGCACTATATTTTTCTATTAAGTCTAGAGGATCAATAACATTCCCTTTTGACTTAGACATTTTTTGTCCCTTTTCATCTCTTACTAATGCATGAACATAAATATCTTTAAATGGTTCTTTATTTAAAAACTCCATTCCAAACATCATCATTCTTGCTACCCAAAAAAAGATAATATCAAAACCTGTAACCAAAACTGTTGTAGGATAAAATTTCTTAACAAAATCTTTTTTATCAGGCCAACCTAATGTTGCAAAAGGCCATAAACCTGAAGAAAACCATGTGTCTAATACATCGGGATCTCTAACTAAATTTACATCTTTTTTATAAAACTTTTTAGCTTGTTTTTTTGCATTACTTTCATTTGTTGCAACAAAAATTTTTTTATTTGGTCCATACCAAGCTGGTATTTGATGACCCCACCAAAGTTGTCTTGATATACACCATGGTTCAATATTGTTCATCCATTGAAAATAAGTCTTTGACCAATTTTCTGGAAAGAAATTTGTTTTTTTAGACTTAACAATTTTCTTCGCTTTAATAGATAATTTTTTAGCATTTACGAACCATTGTTCCGTTAAAAAAGGTTCTATAATTGAATTAGATCTATCCCCATATGGTACTTTATTTTTTATATTTTCCTCTTTAACAAAGAAATTTTTTTCTTTTAATTCATCTAGTATTTTTTTACGAGCTTCAAATCTATCTAATCCAATATAATTTTTTGGAGCATTTTTGTTAATTTTACCATCTTTAGTAAAAACATTTATGATTTCCAATTTGTTTCTTTGTCCAACATCATAATCATTAAAATCATGAGCTGGAGTTATTTTTAAAGCACCTGTTCCTTGCTCTGGGTCAGCATAATTATCTTTTATGATCTTAATTTTTCTTCCTACAATGGGGATAGTGACTGTCATACCTACGAATTTCTTAAATCTTTTATCTTTTGGGTTTACTGCAATCGCAGTATCACCAAGCATAGTTTCAGGTCTTGTAGTAGCTATAGTGATGAATTCATCAGATTTATCTATAGGATACTTAATATAGTAAATCTTAGAATTCATTTCTCTTTGATCTACCTCTAAATCAGATATTGCTGTTTTTAATACAGTATCCCAATTTACTAATTTTTCAGCTTTATAAATTAATTTTTTTTTATGAAGTTCAACAAAAACTTTAATTACAGATTTTGATAAATTTTCATCCATAGTAAAAGCATTTCTGGACCAATCACATGAGCAACCAAGTTTTTTAAGCTGGTTGATTATTATATCTCCATATTGATTTTTCCATTCCCACACTTTTTTAATAAATTTTTCTCTACCTAAATCATTTTTATTTAAATTTTCATTTTCTAGTTTTTTTTCAACAAGAGCTTGGGTTGCTATTCCCGCATGATCTGTACCGGGTTGCCATAAAGTTTCGTAATTATTCATTCTGTAATAACGAGTTAAAAGATCTTGAATTGAATTATTCAATGCATGGCCCATATGTAAACTTCCAGTTACATTGGGTGGTGGAATTACTATTGAGAATTTTTTTTTATTTTTTTTAGGTTTGAAAAGTTCATTTTTTTCCCAGTATGAATAAATATCATCTTCTACTTCAGAATGTATATATTTATCGCTACTCATGGGTTTTAATAGTTTATAATTTATTAATCTAAATTAACAATAATCAAATTAGAACGTTATTTAATAGACTAATTGCAAATATTTTATATAAAACTCTTTGTAGCTATCTACTAAAACTGGCAACGTGGCGGAATGGTTACGCAGAGGATTGCAAATCCTTGTATCCCGGTTCGATTCCGGGCGTTGCCTCCAAAAAAAATCTTGTTTTAGTGCGAAAAAAAAGTAAGTTGAACTTTTTACATTCCTCGGTAGCTCAGTTGGTAGAGCAGTTGACTGTTAATCAATTGGTCGCAGGTTCGAGTCCTGCCCGAGGAGCCAAAAACTACCCCACTTTAGAAATGTTATTATTTATTTGTAAAGATTTACTAAATTTTATTTTTTGATCTTGTGTAAGCTCTGCATAAATTTTAGCTAAAAAATTATAATTAACATTCATATGTCCTTCTTGTGACTTTTCTAAATTTATTAGATATTCAGAAAAATCTTCAAAAAAATAATTTATTGGTACTTTTAAATAGTTTGAAAGTTGCAATAATCTTATTGAACTTACACCATTAGTCCCTTTTTCATATTTTTGAATTTGTTGAAATGTGACGTTAATTGCTTTTGCTACTTTTGTTTGTGTTAAACCTAAAGCCAACCTTCTAAGCTTGAGCTTATTGCCTAGATGCTTATTAAAATTATCTTCCATTAAGACCCCTCTTAATTTTTATAAAAAACTTATTGAACTAGTTTTTAATACCTACTGCAACTATATTTTTTTTTTATTTTAAGCGAAATCTTGGATAATTAAGGAATATGTCAAGCATTTCTTATGCTTAATTGTAAGAAATATTTCTTGAAATAACTATTGACTATAGTATCTGGCTCAAAAAAAGTTTTGTTCTTTCGCTCTTTGGATTAGCAAAAAATTCCTTTGTATCGGCTTTTTCTACTATCATGCCCTCATCCATAAAAATCATTTGGTCAGCAACTTCTTTGGCAAAACCCATTTCATGAGTAACCACAATCATTGTCATACCTTGTTTTGCTAAATTCACCATAACATCAAGCACTTCCTTAATCATTTCTGGATCTAAAGCAGATGTTGGCTCATCAAAAAGCATTATTTTGGGCTCCATACATAAAGCTCGAGCAATAGCTACTCTTTGTTGTTGACCTCCAGAGAGTTGACCGGGGTATTTTTGAGCTTGATCTAAAATTTGAACTCTTTCCAAATGTTTCAAAGCTAATGCCTCTGCATCTTTCTTTGGCATTTTCTTCACCCATATAGGAGCTAAAGTGCAATTATCTAAAATTGATAAATGTGGAAATAAGTTAAATTGTTGAAACACCATACCAACTTCTGCTCTTATTTGTTCAATATTTTTAGTATCCTCTGTCAATGTGGTACCATCAACTACAATGTCACCTTCTTGATGTTCTTCCAATCTATTAATACATCTAATTAAAGTAGATTTTCCAGAGCCTGAGGGGCCACAAACAACTATTTTTTGTTTTGGTTTAACTTCTAAATTAATTCCTTTTAAAACCTGGAAATCTCCAAACCACTTATTCATGTTATTTATTTGAATAATATTATCTGACATATTTTTTTATCGATCTGTTTTATATTTTTGTTCTAAGTTATAACTATATTTACTCATTGCATAACAAATAATCCAGAAAATTATTGCAGCAAATACGTAGCCTTCCATAGCAAAACCTAACCATTCTGGATTGGTTTTAGCCAAATTTAACATTCCAACTATTTCTAATAGACCAACTACAAAAATTAAAGGAGTATCTTTGACTAAAGCTAAAAATGTATTTGCTATACCGGGAATAACCAATTTCAAAGCTTGGGGTAAGATTACAAATATATGCATTCTCCAATACCCCATCCCTAATGATTTGGCAGCCTCATATTGACCTCTCGGCAAAGCCTGTAATCCACCTCTTATTACCTCGGCAACATAAGCAGCCTCAAATAATGAGATGGCTATTATACATCTAACCAATTTATCTATAAAAAAATCTGCGGGTAAAAACATTGGAAACATTACAGCTGACATAAATAAAACTGTTATTAATGGAACACCTCTCCAAAATTCAATAAAACCTATAGATATATATCTGATTAATGGGAATCCTGATCTTCTACCCAAAGCAAAAGCCATTCCTATTGGAAAACAAAAAATTAGACAGAAAAATGAGATTATAAAAGTTAAAGATAATCCACCCCAGGCACCAGTTTCTACCCAATTCAATCCATCTAATTTACCTAATTCAATTAATTCTTCATAAAAAATGAAATATTTTAACAAAATATACAAAGCTAAAGGAACTATTAAAAAATAATAAAACTTAAATTTGCTAGGAATAAAAAAACCAATAATTATAGATAGAATTGCAGCAATTATACCATATGAAAAATCAAAGAACACTGGTCCTCCTGAAATGAAGAAAAAGATGAATAAGAAAGCAATAAAAGGGTAAATTACAACATAATAAAGTGTTAAATACTTTTTAAATTTATCAGTTGCAAAATATCCAACTGAACCAAGTAAGGCTAAGGCTATAAATGATAAATTTATTCTCCATTGTTCTCCATTAGGATACATTCCATACATAAATCTTCTCATCCAAACTTTAATATACGTCCAACAAGCACCCGATCCGGTACAAACATCTTTTGAGTCACCAGCAAAACTAGCATCGACAAAAAACCAACTTGCTATGGGTGGAATTGATTTTAAAATTATGAAGATAATTAACAGTGATAAAATAGCGTTAAAATTATTTGTATTTATATGTTTATTTAATAAATCTAATTGTTTAATTCCACTTAACTCAATCCTAATGAAATAGAGCCCAATAAAACCTAATATTAGTGGTAACAAAAAACTTAAAAAACTAGGTAAAAAGCCAGTTATATTTAAATCAAAAAAAGAATTTAATAATACATCTAAAACACTAATGAAAAATAAAAATGAACCTAGATACAAAAAAGTATAAAGATTAGATTTATCTGGTTTTAAAAAATTAATTTTAGACATTATTTTTCCGTTATCGCTATTTTTTTATTATACCAGTTCATTAATATAGAAATTGAAATACTCAAAGACAGATAAGTGAACATTGTTATAGATACAATTTCAATTGCTTTACCAGTTTGCATCAACGCCGTTCCAGCAAAAACTAATACTAAATCAGGATACGCTATTGCAGCCGCTAATGAAGAATTTTTAGTTAAATTTAAGTATTGATTTGTTGTTGGTGGTATTATTATTCTTAGAGCTTGAGGCATTACTACTAACTTCAAAACTTGATTGGGAGTTAACCCAATTGATGCTGCAGCCTCTTTTTGACCTTTACCAACACCTTGAATACCTGCCCTCACACACTCAGCTATAAAAGTTGCTGTGTATAAAGACAAAGATAACGCTAAAGCAATTAATTCAGGTGGCAAACTAACTCCCCCTTCATAAATAAATGATGTTGTTGCTAATTGTTTTAAAACAGGAACTTCGAATGATAATCTCACACCACCAATTAAAAAACTTAAGAGTGGTAAAATCAAAATCAATCCTATTGATATTAATAAAACTGGTGTTTGTTTACCTTGAGATTCTTGTAATTTTTTTGCATGAATCCGAATTACAATTATTGCTATAATTGCTGCAACTACTGAATAAAAGAAAATATTAAAATTTTGCCAAATAAAAGCAGGTACATATAAACCTTTTATTGTTAAGAATGAAATTCCAAACATTGGTTCAGCATCCTGTGGAAGTGGTAAAGCTCTTAAAGCAGCAAAATACCAAAAAAATATTTGTAATAATAATGGGATATTTCTAAAAAACTCTACATAAAATGCTGCGAACTTATTAATTAAATAATTTGGAGATAGTCTTGCTATTCCAACTATTACTCCAAGTATTGTTGCAAAAATAATTCCAATTACTGAAACGAGAATAGTATTTAATAAACCAACTAAATATGCTCTAAAATAAGAGTGAGATCCATCATACTCAATCAAAGAAAATTGAACATCAAATGAAGACTCTTGTGATAAAAATCCGTAACCAAAATCAATACCTCTATTTTCCATATTGACTTGGGCGTTGTAAGTAAAAAAACCAAAAACCAAAACAACAGCTATAACTGTCATTAATTGTGGACCAATATCTTTAAGTTTAAAATTCACAATGGGGATAATATAAGAGTTTATAAAAAAAGGGCTAGAAAAATCTAGCCCTTTTTATTCAATTTATAACTTAAATTATCTTGATGGTGGAACGTATAAAATACCACCTTTAGTCCATAATTCATTTGGACCTCTGTCTGGTAAAATACCAGTGTCAGCTATATTTCTCTTATAGCTTTCACCATAGTTTCCAACTTGCTTGATAATTCTTAAGTTCCACTCATTATCTAAACCAAATGCTGCACCCATTTCACCCTCAGCACCAACAAGTCTTTTGATTTGTGGGTTGTCTGAAGTTTTCATTGAGTCTGCATTAGATGAAGTAATACCGTATTCTTCAGCTTCAATCATTGTATTTAATGACCATCTTACGATATCTTCCCATACTGGGTCACCTTGTCTAACAACTGGTCCTAAAGGTTCTTTAGAAATAGTTTCTGGTAGAACAATGTGTTCATCAGGGTTTTTCATTTTAGTTCTTTGAGCAGCTAAACCAGATTTATCAGTAGTGTAAGTATCACATCTACCAGCATCATAAGCAGCTACAACTTCATCAGCTTTTTCAAACGCAACTGGCTCATAAGAAATTCCTCTTGAATTAAAGAAGTCTCTCATATTTAGCTCAGTTGTTGTACCAATGTTTGTACAAGCTGAGATACCATTTTTGAATTGGCTAGTTGAAGTAATACCTGAACTTTTTCTTACCATGAAACCTTGTCCATCGTAAAAGTTCACACCTACAAATGTAAGTCCGATATCAGCATCTCTAGAAAGAGTCCAAGTTGTGTTTCTTGATAAGATATCAATCTCACCAGAAGTTAAAGCTGTAAATCTTTCTTTAGCACTTAGTGGTGTAAACTTAACTTTGTTTGCATCACCTAGAACCGCAGCAGCTACCGCTCTACATACATCAACGTCAACACCAGTCCAATTTCCTGCAGCATCAGCATTAGAAAATCCTGGTAGACCTTGAGATACTCCACATCTTACAAAACCCTTCTTTTGAGTGTTTTTAAGTGTTTTAGATTTTTTAGCAGCCATAGACTCTGTTGTAAAAGTGAACAACACAGCTACCATAGCAACTAAAGAAGTTAATTGTTTTAAGTATTTAAACATATTTCTTCCTATTGTTTATTTATTTGTTAACAAATAATTCAAAATAACTTTTGAATATTCATAATTTAAGCATGTAAGAAAATACTCTTCAAGACATATTTATTGCGACTATTAGGTTTAAGGAATTCTAGTCAAGTATAATATTTATTAAAAAGATAAGTAAAAATGATAATTCTGGCGCGCCCTGGAGGATTCGAACCTCCGACCCTCGGTTTAGAAAACCGATGCTCTATCCAGCTGAGCTAAGGGCGCATATAATTGATTAATACATATACAATAATTAATTAATTTTTAAAAAGAAATTTTTTAATAAGAAGTAAAATTGTTAACAATTCAATTCTACCTACAATCATAAAGAAAATTAGAGTGTATTTTGTTAAGAAATGAAGATTATTAAAGTCAAACCCAGCTAGCCCATAAATTGATGAATTTACAGTATTCATTAATGTCAAAATAGATAATTTAAATGAATTTTCAAAGTTAATATCACTTAAACTTAAAAGTGAAGCGAGTACCAAAAAAGAAAAAATAAATATTAAAATCGTTAAAAAATACTTGTTAATTTCATCAAAATTAAAGTTAATTTTTGTAAACATTAGCTTGTTCATAAATATATTTTTTGGTCTACTAAATGATAAAATTTGGTTCATAGAATATTTAAACAGAGAGTAAACTTTTATAAATCTTAAACCAGAGCTAGTAGAAAAAAAAGAACCTCCTATAATTACTAAAATCAAAAATATAAAAATTAAATTTGGTTTTCCAGTATCAAGAGAAAAACCAATATTAGAAATACTAGTAGCTATAGCCAAAAAATTATCAGAAAAGGCACTATTAAAACTAAAAAAAAGAAAAAAAATTGTAATTACAATTATTAAGTAGATTATTAAATGTAAATCCTCATAAAAAAAATTAATATTTCTGTTCTTAATGAAAATCAAATTATAACCAAAAAAGATACTAAAAAAAGACAACAGCATTAATAATGATAAAATCACAATTTGAGAATTCTCCTTAAAAATAGTTGATAAGTCATTTACAGGTAAAAAACCTCCTGATGAGATTATTGTAAAAGCAAGATTTAATGAGTCAAAAGCTCTTATTGAAAAAATATTTAGAATTATGAATATTAATAATGTTAGACCTGAATACAAAAGAAATATCTTGATTGCTTGTTTAAATATTTCTGAGCTATTAAATGAAATAAAATTTGTTAAAGTTTTTTTAAAATTTTCATCGTAAATATCAATTAAGAAAATAATAGAAAATAAAAAATAAAGTCCACCTATCCATTGTATGGATGATCTCCATAAAATTAAACTCTGGTCAATATGTTTAATATTTTCAAAAATGGTAAATCCTGTTGATGTAAAACCAGAAACTGACTCAAAAAAAGAATTCAAAAATGTAAGATTATAAATGCTAAAATAAAATGGAATAGATAAAACCAAAGGTAATAAGATATATCCTATTAAGACGGTAAAAATTTTATTATAGATACTTGGTTTTATTTTTGGCCCACTTAACTTATAGAATAAAATTGATACTATTAATGATAATATAAAACTCCAATAATAAGTATCTAAATTTAGATATAGGTTCAAATAGTAAGAATAGATTATATTAAAAAAGGATAAGACCGAAATTAGTCCAAAAAAGAAACTTAAATATTTAATTTGCAATGCAAACATTTTTTAAACTGAGCTCAATCTAAAAATATTTTCTACAAAAGAAATTGAGTCTTTCTTAGCAAGAAAAACAACTTGATCATCCTTTTTAAAAACAAAATTTGATCCTGGGATAATAACTTTCTTATTTCTAAGCACGGCTCCAATTCTTATTTCATCAGGTAAATTAGAATTCTTTAATTCTTTATTTATCAATTCTGATGTTTCTATAATTTCTGCTTCGATTACTTCATATTCTCCATTTGAAATAGTGTAGGCATTTTCGATTGTTCCCTTATGAACATGTTTTAGAATACTTGAAACCGTATTCATTCGAGGATCAATTAAATCATCAATCTTTAATGATGATTGTAATAAAGAATAATTTGGTTTATTGATTAAAGCCATTGTTCTTTTATCATCAATTTCTTTTTGATCTTTTGCAAATTTTTCCACTAATACACTAACCATTAAATTATCTTCATCATCATTAGTAAGTGCTAACACAGTTTCAGCTTCATCTAAATTTGCCTCAACTAAAACTTCCTCATCTAATCCATTGCCGTTAATTACAATAGTATCATTTAACTCATTAGCCAAATATTTTGCTCTTTCATTATTTTTTTCAACAATTTTTACTCTTACAGTATCCAGTGTTTCTTCAATATTTTTAGCAAGATTATATCCAATATTACCACCACCTATTATTAAAATTTTTTTTGATATTTTTTCCTCATGACCAAAAGCTTTTAAAGTTTCTGACATTTGTGATGAATTAATTATTACGTAAATCTTATCATCTTTCTTAACAGAGTCGGTTTTTTTTGGGATAAAGAACTTATCCTCTCTATTAATACCAATTACATTAGCCTCAAGTTTTGGATATTTTTTTGTCAGCTCATTAAATTTAATATCTATTGACTTACAATTTTCCTTAATGAGTATTTCTAATAATCTGATCTTATTGTTAGCAAAAGGAACGCTATCTAAAGCTCCTGGTGCCTCTAGTTTTCTTTGAATTGATTTAGCAATCTCAATTTCGGGTGAAATGATTACATCTATCGGTAAATTTTCTTTACTGTAAACTCTAGTAAATTTCGGATTCAAATAATCTTGAGATCTAATTCTAGCAATTTTTTTTGGAATATTAAATATTGAAAATGCTATTTGGCATATCAACATATTTATCTCATCATTTCTTGTTACTGCAATAATCATATCCGTTTCTGTAGCATTAGCTTTTTCTAGAATAGAGGGATAAGTTGCTTTACCTACGATGGCTTTAACATCTAAACTGTCGTTAATTTTCTGAATATCCTCACTGGATTGATCTATCACTGTTATAGAATGCCCTTGTTCACTCAATAGCTTAGCTATAGTAAAACCAACTCTACCAGCACCACAAATAATTATGTTCATTTAGTTAAATTCTTTTATCCCGAGACCTTTTAATTTCCTATGAAGTGCGCTTCTTTCCATGCCAACAAAATTAGCTGTTTTAGATATATTTCCATTAAATTTTTTTAATTGAATAGTTAAATACTCTTTTTCAAAATTTTCTCTAGCTTCTTTTAGTGGCACGGATAAGCTGTTTTCCCTTATTTTATCGGTCAAACTGTCGATTTTTATAGACTCCTTAATAATATTCGAAACTTTTTCTTTACTTTCCGGCTGCAATATAGCTATTCTCTCAATCAAATTTCTAAGCTCTCTTACATTTCCCTTCCAGTTATGACTTAAAATATAGCTATCATTTTCATCAATTTCTAATTTTTTTATATTATAGCTCTCAGATATTTTTGATGAAAAATATTTAACAAGAAGAGGAATGTCAGATACTCTCTCGTTAAGAGATTGAATATTAATCTCAAATACATTTAGTCTGTGATAAAGATCTTCTCTAAAATTACCTATTTCAATCTCATCTAAAAGATTTTTACTGGTTGAACAAATTAGTCTCACGTCCACATTAACTAAATTATTACCGTTTAATCTTTTAAATTTTTGATCAGTTAAAACTCTTAATATTTTAGATTGTATATCTAATGGGATCTCAGAAACTTGATCTATTAGTAAAGTACCCTTATTTGCTTTTTCAAGCGCACCATAAGATATTGATCCATTCTCTTTTTCTTCACCAAATAATTCTAATTCATATTTATTTGAGTCAAGCAAAGCTCCATTCAAAATAATAAAAGGTTTATTACTTCTTTTAGAATTTTTGTGAATTTTTCTTGCGATTAATTCTTTTCCAGAACCGGATGGACCATTTATTAAAACTCTACTATCTGTAATAGAAATTTTATCAATTTGATCACGTATATTGCTAATATTTTTACTATTACCTATCAACTCATAGGAGGAAAATAATCTGTTAGCATATTCTTTATTTTCTGACTTCAATTTAATGTTCTCTACAGCCCTTGTTATAAAATTAAGCAATCTTGCTTGATCAAAAGGTTTTTCTACAAACTCAAAAGCTCCATGTTTGAGTGAATTGACTGCCATTTCGATATTTGCATGACCAGTAATTATAATGACTGGAACATCTTTATTTTTAGATTTAATGTGTGATAAAAGTTCTATACCATCATTATCTCCTTTATCTAGTTTCACGTCTAAGATTGCTACATCAGGCATTTTTTTGTCTATTTCACTCAAAGCTTGATTATAGTTTGCTGCAACCCTTGTTTTGTAACCAGCATCTATTATAAGTTCATTGAGGATATTTCTTATATCCACATTATCATCAACTATTAAAATTTCTATTGCCATCTAATCTAAAATTAATTTCAACCTTTGCTCCGTTGGTAATAGGTATAAATAAAAGTTCTCCATTATGATCGTTTATTATCTTATTAACTATTGATAAACCTAGCCCCGTTCCATTTTTTTTTGTTGTAAAATAAGGATTAATAATTTCTTTAATATCATTTTTAAATTGATCAAAACCTATTCCATTATCTTCTATAGTTATTTTGATATGATCATTATTGTCAAAAATTTCAATTGAAATTTTTTTCTTAAAATCACTCACTTTATCTGACTTTTGCTTTATACTTTCTATCGAATTTTTTATCAAATTAAAAAAAACTCTATTTAATTGCTCTTTATCACAATTAATTATAATTTTATTATGAGTATTTACAATTTTAATCTCAATACTTTTATCAAATTCTGATGATAATTTAATACTATCATTCAATATGGACACTAAGTCATTATCTTTAAAAACAGGTTTTGGCATTCTTGCAAAATCAGAAAATTCATTTACCAGATTTTCTATTTGTTTAATTTGATTATTTATAATTTTCAAATTTTCTTTAAAATTATCTTGATCTTTTAAAACTAATTGATCTGTATATTTATTCTTAAGTCTATCAATGGTTAGTTGTAGCGGGGTAAGAGGGTTTTTAATTTCATGAGCAAGTTTTCTTGCTAAATTACCCCAGGCTTCATGTCTCTCATTTATTATTAATTTAGATTGTTGATTTTTTAATCTTGTTATCATCGAATTAAAATTTTTATTTAATATCTCTAAATCTTTATCAGTTTTTATTTCAGGAACTTTAGTATCTAAATCACCCTCACCAATAGCTGTTGAAGCTAAAATTAAATTATTAATTGATCTAAAAAATCTTGAAGAAAATCTTATAGCTATTGAAATAGATAAAAAAAGTAACATTGTCACAATAATTATATAAATAATTGCAAACGAAATTTTGATACCACTGCTTTTTTCTTCTACAGTATAATAAAAACTAATTGCCTCTTGAGACTCATTTAAATATCTAGAAATATCGGTCCCAAGAAATTTTACCACATATAGGAATCTATTTTCGAAAGCTTGTAATCTCATTATTGCTGCAGATCTGTTCTGAGGTGCATTAATAATCTTGAGCGGTCTATCATCATCAAGAACTAAATTAAGAGCTTTATCCATTGGAGGTATATATTTGTCTTTATCTTCAAGAGAAGAAAATACTAAATTTTTATTATCATCAATTATATGAACTTCATCAACATCTCTTATTAATCTCTGAGTATTAAGGAATCTGAAATATTGATCTTCACTATTATTTAAAAATTTAGAACTTTTATTAACATCAAAAGCTACCAAAACTATATCGGCCTGAATCTTATTTCTAACTTCCTGAACATAACTTTTAGCAAGATCATAAGAATTATCTACAACAGTGGAAATTTTTTTATCAAAATATTTTTCTAATGCAAAAGAGAATAAAAAAAGAGAAAATATAGAAATTAATATTGAGGGAATTAGAGTAAATAATGAAAAATATGTTATATATTTCTTATTTGAATTTAATCCGTCTTTATCAATTTCGTTTTTAATTGATTTTTTAATTTCATTAAAAATAAAAGCAAATAATAAAAAAAGTAAAAAAATATTTAAAAGTAATAAGTATTTTAAATTGTTTTGATTTAAATTTATAAAACTTTTGTCTATAAACGTTAAAAAGGTTAAAAAACCTATAAATAGTGTGATACTAGATAGAATAATTATGAATATATTTTTTTTCAAAAACTCTAACATAATTTAGAATTATAACATTTAAACAAATGAACAACTATTTTGTAATATTAGCTGCTGGAAAAAGTAAGAGATTTCACTCAAAAGTGGCTAAACAATTCTATAATTATAAAAATAAAGAAATTATTGATCACTCAATAGAAAAATCACTCAATTCAAGACTTTTTAAGAAAGTGATTATTGTTACGAATAAAATTAAACATTTCAGAAAAAAAAAATACTCAAAATTTATTAGTTTAATAAAAGGTGGAAAAGAAAGATCAGACTCTTCACTAAAAGCTTTAAAATATATTAAAAAGTATAAACCAAAAAATGTTTTTATTCATGATGCTGCTAGGCCTGATTTTTCAATGAAATTACTCAGAAATTTAATTAGCCAATTAAAAAACCACAAAGCTGTTGTCCCTTTTCTTCATTCAAAAGATACAATTAAATACAAAGTCAAAAATGAATTGTTTAATTTAGATAGAAATATGGCATTTTTAACACAAACACCCCAAGCATTTAGATTTAAAGATCTTTATAAACTTGCAGTTAAAGAAAAAAAAAAAATTACTGATGAGGCGACACTATTTATAAATAATAACTATAAAATTAAATTCATAAAAGGTGAGTGTCAAAATAGTAAGATTACGTATATAAATGATACAAAGATTTCTAAAACATATTTTGGTATCGGCTTTGATATACATAAATTAGTCACAAATAAGAAACTTTACCTTGGTGGGATTAATATCCCTTTTCATTCCGGTCTTAAAGGGCATTCAGATGGTGATGTTATTTTACACGCTATTATTGATGCAATACTTGGAGCTACTAAAAGAAAAGATATTGGTACTTATTTTCCAAACACTAAAAAATTTAAAAATATTAGATCACCAAAAATGATGAAAATCATTATGAATAATCTCAATAAATCAAATTTTTATATTAATAATTTAGATATCAATTTAATTTGCGAACAACCAAAAGTTTCAAAATATAGAAATAAAATAATTTACTCGATTTCAAAAATAATGAATTTAAATAAAGAACAAATTAACCTGAAAGGTAAAACTGTAGAAAAATTGGGATTAATTGGAAAAGAAAAAGCAATAGCTTGTGAAGCAATAATTTCAATTACAAAATATGATTAAAACCTTTAATACATTATTTGTTACAATGTTTGGCTTAGGAAAAGTCAAAAAAATTCCAGGCACCGTTGGTTCCTTAGCTACTATAATTATACTTTATATTCTTTTTCATATACTAAGCTTATCCTCAAATATAATATTGATAGGTTTAATATTTATATTTTTATATTCTTTCACAGCTGTTGCAAATCACATCAAAGATAAGGAAAATAAAGACCCAAAGGAAGTAATCATTGATGAATTTATTGGTCAATCTATTCCGATTTATCTCTACGAAATATCACATGGTATAAAAAAGTCATCTGATGATGCAATTATTTTTTATTGTGTATGCTTTATATTGTTTAGATTTTTCGACATAGTAAAACCATTTCCTGTCAATTTTTTTGATAGAAATTTCAAAAACAGTTTTGGTGTGATTATGGATGATGTTTGTGCAGGATTTTATGTTGTTTTATCTTTAATTTGCTTTATGGTTTTAAGCAGTTATTTTATTTAATGAAATCTTTAATAAAAGTATTAATTAAAAAAAAACTTAAAATTTCGCTTGCAGAATCCTGCACTGGTGGATTACTCGCAAGTACGATCACATCAATTAGTGGTGCATCCAAGATATTCAATTTAGGTTTAGTCACTTATTCAAATCAAGCAAAAATTAAAGTATTAAAAATAAATAAAGATATCATAAAAAAATATGGTGCGGTAAGTCGAGAATGTTGTTTAGCTATGGTAAATAATTTATCTAAAATATCCAAAGCTAATATAAATGTTTCAATAACAGGTATAGCGGGCCCCAAAGGTGGAACTAAAACAAAGCCTGTGGGTTTGGTTTTTATTGGATTAAAAAAAGGTAATAAAACACAAATTATAAAATGTTTTTTTAAAAGCAAGAAAAGATCATTAATACAAAAAGCAACAGTTAAAAAAGCTTTAAGTTTAGTTCTTAGAATTGCTAAATAGTTCTTCTGCCCTTTTCTGAAAAGCGTCTGCTATTTTTTCCAATCCGAATTGAAAAGAAACTATCATTAAAGAATTCAAAAACTTATTATTAATTTCAAAATCAATATCGAAAGTTACTTCTGTAATTCCATTTTCTTTATTAGAAAAAAACCAATTATTTGACAGATGGTTTAATGGACCTTCTATATTCTTAACATATATTGTGTCTTTTTTTTTATTAAACACTACATCACTTTTATAGGTATCTTTGAATGGTCCTTTACCAATAGTTAAATCAGCTATTATCTTTGTCAAATCTCCCTGATTTTTATTTTCATATACTTTTGCGTCATAACAAAATGGGACAAATTGAGGATATTTTTCAATATCAAGAACTAGATTAATTAAATCTTTTTTTTGACATTCAATTAACCTCTTTACAGAAGCTTTTGGCATTAATTCAAATTTAATCTTTTTTTCTTTAATTTAGCAAAATCTTCGTCTGCATGATATGAAGATCTTGTTAAGGGTGATGATGAAACTAATAAAAATCCTTTTGATCTTGCAATTAATTCTAGTTCCTTAAACTCATCTGGATGATAATATCTTTCAAGAGGATGGTGTTTTACCGAAGGTTGAAGGTATTGACCAATCGTCAAAAAATCCACATTTGCTGATCTTAAGTCATCCATTACTTGAATAATTTCATTGTGTTCCTCACCTAAACCAACCATAATTCCGGATTTAGTAAAAATATTGCTATTATGATTCTTAGCATTTTTTAATAATTCTAGAGATGCAAAATATCTCGCACCTGGTCTTACTTTTAAATAAAGTCTAGGAACAGTTTCTATATTATGATTGAAGACATCGGGATTTGCTTCTAATATTTTCTTATAAGAGTCTCCTTTTCTCAAAAAATCTGGTGTTAAAACTTCTATTGTAGTACTTGGGTTTTTTCTTCTTGTAGTTTCAACAACTTTTTTAAAGTGCTCTGAACCTCCATCGATTAAATCATCTCTATCCACAGATGTAATTACTACATGTCTTAAAGACAACTTATTTACTGCGTTGGCAATTTTAATATCCTCAAAAGGATCTAATTTCTCTGGTTTGCCTGTTTTAACATCACAGAAAGCGCAAGCTCTTGTACAGGTATCACCCATTATCATAAAAGTAGCATGTCTTTTACTCCAACATTCTGTTATATTAGGGCAGTTCGCTTCTTGGCATACAGTAACTAGGTTGCTTTTATTAACCACAGTCTTGGTTAAAAAAAATTCTCTACTGTTAACTAATTTTGATCTTATCCAATCAGGTTTTTTTTTTATAGGATTAATCGGATTCTTTACTTTTTCAGGGTGCCTAAATTTAATTTTTTGTGCCATTAGTTTGTATTAAATAAATTTGTTCATTTTTTTTTCCATATATGAATCTTTCTCTAATCAAAGTCTCAACATAATCAAGATCCAGATTGTCACTTAATAAAGAATTCTTGAAATCCAAGTCTGTAATTTGACTTATTATTGTAGATTCTTTATTTTTAAGAGTATTTAAAACATTTTTTTTCTCAAAATAGGAAATAAGACCTCTTTGTCCTGATAAAAGATTAAAGAAAAAATATAAAATTAAAAAAGTAGAGATTAATAAAAAATAATTTTTTTTTAATTTTTTCAACATTAATGAAGTTTATTCATTCTAGCTTTTTTTCCAAGTTCTTCTTCTATACGTATTAATTGATTATACTTAGCTACTCTTTCAGATCTGGCTAAAGAACCTGTTTTAATTTGATTTGAATTAGTCCCTACAGCTAGATCAGCAATAAATGTATCTTCACTGTCTCCTGATCTGTGAGAAATTATTGTTTTAAAGCCAATAATTTGTGCGAATTTTATTACTTCCATTGTTTCAGAAACTGTACCTATTTGATTAAGTTTAATTAAAATAGAATTAGATGATAAATTTAAAAATCCTTTTTTAAGTCTCTCTAAATTTGTAACATAAAGATCATCACCAACAAGTTGAACATCATTAATTGATTTCATCAATTTACTCCATGATGACCAATCATTTTCAGCAAAAGGATCTTCAATTGATCTAATCTTATATTTTTTTATTATTTTTTTATATTCTTTAATGGATTCTTCAACTGTTAAATATTTTTTGGAGTGAATTGAATATTTTTTATTTTTATAAAGTTCATTAGCAGCAACATCTAAACAAATTGATACATCTCTTCCGTTAACAAATCCCGATTTTTTAATTGCTAAAACAATCAAGTCCATTGCTTGATTATTGTTATTTATCATTGGTGCAAAACCACCTTCATCACCAACAGATGTTGATAAGCCTTTCGATTTAATAATTTTACTTAAGTTTTTAATTACCAAATAACAAATTCTCATTGCATCTGAAAAATTTTTTGCTTTATCAGGTCTGATCATAAATTCTTGAATTCTTAGACCATTATTAGCGTGAGCTCCTCCATTTATAATATTCATTAATGGATATGGTAATTGAAAATTTTTTTTTATTAAAAAAGTTTTATACAAAGGAACTTTTTTCAATTTAGCTGAGAGTTTTTTTGCAGCCATTGAAACTGCTAAGATTGAATTTGCACCAAGTTTGGTTTTTTGTCTTGTTCCATCCAAATTAATCATTATTGTGTCAATTTTTTCTTGATTATGGACGCTACACCCTTTAAGTTTTTTTGAAATTTCTGAATTAATTAATTTTACGGCTTTAAAAACACTTTTACCTAGATATCTTTTATTAACATTATCTCTTTTTTCAAAAGCTTCATACGTTCCTGTAGAGGCACCCGAGGGGCAAATTGCTGCTGCACTAGATTTTGATGAATAAACTTCAGCTTCAACAGTAGGATTTCCTCTACTATCAAAAACTTGACGAGCTATAACCTTAATAATTTTATCCATTCAGCTTATATTTTAAGTGGACAAAAAATAATTTAACTACTTTAATAATACTGTATGGCTTTGTAAATTTTTGAAACAAATCATAATTGTCATCAAATAATTTAGCATTATCAATATTGCTGATTTTCTCAGAATATCTTTTTGGGATAGCTACCAAAATTATTTGCATATTGTCTCTAAAATTTTTTGGAACTCCAGCCCTGTGAAAAATTTGCGGTGAGCTGAATAAACAGCAGTCACCAATTTTTCCTACATTTTTTTTAATTAAAGATTTGTCACCTAACACATTGTAATTATGCCTGTCTTTGTAATTAAAAGATTTTATAAAAGAATTTCTGTTTTCTCTAGGCACGACTTCTAGTGGACCATCTTCTTCATTAATATCCATCAAATTTACAAATATTTTACTATATGTCATTAAGTAACTGTCTTGATGAAAATGATTTGAAAAATGTTCTTTATCAAGATTGAGTGCATCATTATGATTATAATTTCTCCAAATTGTAACATCCGGTATAGAAATTTCACAATTAAAATAATTTTCAAGTTTTTTAACAAAAGGTAAAAGTTTTTCCTTAATTTTTAATATCAAATTGATTTTATCAATTTCATTTAATTCTAAAGGTACTTTTTTAATTCCGTCTTTAATATATTGATCATTGATAAAAAACTTATTCTTATATTCCTCTATCTCATTTTTAAAAGACATGTCAATTTTTACAAAACCTGATTTGTGAAATTGTAAAATTTCTTTATCTTCTATATTTATATTAACTATAAATTTTCTGTAAAAATAATTAAATAAAATATAAATAAATGGTAATCTTTGTTTAAAAAATTTTACTGAAAATTTTTTACTATTTAAATTAATATATTTATATAATTTCAAATTCATAATCTAATTCATAATATCAGAATTGAAAATTTGTACAATTTTCATCAAATATTTTTCGAATAAATTCTATTTTTTGATTAATTTATCAATATCGCTCAATTGATTTAATAAATGCTCTAATTTGTTTAATGGTATCATATTTGGACCATCAGATGGTGCATTATCAGGATCTTGGTGAGTTTCAATAAATACCCCGGCAACACCTACAGCAACAGCAGCTCTAGCTAAATATTCAACGAACTCCCTTTGTCCTCCAGATGACTCCCCTTGACCACCAGGCTGTTGAACTGAGTGGGTTGCATCAAATATCACAGGATAACCATTTTTTGCCATAATAGGTAAAGATCTCATATCTGAAACTAAAGTATTATAACCAAAACTAGCCCCTCTTTCCGTTACCAAAATGTTATTATTTCCTGAATCGGAAATCTTTTTAGTAACATTGACCATATCCCATGGTGCTAAAAACTGACCTTTTTTAACATTAATAATCTTTTTAGTTTTGGCGGCAGCAATTAGTAAGTCTGTTTGTCTACACAAGAAAGCAGGTATTTGTAAAACATCAACATGATTAGCTACTATAGAACATTGTTCTGCGTTATGAACATCAGTCAGAATTGGAATCTTTAATTCTTTTTTTATTTTATCAAAAACTGGTAACGACACATCTAGGCCAGCACCTCTTTTACCCTTTAAGCTTGTTCTATTTGCTTTATCAAATGAAGTTTTATAAATAAACCCAAGATTAAATTTCTTAGTAATTTCTTGTATTTTTCCTGCCATATCCATTGCATGCTGCTCAGTCTCTAGTTGACAAGGACCAGCTATAATACAAATCTTATTTTCATTTGAGATTTCTAAATTTTTACAATTTACTTTAATATTACTCATTTATGATTTTTTGATGCCTTGATAAATGATGAGAATAATGGATGTGGAGACAAAGGTCTAGATTTAAATTCAGGATGAAATTGAACACCAATGAACCATGGATGATTTTTAAGCTCGATTATTTCAGGTAATTTGCCATCTGGAGACAATCCTGAAAAATCCATACCATTTTTCTCAAATTTTTCTTTATAAGCTATATTGACTTCATATCTATGACGGTGTCTTTCTTTGATTAAATTTTTATTATAAATCTTATGTATCATTGAATTTTCTTTTAATTTTGCATCATAAGAACCTAATCTCATAGTGCCTCCAAGCTGTTTATCCGTGCCTTTAATTCTTTTACCATCTTTTGTCCATTCATTTATTAAACCTATAATGTGTAAACCCTTTTTATCAAATTCACTTGATGTAGCTTTTTTCAAATTTAGTTTATTTCTTGCAAATTCTATAATAGCCATTTGCATTCCATAGCAAATTCCAAGAAATGGAATTTTATTATTTCTAGCAAATTTAATAGCTTCAATCTTTCCATCTGTGCCTCTTTTGCCAAACCCTCCTGGAATCAAAATTCCAGAAATATTTTGAAGTTTTGCCTTTATTTCAGATATTTTCAGATTTTCTGAGTCTATTCTTACAAGATTAACTTTTACATTATTTTCAATACCACCATGTGTAAGCGCTTCATCTAGAGATTTATATGCATCTTTTAATTCAACATATTTACCTATTATTGCTATATTCACTTGTTTTTTATTTTGCAAAATAGTTTTAGTGATTTTCTTCCATGGAGTTAAATTTACAGGCTTTTTAGATTTTAATTTGAAATAATTTAATACTTGAATATCTAATTTTTCTTTAAAAAAACTTATTGGAGCTTCATAAATTGTTCGAACATCAACTGTTTCTATTACATTCTTAATACCTACATTACAAAATAAAGATATTTTTTTTCTATGTTCTAGGGGTATTGGTCTTTCAGACCTACAAATAATTATATCTGGCTGAATACCTATACTTCTTAATTCTTTTACTGAATGTTGTGTTGGTTTTGTTTTAATTTCATCAGAAGACTTTAAATAAGGAACAAGTGTAAGATGGATAAAAAGTGCATTTTTTTTTCCAATATCATTTGCAAATTGTCTTATTGCTTCAACAAAAGGTAAACTCTCAATATCACCAACTATTCCACCAATCTCGCAAATAACGAAATCCTCTTTTGCAGAGTCATTTTTAATAAACTCTTTTATACGATCTGTTATATGTGGAATTACTTGAACTGTTTTGCCTAAATACTTTCCTTTTCTTTCTTTCTTAAGAACATCGCTATAAATTTTTCCTGTAGTGATATTATCTGATTTTTTTGCTGAAACACCTGAAAATCTTTCGTAATGCCCGAGATCTAAATCAGTTTCTGCACCGTCATCTGTAACAAAAACTTCTCCGTGTTGAAAAGGACTCATTGTTCCTGGATCAACATTTAAATAAGGATCTAATTTTCTTAATCTTACCTTATAACCTCGTGATTGTAGTAAATATGCTAATGAAGCAGATGACAATCCTTTACCTAAAGATGAAACCACGCCGCCTGTGACAAATATATATCGCGCCATGGAAGTATCTTATAGCGAAAAAAAATGAAATTGAAAAGTATTAATTATTGTTTTCTGGGATAGTTGGTGTGTCCTCTGTTTTTTCATCAACAGTATCTAAAACTGAGGAAGTAGGAGTTAAATCACCTCTAGAAATAATCGTTAATCCAAGACTACATATTATGAATAAAGTTGCCACCACAGCTGTTGCTTTTGTCATAAAATTGCCAGCTGTTCTTGAAAACATAAAATTTTCTTGTGAAACTCCTATTCCCAGCGCTCCACCCTCTGATTTTTGCATTAAAACTAATAAAACTAAAATTACCGCAAAAACAATGTTTAGGATTAATAATATATTTTCCATTGGGGTTAATTATATGTTTTTTTAATTATATCAATAAATTTTTTTGAGTCTTGAGATGCGCCTCCTACTAAAAAACCATCAATATTTATTATAGATTTTAACTCATTTATATTTTTTGGATTTACAGATCCACCATAGAAAACTTTGGATTTTTTAATTTTTTTTTTTATAAAATTGATAGTTGTAAATAATTCGTTGGATTTTGGTATTACACCTGTTCCAATAGACCAAACTGGTTCATAGGCTATAAAAACTTTACTATTATTTCTAATTTTATTTAGACCTAATTTAATTTGTTTATTTAAAACTTTATTAGTAATTTTTTTTCTTTTTTGACTTAAAGTTTCACCTATACAAAAAATTACTTTTAGACCTGACCTTAAAGCACTTTTAATCTTTTGATTAATTAACTTGTCAGTTTCACCAGCCTGTCTATTTTCTGAGTGACCAACTATTACGTATTTAGCACCAACATTTTTTAACATTTTAGAATTTACTGATCCTGTAAAAGGACCGTAAGAATCTTTCTCATGACAATTTTGAGCTCCAACTTCAATATTTGATTTTTTTAATTTTTTAGACATTGGACGAATTAACGTATTAGGTGGACAATAAATTATTCTGAGAGATTTATTTTTTTTGAAGGTTTTGAAAAATTTATTTACTTTATGCAGTGAATTTAGTGAATTTAAACCACCATACATTTTCCAATTCGCGATAAAATACATATATTTATTTGTTATTTGCTATATTTTAATCTATAGCTTTGCTTTTTATAGATCAATAAATTTTTAGAGTAATGATTAGTAATTTAAGAAATTTTGCCAAAACTAAATTTGCTGGCTTATTAGTTTTTATTATGATTATCCCGTTTGTGTTTTGGGGAATGGGAAGTATGTTTAGTAGTGGTAATACCAACAATATAGCAAAAATTAATAAGAAAAATATTTCAACCCAAGAATTTATCGATTACCTCAACAAGTCAGGTATTCCCCAGGAAACTATTAAAAAAAATTTAGATAGTAATATCTTACAAGAAATACTTTCTGGATTAATATCCACGACTTTACTAGAGCTCGAAATAAAAGATTTTAATATTATCATTTCAGAGAAAACTTTATTAAGAAAAATTAAAAAGAATAAAAATTTTTTAGATGATGATGGTGTTTTTCAAAGAGCTAAATATGAAAAATTTTTACTTGAAAACAATCAATCCGCACCAGCATTTGAGTTAAGATTAAGGGGTCGTGAATTACAAAAAAATTTATTTGACTATATTGGAGCTGGAACAGTTTTGCCAAAATTTTTAGCAAAAAAATTATTTATAGAAGAAAATAGTAAATTAGAAATAGATTATATTGATTTAAAAAATTTTTACAAAAAAAAGGAAAATATTACTGATAAAGAATTAAGAGATTTCATAACAAAAAATCAGGATCAATTAAAAGTAGATTATCTTGATTTTAGTTATGCAATAATAAATCCCCTTAATTTAATTGGTGTTGATGATTTCAATCAGTCTTTTTTTGATAAGATTGATCAAATAGAAATTGACATATCTAATGAAATTAATTTTAAAGAGGTCGTAAAAAAATTAAATATTAAATCAAATGATGTTGTTAACTTCAAAATTTCTAAAGATACCAATGAAATAGAAAAAAAAATATTTGAACTAAAAAATAGTAAATATGATATTTTTGAAAATGGTAATAATTATATTCTTTATAAAATTAACAATATTGAACAAAGAGAACCAGATCTAACAGATATACAGACAAAAAGTGAAATTCGACAGCTTGTTTATCAAAAAAACATGTTTGATTATAATGCAGATTTATTGGAGAAAATTGGAAAAAAGGAATTTACTAATGATAACTTTTTAAAGATGGGGAAGGAAAAAATCAAAACTACTAAATTAAATTCTATAAGAGACAATAAAAAATTTGAAATTAATGCAGTTGAATTACTATACTCTTTACCTGTGAATACACTAACTTTAATAAATGATGAAAATAATAATATTTACTTAGCTAAAATTAAAAAATTCCAAAGTGAAAAATTTGATGATGATGATGATAAATTTAAAAATTTTGTTGAAAAACAGAATTCAAATAAACGAAATACTTTATTAAAATCATACGATTTACTTCTTAATGAAAAATATAATGTTGTTTTAAATCAAAAAACAATAGAACGAGTTAAAAATTTCTTTCAATGATAATTAATCGAAGCTTCAATGATTTCAAGTTTCGACATAAAAGGAAACAAAATCAAATAATATTTTCTTCAAAAAAAGTTAGAGATGATGAAGAAATAACTAATTTAATAGACAATTTTCTAACAGAAAAAAATAGTTTTATTTTTGAGTCAGTCGAGAAAGGTAAAATCAGAGGTAGATATACTATATTTGGAAAAAATCCTGATAAAATATGGGAGTTCAACAATAATAATTCTTATCAAATTGAAAATCGAAAAAAAATTAAGCTCAAAGAAAAACCAGAAAAATTGATTGAAAAAATTATTGAAGAATTCAAATTTAAAACCCCTAAAAATTTACCCAAAATTTGTTCTTTAATATCTGGTTTTTTTTCTTATGATGCCATTAGATACATAGAAAAGATCCCTAATAACTGTAAAAATGATTTGAAATTGCCAGATGTAAGGCTTTTGCGTCCAAGAACTTTAATTATTCATGATAATTTGAAAAAAGAAATATTTTATATTCACAACATTTTTAAAGATGAAAAAATCAATAATTATAAGACCAAATATAATAAAATAAAATCAGACCTTTATAAATTACAAATTCAGTCATCAATTAAGAATACTCAAAACAATGTAAAAGATAAATTTACGAATATAAAAGTAAAATCAAATACGTCAAAAAATAAATTTATAAACATGGTAAAGAAAGCAAAAAAATACATTAGATTAGGAGATATTTTTCAGGTTGTTCTGAGTCAAAGATTTGAGGCAAAACTTTCGAAAAAACCAATCGAAATTTATAAAAAACTTAGAGTCACAAATCCTTCTCCATTTATGTTTTTTTTTAATTTTGATGATTTTCAAATAATTGGGGCTAGTCCTGAAATTCTTGTTAGATTAAGAGATAACAATATTACTGTAAGACCTATAGCTGGAACTAGACCACGAGGAAAAAATACAAGAGAAGATCTTTTCTTTGAAAAAGACCTTTTAAATGATAAAAAAGAGCTTTCAGAACATTTAATGCTTCTAGACTTGGGAAGAAATGATGCGGGTAAGGTCTCAAAAATTAATTCAGTAAAAGTTACCGAAAGCTTTATAATTGAAAAATATTCTCATGTTATGCATATAGTTTCAAATGTTATTGGAAAATATAATAAGAAATTTTCAAAATTTAAATCATTGTTAGCGGGTTTTCCTGCTGGAACTGTTTCTGGTGCACCAAAAATAAGAGCTATGGAAATAATTGATGAACTAGAAACAACGAAAAGAAAAGTTTATGCTGGTGGTATTGGTTATTTTTCTGCTAATGGAGAATTTGACACTTGCATAGCACTAAGAACTGCAGTTGCAAAAAAAAATAAATTTTATGTTCAAGCTGGTGCAGGAATAGTTGCAGATAGTAAACCAATTAAAGAATATGAGGAAACTGTAAATAAAGCTAAAGCTTTAATTAATGCATTAAGATGAAAAAAATAATTTTAATTGATAATTATGATAGTTTTACATTTAATCTTTATCATTATTTATCCTCACTAAAAGTAAATGTCGACGTAATTAGGAATGACCAAATCACTTCAAAAGAAATATTGAAAAGAAAATTTAATAAAATTGTAATCTCACCTGGGCCAGGAAATCCAAATCAAGCTGGAAATTGTCTTAAAATCGTAAAATCTTTATATAAAAAGATACCTATACTTGGGGTTTGTTTGGGTCATCAAATAATTGGGCAAGTATTTGGATCAAAAATAATTCAAGCTGAGAGGTTAATGCATGGAAAAACAAGTAAAATAGTATCAAAAAAAACTGGTATCTTAAAGAATTTGCCAAAGACCTTTGAAGCAACTCGTTATCACAGCTTAATTATTGATAAGAAATCTCTATCCAAAGATCTTGAAATTACTGCTAATACTAAAGACGGATTAATAATGGGTGTAAGACACAAAAAATACCATGTTCATGGAGTGCAATTTCACCCTGAAAGTATTAAAACTAAGATAGGAATTAAAATTTTAAAAAACTTTATTAAAATTAAAAATTAATGAAACAATTCATTGAAAAAATTAAGAGTAGAGAAAATTTATCTTTTGAAGAGAGTAAAGTGGCTTTTGAATTATTAATGGAAGGTAAAGCTGAAGACCAAGAAATATTTGATTTTTTAACACTTTTATCGAATAAAGGTGAAGCTTCAGATGAAATAGCAGGTGGAGTTTTTGTTCTTAGAAATAAGTCTAAAAGAGTAAATGTAGAAAATTGTGTTGATACGTGTGGAACTGGTGGAGATGGAATGAATACACTTAATATATCTACTGCATCTGCATTATTACTTGCAAGTATGGGTATTAGAGTAGCAAAACATGGAAATAAGGCTGTATCTTCCAAGTGTGGATCAGGTGATGTTTTAGAAGCATTAAATATAAAAATTGATTTAGAGCCAAACGATATAGAGACACAAATTAATAAAAATAATTTTGGTTTTATGTTTGCACCTAATTACCATAGTGCAATGAGGTTTGTTGGTCCTACTAGAAAAAAAATTGGAAAAAGAACTATATTTAATATGATTGGACCATTAAGTAGCCCTGCTCTAGTAAAAAGACAAGTTGTTGGTGTCTTTGATAAAAAACTCTTAAAAATATTCGCAAGTGCTTTAAATAATTTAGATATTAAATTTGCTTGGATCGTTAATAGTGAAGATGGCTTAGATGAGATTTCTCCTTATGCAAAGACAAATGTAATTCAATTAAAAGATAACAAGATTTCTGAAATTATTATAGACCCAAAAAAATTAAATATAAATGCAGATAAATTTGAAAATCTTGTTGGTGATGATGCAAAATTTAATGCAGATAAAATGGTTGAAATATTTAAAGGTGAAGATAATGATTTTTCTAAGGCTGTCTGTTTGAATACAGCTGCTGGATTAATAGTAAATGAAACTCATCAAAATTTTGCTGATGCATATAATAATGCAAGAGAACATATTTTATCAATGAAAGTAATTAAACATTTAGAAAAAATACAAAATGGCTGAAAATATTCTTGAAAAAATAATTCAAAAGAAAAGTGAAAAAATAGAAAATTTAAAAAAAACTATTTCACTAGACTCATTAAATCAGTTAATTGATAAGAATGAATTATTTATTAATTTTAAAGAGAAAATTGAGAATAATATAAAAGAAAATAAATTTTCAATCATTGCTGAAATTAAAAAAGCCAGTCCTTCTGCTGGTATAATTATCAAAGATTATGATCCTGTAAATATAGCTAATATATATAATGATAATAAAGCTACTTGTTTATCAGTCTTAACCGAAGAAGATTTTTTTCTAGGAAACCTAATGCATATTAGTAAAATTAAAAAAACTGTTAATTTACCAATTCTTTGTAAGGATTTTTTTGTAGATAAATTTCAGATACCACTAGCAAAAAGTTATGGGGCTGATGCAATATTAGTTATCTTAGCGGGTGTCAGTGAAAATCTCGCAAATGAATTATATGAAGAAGCATTAAAATTAGATATGTCTGTTATAGTTGAGGTACATACTGTTGAGGAAGCTAAGCAGGCTCTTAATTTTAAAAAAGCTTTAATAGGGATAAATAATAGAAACCTTAAAACTTTAAAAACTGATATAAATACAACTTTTAATATTCATGATGTTTTAGTTAATCATCAAGGTCCACTAATTTCTGAAAGTGGGATTAAAACAAAAGATGAGCTTTTAGAATTATCTAGTAAGACTTCTATTAAAACTTTTTTAATAGGTGAATCACTTTTGAAAAATTTGGATAATAATTCTATTTTTTCTGTTCTCTAGACGAATAATTCCCAATTTTAAAGGCTTTTTTTACTATTGTGAATTGTAGAGAACTTTTGTAGAACAGATTTTGTACGATATTTGTTCTTATGCTAACAAAAAAACAAAAAAACCTGCTTTTATTTATCAACAAGAAGTTGAGAAGCTCTGGTGTATCTCCTTCTTACGAAGAAATGAAAGAGTCTCTAAATTTAAAGTCTAAGTCAGGAATTCATAGGTTAATTAGTGCATTAGAAGAAAGAGGATTTATTAAAAGACTTGCTCATAAAGCTAGAGCTTTAGAAGTTATAAAATTGCCAGAAACTGCTTCAGCAAATGATATTTACAACAGTTTTTCACCGAGTGTTATTAAGGGAGGTTTAGACGAGGATAAACCTATGTCTGATGGAGCTGAAGTACCTGTTTTAGGAAAAATTGCTGCAGGAACACCTGTGGAAGCTATTCAAAATGAGGTTTCAAGAATTCCGTTGCCGAGTAACTTAGAAAAAAATGGTGATTATTTTGGTCTTAAAGTTCAAGGAGATTCAATGATTGAGGCTGGAATTAACGAAGGTGATACAGTTATTATCAAAAGAACTGATACAGCTGATAATGGAAAAATAGTTGTTGCATTAATCGATGAGCATGAAGCTATGCTAAAAAGAATTAGAAAAAAAGGTAAAGTTGTAGCGCTCGAAAGTGCAAATAAAAACTACGAAACTAAAATATTTGGCCCAGATAGAGTTAAAGTACAGGGCGTATTAGTATCTTTATATAGAAACTTCTAGTAAAATAGTCTAAACATTTTCAATGAAAAAAGTAGCAACAAGATTTGCTCCATCCCCTACTGGAGCTTTACATATTGGTGGAATTAGGACAGCTTTATTCAATTGGTTATATTCTAAAAACCAAAAAGGAGATTTTTATCTAAGAATTGAAGATACAGATAAAGAAAGATCAAAAGACGAATATAAAGATCAAATAATTAAATCCCTTAAATGGATTGGAATTTACTATGATGGAGAAGAATATATACAATCAAAAAAAATTACAGATCATATAAAAGTTGCAAATGAATTACTTAAAAATGGTCATGCGTATAAATGTTATTGTTCAAGCGAAGAAATAGAAGAACAAAAAAAAAGAGCAAGACAAAAAAAGATTCCTTATATTTATGATAGAAAATGGAGAGAAAAAAAAGAAACTGATGCACCAAAAGATATTAAACCAGTTATAAGATTTAAAAGTAAAATAGATGGAACATCAGTTTTAAAAGATTTAGTTCAAGGTGATGTTGAAATAGATAATAATACTATAGAAGATTTTATCATTTTAAGAAATGATGGAACTCCCACATATAACTTATCCGCGTCTGTGGATGACCATCAAATGAATATGACACACATAATTAGAGGTGATGATCATAAAATAAATACCTTTAAACAAATCCAAATTTATCAAGCAATGAAATGGGAGATACCCTCATTTGCTCATATACCTTTGATACACACAATTGAAGGAAAGAAATTATCAAAAAGAGATAAAGCCTCAACGTTAGATGATTATTCTAAAATTGGTATTATGCCAGATGCACTGAGGAATTATCTTCTTAGATTAGGTTGGTCTTATAAGGATAAGGAAATATTTACATTAGATGAAAGTATCAAGCATTTTAATCTTGAAGGAATTGGTAAATCTCCTTCAAAACTAGATATGAGTAGAATTTTATCAATGAATGAACACTATATTAAAAATATTGATGAGAGTGATTTATTCAATCAACTAACCGATTACAGCAAATTATATAAAAGTGAAATTAAATCAGATAAAAAAGATAAGATTAAGAAGTCTCTAACTTTCCTAAAAAATAAAGCTAAAACCCTAGAAGATATATTTAATAATGGTCATTATATTATGGTAGACGAGGTTAATTTTAACCAGGATGATTTTAAGTTAATTGATGATAAAGCCAAAAAAGTCATTTCTGATTTCAATACTCAATTTAATAGCGTTGATAAATTGAGCAAAGAAACATTAGAGCCAATATTAAACGAATTGATTAAATCAAACGATACTAATTTTAAAGGGGTTGGCCAGCCTTTAAGAATAGCTTTAACAGGTTCAAAATTTGGACCTGGAATATATGATATAATTATCTCCCTTGGGAAAGAGGAGGTATCAAAAAGATTAGCTAATAAGAAACTTACTTAATACTGAAGAAGCCTCATCAGAAGAAGAGGTTTTTGATCTGATTTTAGTTAAAGTTTTATCACAATCATTTATTTGCTTTTTCATTAATTCTGGATTTTTTAAAAAATAGACAACTGAATTATAAATTTCTTTAGGATTACACTCCTTCTGGATTAATTCGGGGATTATTTCTTTGTTATTAATAATATTAATAATGTTAGCAAATTTTATTTTTACCAACATTTTAACAATCAAAAAATTCAAAAAATTCATTTTATAAATAATTATAGAAGGAACTTTTGCATTACAAATTTCAAGAGAGACTGTGCCAGATTTAGAGACCGCAAAAATAGACTTATTTAGTATTTGTTTTTTTATATTTTCATCAGAAATAACTTCAACATTTTTTACATTTGTATTATTAATTTTTTCACTTATTAGATTCTTATTCTCATCAGTTGCATGAAAAACAAAAGAGAAATCATCAAATTTTGTATTCATCATATTTATAAAATTAATTAAAATAGGTAAAAGTAAATTTACTTCAGATGATCTACTACCAGAGAAAAGAGAGATGATTTTTTTGTCATTTGATATAATGTTAGAAAGATCTATTTTATCTTTTGATTCTTGTTCTAATAATGGATGACCCACAAAAGTATTTGGAATATTCTCTTTATCAAAATATTTTTTTTCAAAATCAAATAATAATAAAATATGATCTAAAAACTTTTTAAACTTTTTTACTCTGCCCTCCCTCCAAACCCAAACTTGAGGAGCCACGTAATGTATTGTTTTAATGTTAGGATTAATACTTTTTACTTTTTCAACAACTCTCAAAGTAAAATCTGGACTATCAACACTAAATAAAATGTCAGGATTAAATTCAATAATCTGTTTAACAGTTTCATTAATTTTATTTCTGATTTTAAATAGATTTAAGATGACACTAGTAAAACCGATATAAGTTATCTCTTTAAGATTATATATTGATTTGATGCCTAGTGAATTTAAATGAGAACCTCCAACACTTAAATATTCTATATCAGAATTTTTTTTTTTAAGTTTATTAATTACAGTAGATGCTAATTTATCTCCTGAGGGTTCACCTGTTAATATAAATATTTTTTTCATTTTACCGAGATAAACATCTTATTTTTGTTAGCTAATTTAATACATTTATTTTTATCTAAAAAAACATGTTGTTTACTTTTTACAACAATACCCTTTAATCCAGCAGCCTTAGTTTGTTTTAAAGTTTTTAATCCAATAGTAGGTAAATCAATTCTAAGGTCTTGTTTTTTTTTTGGAAACTTAACTAAAACTCCATGATTTCTAAATTTTTTGCTTCTGCTTTTTTCAAGCATTTTTTTAGTACCACCTTTGCCTTCTATAGAAACAACTTTTTTATTTCTAATTACAACTCCTTGACTAAAATTATATTCTCTTAAACTATTTAATGTTGTAATTGCTTTTTTAATATCTAATTGGTCTTGTTTGTTAGGTTTAAATTTTGAATAATTGCCTTTTTTTAATGAAAGTTCAGGATTAAATTTAAGTGAATTTTCAGTTTTTATCTTATTTAGAGTTAATATTTTAATAATTTCCTTAAGTATTGCTGCGTCTCCAAGTTTAGATGCTTTGATTATTCTGGGGATATAATAAATACCTTTAAAATCTAATTTCAGTTTTGAAAAGTTTGGTTTATTTACCTTTCCAGCAAATAAGACTTTTTTACAGTTATTTTTCTTGAGAATATTAATGATTTTACCAAATTGACCTATAGATACTGAGTAAGATTTTCTATCCTGTTTGAATTTCTTTGATTTAGACAAATCAATTATCAAATATTTTATTTTTCTTTTTTTTACAGTTTTAAGAATTTCCTTTGGAAAATCAGTATCACCAAAAATTAATCCTATCATTTTACGAAAATGGTGTGCAAATAGATCTTTTTTTATCTTTTGTTATAAAATCAATTACATTCTTAACTAATGGATTTTCTTGAAAAGAACCATTCAATTTACTTATATTTTCATTGATATTCTTTGTGGCAAAAATTTCTTTATAAGCTTCACTCAAACCTAATATATCCTTATTTTCAAACTTTGCTCTTCTTAAGCCTATTAAGTTTAATCCTTGTAATGAGTTTCTGTTTCCTGTTGATAATCCATAAGGAATTACGTCATGCAGTACACCTGTCATCCCACCGATCATTGCCATTTTTCCAATTCTTGTGAATTGTTGAACTGCAGAGTTTCCTCCTATAACAACATTATCCTCAATTATTGCGTGACCACCTAAAGGTACATTGTTTGCAATAATTACATTATTTCCAACCTGACAATCATGAGCAACATGAGACGAAATCATAAATAAACAGTTATTACCAATGACTGTTTTACCCCCTCCGCCTACTGTTCCTGGATTAATTGTTACATATTCTCTAATCTTATTATTATCTCCAATTATCAGATTAGTTGGTTCTCCAGCATATTTTAAATCTTGTGGTTCGTTAATAGAAACAAACGGGTATATCTTGTTCCCTTTACCAATCTTAACATTTCCAGAAATATTTACATGTGATTGGATATTAGTGTTTTCTCCAATCTCGACATTAGGGCCTATTACACAATATGGACCTACTTTAACATTTTTATCTAATTTTGCTTTTGGGTCTACGATTGCAGTTTTGTCTATCATCTATTATCTTTTATAAATTCTCTTAAATTTTTTGCTGGGTATCCCATCACTCTAGTGTTATCAGGTATGTCTTTTATAACACCACTGCCACCTCCAATTTGGACATTGTTTCCAACTTTTAAATGACCTGAAACACCAGCCTGTCCACCAATCATAACATTATTACCCAAAGTAGAACTTCCAGCAAAACCAACTTGACCGGCAATAATACAATTATCACCAATTTTATTATTGTGGGCAATATGCACTTGGTTATCTAAGTATGTATTTTTACCAATTATTGTATTTGATAATGAACCTCTATCAATAGTAGAGCCACATCCAATTTCACAATTCTCATTTATTATTACAATACCAATATGGGGATATCTTATATTTTTATCTTTATTAGGAAAAAAACCAAAACCCTTTTTACCTATAACACATCCATCTAAAATACTTACGTTGTCTTTAATTATTGTGTTTCTAATAATTACATTAGAACCAATAGAACAATTTGAACCAATGATAACATTTTTTTCAATAATTGTATTATGACCAATTAAACAATTTTTTCCTATTTTAACGTTTTTACCTATCAAAACATTTTTTCCAAATTTTACCTTCCTCTTGAAAGAAGTTTTAGAAATATCTTTTGCTGAATCATCAAAATCATCAACAATAGATTTTGGATAAAATTCTTTTGTAATTTTTGACATAGATAATATTACATTCTTAACAATTATCTTTTTACATGAACTTGGTAAAAATTGAGAAAGATTGTCTAAAGTAATGCAGTAAGAAGCTTTAGTTTTAGACGCTAATTCAGAATAATTTTTTGAGTGAAAGAAAGTTAAATCCTTATTACTTGCAGAAGTTAAGTCAGCAACATTATAAATTTTATCTTTCTTAAAATTTTCTTTATTTTCAATATTAGTTTTATTTAATAATTTTTCTATATTGAAAGGTCCGACATTTTTAAAAAAAGGATTTAACATTTAAGAATATTTATCAAAATTTATGATATTCTTAGTATCAATTATTATTACTAATTATTTTCTATCTACTATAGTAGCTGACCATTGAGCATCAGCCATTTTTTTTTCACCTACAAAGGCTTCACCTTTATATTTCCACACTCTACCATGTGATCTAATAGCCTCAATATTGAGTTCTAACTTGCAATCAGGAATAACAGGATTTCTAAATCTTGCTTTTTCAACACTCATCAAAAAAACAAGTTTATTTTCATAAGTTTCTTTATCAATACCATGAGCTGTTAACGCTGCTGCAGCTTGTCCAAATGCCTCAACAATCAAAACTCCTGGCATTACTGGTTGTCCTGGAAAATGACCTTGAACATAAAAACCATCTTTCTTAACATTCATTATTGCTGTAGCTGAATGTAATTTTTTTATATTGGTAAGTTCATCAATTAATAACATTGGCTCTCTATGAGGCAACAAATCTATTATATCTTTTTTTGATAACTTAGTTATTTCAGTCATAATATTTAGTTTTTTAAACTCTTTACTTCTTTATTAAATATTTCAAGTACTTGATCAGTTATATCTAAATCAGTTTTACCAATGACTATATTTTTTTTTTGAATAATTAATGAAATAGAATTTTTATTAGCATAATCTGACAAGATTGAATTCAGGCTTAATACCATTGAGTTAGTTTGCTTCAATCTTAAATCTGCAAATTTTTTATTAATTGATCTTCTTTGTGTTTTAAAATTTTCTATTTCAGTTCTAAGATTTGAAATTTTTTCATTAAGTTCCTCTTTAGAAAGAATATTTTTTTGTTTAAGAATATCATTTTCCTTAACTTTCAATTCTTTTTCTTTTTTTTTTAAAGCTTTATCTTCTTTTTCAATATCTTTCGCAATTTTTTTATTTAATTTTTTTCCAAGATCAGATTGATAAATGACCTTATCTATATCAATGAATACAATATTTTCAGCTGATAAGGTTGGGCTAATAAAAAAAATAGTTATTAACACAACAAAAGATACTAATTTAGACATACCTAAAATGTTGTTCCAAGATTAAATTGAAAACTTTCTGTTTTATCAGTTGATGCTTTGGTCAAATCTTGCGCTATTGAAAAATTTAATGGCCCTATTGGTGTAAACCAATCAACAACTATTCCTGTTGAAGATCTTATCTTATTTGAATCATCAACAGAACTTGAATAATCTATACCCCATAAATTTGCTGCATCAATAAAATATCTAACATCGACATTTTGTAATGTTGGAAATAGCATTGGTAGAGTTGTATCAAAATTAACAGCAGCAGCATAATTTCCACCAACATAATCTGTTCCATCTTTTGGACCAATATTTCTTGTTTTGAAACCTTTTAATTTATTATTTGGAACATAAAATCTGTTAGTAATTCTTACATCCTCATTATTTAAGGATGTTACCATTCTTCCATAAATGTTAAAACTTGTAACCATCTCATTGGGTAGTTTCTTCCATGTTTTGAAATCATATGAATTACCAAATGCAAATTCGTCAGAATAAAGCGGGATTACTTGACTAAAATAACTTCTAAAACCATCAGTAGTTTGAAATCTTTGATTCCTCATATCGTAATCTAAACCGTATGACAATTTACTCTCTAAATAATCCCCTGATTGTTTTTTTAAATTTTCACTTGCTTTTGAACTTGTAGTAAGATCTTCATAATAATTTGAAATTTTAGGTGTAAAATAAACATTTTCGAATTGCTCAAATCCCGTACCAAAACTGAAACCAGTCTTATTAGTTTTATAACCATTATCTGTAAGTTTATCTATATTAGTACTCTCTATTGCAGTTGATAAAGATTTATTAGAATAATTCCAATTAGGATTAGTCACACTAAAACTTCCAGTCACAGAGTCTTCAGTAAGTCTTAATGATGAACCAAGTTTAATACCTTTTCCTAGAAAATTACTTTCTGCAACAGAAAATCCTATAGTACCCCCTTCTGAACCAGCACCTGCACCTAAAGTAATTTCACCTGTTGGTTTTTCCTCAACATTAATATTAATTATCTTTGTAGAAATACTGTCGCCTGTTTCTACTTCTTTAGTTACTGTCTTAAATAACCTGGTTGCTTTTAAATTATTAATAGATTTTGCACTTAGTAACTCATTATATGGATCTCCTTCATCAATTTCGAGTTGATTTCTAATTACATTTTCATGTGTAATATTATTTCCAAAAATATTAATTCTTTGTATATAAAACTTTTCACTCTCACTAATATTAAAAACTAAGTCTAATTTATTCTTATCTGTTTTTGAAATGGTAAAGTCAGCATTTATAAAATCATACTCTCGTGATAAAGAAACCTTATCTATTTCATCGATAACTTTTGTAATTCTATTTAAAGAATATCTTTTTCCGTTGAGTTTATTCATTTGTTTTTTTACAGAAATAAAATTTTCTTCACTATAGTCAATTGGCAAATCTAATTTTGTATTATTAATATAGTAAAGTTCACCTGCATCAATCTTATAAGTAAGTTTAAAAGAGTCATCATTCATAAATTTAACGGTAGCTGACTCAATCACTACATCATAATAACCTTTATCTAAATAATAATTCAATAAAAGTCTCTTATCTCTTTCAACAGTATTTGCATTGATATATTTATTAGTAGAAATAAATTTCCAAAATTTAGCCTCTTCGGAAACAATGATACCCCTTAGAGTTCTATCTTTAATTTTTTTATCTCCTACAAATTCTAATTTAGTAATTTTAGATTTTTTACCCAGATCAATATCAAATATTAAATTAACTGTTTCATTATCATTTTCAATTATTTTTGAATTAACCTTAGACATATAATAGCCTAAAAAATCTAGTGATGAACTTATTCTATTTTGATCAATTTTAACTTTTTCAATTAAAAAAGGAGCTTTATCTTTTGAAAAAAGATTCTTAAGAATAGCCTTTTTTATTTTTTGAGATTTTACACCTTCGATTATTACACTCTGAATAATCTTATTTTCAACTACTTTTACAACTAAAGTACTGTCCTGGATATTTAAAGATATATCTTTAAAAAAATTAGTATCATATAAATTTTTTATAATTTGATTAAGTTGTTCTTGACTATAATCTTTATTTAATTCAATTTTTCCGTATGTAATTATTGTGGATTTAGAAATCCTATTATTATTTTCGACTTCAATTTCATCAATAATTACAGCATTCGTTTTACTAATGAACAAGCAGAATAAAAGAAATGTAAAAAAAAATTTTTTCATAAAATTAACGAACGGATTTTACACTTAAAGATATCGTTTTCAATCTTACATATTCATTTAATCTCAATATTTCATTAATATTTTTAGGTACTTTGTACTTATATTTTTGAAATTCTTTTAATGTTAAAATTTTATTCAAAAAAAAGTGAATATTATTATAAGAAATTTTGTTTACCAAAAAAAGATCAACCAAAGTATCATTTGCACTTACTAAAACTGTTTCAAACAAACTGTCCGATTTGGGTAATAATTTTAAGATTCTATGGATAGGAAATTTCTTAGATGGAATTTTTTGAAAATTTAAATCATTAAATAAACTTAAGTTTAATTTGTTTTTTATATAAGCATCAGATTTATTTGTTTTTGACTCATAAAGAGAATTAAAGATTGGTATTTTCATTGAAGTATCATGGATTAAAACTTTTATAATACCACCATAAAATTTAATTACAGAATGAACATAGGAAGAAGGCTGTATCAAAATATCAATTTTATTATATTCTAAATCAAATATTTTTTTTGCCTCAATTAATTCGTAAACCTTATTGATTAAAGTAGCAGAATCTATAGAAATTTTTTTTCCCATACTCCAATTTGGATGCTTGATTGCATTTTTGACATTAATATTTTTAAAATTAGATAGTTTTCTATTTAAAAATGGACCTCCAGAAGCAGTGATATAAATTTTTTCTATGTTTTTATGATTTGTATTTTTAATTAACTCATTAATAGAAAAATGTTCAGAATCTATAGGTATAAAGTTTGTATTATAATATTTTAATTGTTTATTTATAAGGTTCCATCCACAAATTATGGATTCTTTATTAGCAATAGCAATTTTTTTTGTATGTTTAATTATTTTGTATGTTGGTAATAATCCACCAATTCCAGAAATAGCACTCATTGCGTAATCAACTTTTTTTGGTAAGATTTTTTTTAAGTTTTCAAAATTCTGAAATACATTAATTTGTTTATTTTTACATAGGATTGATGCTTTTTCAAAACACTTAGGATTAGTAATAATTAAATTCTTAGCATTGAATTTTTTTGCTTGATTAATTAAATCTTTATAATTTGTATTAGCTGTTAATAACTCAATCTTAAATTTATTTTTATCTTTTCTAATAATATCGAGTAATGATTTTCCAATAGAACTTGTTGAACCTAAAATAACTATTTTTTTTCTCATTTATTAAAGTTTTATTATTATTGAAAATGCGGTAACTAAATACACAAAAGGAAAAACAAAAATCATTCCGTCAATTCTGTCTAACAATCCACCATGTCCTGGTATAATGTTTCCTGTATTTTTTATTTTAGAGGATCTTTTAAAATATGATATAATTAAATCTCCAACCTGGCTTACGCTTGATATTAAAAGAATTAATATTACAAATTTCAAATCATTTTCTATTAAATTTTGATCAATATAAATGTCATTAGAGTATTGGAGCACAAATATTGATGAAATAATTAAAGAAAGTACAAAACCGCCAATCATGCCTGATTGGGTTTTTTTAGGACTTATCTTAGTTAATTTAGGTCCTTTAAATAAATTCCCAAAAATATAACCTCCAATATCTGTTGATACACAAATTAGAATTATTAACAAAAAGCCTTCTAAATTCTGATCTCTAAAATAAAATGCACTGTAAAATGAAAAGAATAAAAATAAGATACCAAAAATTTTAATGTCAAATCGTTTAATCATTTTAAACCATTCGTAAGAGGAGATTATGAAAGCTATAAATAAAAAAATATAAAAAAAAGTTTTACCTTCTAATACAACTAAAAGGGTTATCAAAATAAGAATAATTGAACTTATCAATCTTTTTTCAAATTCTTTAAACATTAGATATTCCCAAAATTTCTTTTGATACTCTTATATTTTTTAATTATCTTATTATAGTCTTTTTCATTAAAATCAGGCCATAATTTCTTCTCAAAGAAAATCTCAGAATATGCTAGTTGCCACAGTAAAAAATTACTTAATCTCTTAGTATTTCCAGTTCTGATTAAAAAGTCTGGATCTGGTATATTTCTTGTTTCCAAATATTTTTTCAAATTTTTTTCATTAATTTTTTCTTTATTTTTTTTTAGTTCTTTAAATGCACCAATTAATTCTGTTTTTGAACCGTAATTAAGAGCAAGATTTATTTGTAGTCTTTTATTTTTAAATGTTTTTTTTTCAGATTTTATTAAAAGACTATTTAATTTTGATGAAAAATTTTTTTTACCAATTATTTTCAACTTGATTTTTTGTTTATTTAAATCCTCAATTTTATCTTTGAGAAAATTTTCTAATAAATTAAATAAAAACCTTATTTCTTTTTTTGGTCTTTTCCAATTTTCCGTAGAAAAGGCATATAACGTAAGAAATTTTATATTATTCTTTATTGTTTCTTTAATTATTTTTTCAACAGTATTTAAACCAGCTTTGTGACCAGCATTTCTTGAATTCTTATTTTTTAATCCCCACCTACCATTACCATCCATGATAATGGCTACATGATTCAATGGGTTCATATGGTCATTATTTCTTTTTCTTTTGTAGAAACTTTATCATCTACAATTTTAATATGATTATCAGTGATAGTTTGAATATTTTTTTCGAAAGATTTTTCCTCATCCTCACCTATTTCTTTAGATTTAAGAAGTTTCTTTAGTTCCTCATTTGCATCTCTTCTAATATTTCTTATAGAGATTTTACATTTTTCTCCCATTGATTTAATGAGTTTTTTTAATTCTATTCTTCTTTCTTCATTCAATTCAGGAATAGGCAATCTAACTAACTGACCATCAATTTGTGGATTTAAGCCAAGCTCTGATTTTTTAATAGCTGCATCAACTAGAGGAACATTATTTTGGTCCCAAACTTGTATGTTAATCATTCTTGGTTCTGGTGTTGTAATACTTGCAACTTGATTAATCGGCATTTGTTGACCGTAAACATCTACTTTTATCAAATCCAACATTGCTGCGTTCGCTCTTCCTGTTCTTAGTGATGATAGCTCTTTTGAAAATGCTTCAATAGATTTGTCCATTTTAAGGTTATGTGATTTTTCATCGAACATCTATTCACCTATTTTAATCCTGCTGAACTCCTTAATCTTAAGATCATTTATAGCAAGTTCTCTTAAAACATCTTGAACTTTCTTTTTTGGTTCCATAACCCAAGCTTGAGTTAAAAGAGAATTTTCTTCTTTAAATTTATTCATCTTACCTAAACTAATTTTTTTGGCAATATCTTCTGGTTTGCCAGAGTTTTTGAGTTCTTCCGTCACTAGTTCTTGTTCTTTATCAATAATAGATTTATCTATTAAGCTAGATTCTAGTGCTAATGGATTTGAAGCAGCTATATGCATAGAAAGTTGTTTGCCAAAATTTTTTACAGTATCTGAATTATCTTTTGTTTCTAAAGAAACTACAACTGCTAGCTTTGCTAAATTGTCTTTTACAACGGTGTGTAAATATTTGTAATTTGTTGTTGTGGAATTTGAAATTGTTTTAGCTTTTCCAATCGTTATTTTTTCTCCAATTTTAGCAATTAATGCTACCAATGTTTCTTCAACGGTAGTTCCATTCTTCATTTTACTTTTGTTCAATTCATCTATATTTGAATTTTTTTCATTATTTAACTCACTTAATTCTTTTACAAAATTTATAAAATCATCATTTTTTGCAACAAAATCAGTTTCACAGTTTACTTCAATTATAGATGTCTTTTTCTCATCTCCACTCACTGCAACCACACCTTCTTTAGCATCTCTAGACATTTTTTTTGAAGCTTTAGAAATACCTTTAACTCTTAAAATTTCTACAGCCTTATCTAAATCTCCATTAGACTCTTTGATTGCTAAATTACAATCTTTAAATCCTGCACCAGTTGCTTCTCTTAATTTTTTTACTTTTTCTATATCACTCATATTAGTTAAGTTTTTCTTCGCTTTTTTTTGAAAACTTTTTTTCTAATTTATCTCTATCTATTTCAGCAACTGTTTTATTTTTTTTAGCGTTATCACTTTTTTTATCTTGAGACTTTTTTAAATCTGTCTTTGGTACAGTTTTCTGAGCTGATATAATAGTATCTTTAATTAAATTACAATATAAGTCTATTGATCTTCTAGCATCATCATTTCCAGGTATAGGAAAATCTATTCCATCTGGATTCGAATTACTGTCTAATATAGCAATAATTGGTATGCCTAGTTTTACTGACTCTTGTATAGCTAATGATTCATAGTTTGTATCAATTATGAAAACCAGATCTGGAATTTTTTTCATTTCCGCAATTCCACCAAGAGATCTTTGTAATTTATCCTTTTTTACACTCATTTTAAGAAGTTCTTTTTTTGTAAAACCTCTATTTTCAGCAACTAAATCAATCTCTATTTTTTTAAGTTTTTTAATTGAGTTAGATATTGTTCCCCAATTAGTTAGCATACCCCCTAGCCATCTATAGTTCACAAAATATTGATCTGTCTCTTTTGCAAGTTCTGCTATTGCCTCTGAGGCTTGTTTTTTTGTAGAAACAAACAAAATTTTTCCATTATTTTGAATAGTTTCATAGATTTTTTCTAAAGCAACTTTCGTCAGCTCCAAGGTTTGGGTGAGATCAATTATATGTATTGCGTCTCTCTTCCCAAAGATGTACTTCTTCATTTTTGGATTCCATCTTAGTGTTTTATGACCTAGATGAACTCCAGCTTCTAGTAATTGTTGGATTGTAACGTTTGGTATTTTCATATTTATTCCCGGTTAAGCCACCACAGTAATTTCCATTTAAGGACCGGAGGTATAAAACCAATAACTGTGTGCGTATTTATTTAATTAGAGCTATCTACTATATTTGAAAAAATTGACAAGTGTTAATTACCTAATAACTGATGGAATCTGGTTATTTTTAAGTAAATTCACTGATTTTCGATCAACTTTTCTTGGATTTTTAAGCTCGAAAAGAAGAATTTTTTTATCTTTTTCTAGCTCGATAGAAACTTTAGTATTGCCTTTTTCTTTTAAAATTTCTGAAATTTCATTTAATTGATTGTTAGATTTGATTTTAAAAACAATTGATGAAATTGGACTATTAAATAAATCTTTTAAGGATGCTATTTTTTGAACATTAATTCTTTTAAATCTATTATCGTCATTTGTAATAGATTTAACTAATGTTAAAATTAAAGAACTACCTTCCTTTAAAATTTCTCTATTTAATTCTAAAGTATCTGAAAAAATAAATAATTCAAAAACACTTGACAAATCTGTCATTTTTAAGACTGCATAAGAATTTCCTTTTGCTGTTTTTCTTTCTTGTATTTTCAATAAAGTAGACGCAATATTTGCCTCTTTTAAGTTTTGATCATTATTAAATGATTGATAATCAATTATATTATAATCGTTAAATATTTCTTTAAACTGATTTAAAGGGTGATCAGATATAAAAAAACCGACAGCTTCAAATTCTTTTGACAATCTTTCCTCGAATTTCCAATCATTGATATCTAATACAATTTCATCCTCTTGATTTTCATTAACACCAAATAAGTCTATTTGATTAGCAGATTTATTTTCAAAAATATTTTTAGACTTAACAATAAAGTTTGGAATAGAATTAAATAAAGATTGTCTATTTGGATTAAGAGAGTCAAAAGCTCCAGCCTTTACTAAACCTTCTAACTGAAGTTTGTTTATATCTTTTGGATTTACACGGTCCAGGAAATCACTGATTGAATTAAACTTACCATTTTTTGATCTTTCTTTAACAATATTAGAAATAGCCTCAAAACCTACAGCTTTAATACCACCTAGGGCATAATAAAACATTTTATCATCAGTTTTAAAATCAGCAAAACACTCATTTATATCTGGTCTAACAATTTGAACATTTAATCTTTTGAGCTCTTCATAAAATTCACTTAGCTTATTTTGATTTGAAATATCCATTGTCATTGAAGCTGCAATAAATTCTTTGGGGTAATATGTTTTTAAAAAAGCAGTTTGATAGGAAATAATAGCATAGGCAGCAGCATGACTTTTGTTAAATCCATATTCAGCAAAAGGTTCTATCTTTAAAAAAATTCCAGCGGCAACATCTTTACTAATGCCGTTATTTACTGCTCCTGCAATAAAACTTTGTTTTTGTTTTTCTAATTCAGCTCTTTTCTTTTTACCCATCGCTCTCCTTAAAATATCTGCTTGACCAGCGGTAAATCCAGATAATTTTTGAGCAATTTGCATTACTTGTTCTTGATAAATAATTACACCATAAGTTGGTTTCAGAATTTCTTCTAAAAGTGGGTGAAGATAATCAGGTGTTTGATTTCCATTTTTACAATCATTATATGTGGGAATATTACTCATAGGACCTGGTCGATAGAGTGCTACAAGTGCAATAATATCTTCTATATGGTTTGGTTTCATTTGCATTAGCGCTTCCCTCATACCAGCACTTTCAATTTGAAATAATCCCATTGTTTTTCCCGAGGATAACAATTCAAAAACTTTCTGATCCTCAAAATTAATATTTTCAATATTGAAGTCTTTTATTTTTTTTCTTATTAACTTTTGAGTATTATTTATAACTGTAAGAGTTTTTAATCCCAAAAAATCGAACTTTATTAGACCTGCATTTTCTGCAGAGTACATATCAAATTGTGTTGATGGTAATAATAAGTTTGCTGTTACATCTTTGTATAACGGGACAACTTCACTAAGTTTTTTATCTGCTATAACTACTCCAGCTGCATGGGTTGCAACATTTCTATTTAATCCTTCCAGTTTTAGAGAGAGGTCAGTTAGTTTTTTTACTCTAGGATCTTCATTAATAAGTTTTTGAAGTCTGGGTTCTCCAGCAATGCATTCACTCAAATTTTGTGGCCTGGATGGATCAAATGGTATCATTTTTGAAATATTATCAACAAAACCGTATGCTAAACCTAAAACTCTACCAACATCTCGTATAACCATTCTAGCTTTGAGTTTTCCAAAAGTAATGATGTGAGCAACACTTTCTTTATATTTTTTTGTTAAATATTCAAAAACTAGATCTCTTTTTTCTTCACAAAAATCTATATCAAAATCTGGCATTGATATTCGATCAGGATTCAAAAATCTTTCAAAAATTAAATTAAATTTAATCGGATCTACATCTGTTATTGAAAGACACCAAGCCACTAAAGATCCTGCACCAGAGCCTCTACCAGGTCCAACTGGAATATCATTTTCCTTAGCCCACTTGATATAATCAGACACAATTAAAAAATAACTAGCATATTTCATTTCTATGATGATATTTAACTCATGATCTAATCTATCCTTATATCGTAAATAATTTTTATCATTTTTAAGTTGTTCATTTTTAATTTTAAAAATATTAATAAACTTTTCTTTTAGACCGCTTAAAGAGTTATTTTTTAAAGTTTCTTCTGCATCTCCACCTTTTTCAGAACTAATGTTTGGTAAAATAGGTTTTGAAAAAGAAGGCTTAAAACTACAACGATATGGAAAATTAAAGTTGTTTTCCAAAGCCTCGGGTATATCAGCAAATAATTCTGACATTTCGATATCTTTTTTAAAATAATGTTGATTACTTAATCTAAATCTATTCTTTTCATTTATATAAGTTTTGTTTTTTATACAAATAAGAGCATCATGAGCTTCATGCATATCTTTATTCATATAAAAGACTTCATGGGTCGCAATTAATGGAATTTCTAAATCTGAAGATTTTGATAAATTAAATTTTTCAAAACTAATCTCATTTTCATCACCATGTCGTTGAATTTCAATATAAAATCTGTTTCCATAATTTGATTTTAATTTAGAATATAGTTCTCCAATTTCATTGAATTTACCTTTATTAAACAATTTTCCAAAGAAACCATTTATTGTACCCGAAAATAAAGAAACCCCATCATTTTTATCTAACAATTCCTCAAAATTTAAATGTGGGTCCGAAAGTTGGTCATTATTTAGATATGACAATGACGACATTTCTATTATTTTTTTATAACCTTTTTCATTCATTGCATATAATGGTAGTAGACCTGTTGTATCTTCATACTTAAAATTAATTTGAGTTCCTATAATTGGTTGAGTGCCTATTTTCGAAATTTTTTCTGCAAATTCTAAAGCTCCGCATAAATTTGAGGTATCACATAACGCTAATGCTTTTATTTTATTTTCTTTAGAAAAATCTTTTAAATCATCAATTTTGATAGCGCCTTCACAGATTGAATATTGCGTATGAATTTTAAGATGATTGAAATTTTGAATTTTAGACTCAGCCATTAATGGTTCTTATATTACCATTAACTATTTCCAATAAGCAATCTGACTTATCTGCAAAAAATCTATTGTGAGTTGCAAATATAATCAATCTATTTGGATTTATTTGCTGTTTTAAAAGTTCAAAAATATCTTTAGCAGTCTCTAAATCTAAACTCCCAGTTGGTTCATCAGCCAAAATTACCTGGGGATTATTTATTAACGCTCTGGCGATTGCAACTCTTTGTCTTTCACCTCCTGATAATTGTGATGGATAATGGTTTAATCTGTTTGTAAGTCCAACCTTACGTAATAATATTTTTGATTGAGAAATAGAGAACTCTTTATTATTTCCTGCAGCAAGACTTGCTAAATAAACATTTTCTAATGCTGTAAAATCTGAAAGTAAATTATCTTGTTGATAAATAATTCCAATTTTTTTAGCTCTTAAAAGATCATTTTTTTGAGAATCTTTAAAATCTATATTTTTATTTTCAATTGTGATTGACCCTGAGCTTGGGCGATCAATTAATGATAATAAATTTAACAAAGTTGATTTTCCTGATCCTGAAGGTCCCATGAGAGAGTAAATTTTACCTTTTTTAAATTTATAATTGATCTTTTTTAAAACATTTACTTTTTTTTCAGTAACAAAAGTTTTTTTAAGATTTGAAAGTTGAATTAAATTATTCATATTTAAGTGATTGGACAGGATCTAATTTTGCAGCTTTTAAAGCTGGGAATATAGAAACAATTATAGTTATTAATATTGAACACAAAGAAATTAAAAATATTGATGATGGATTTATTTCTGAAGGCATAGTACTTAAAAAATAAATTTCTTCTGGAAATAAGCTAATATCAAATACATTGCTTAAAAATTGTCTTAAATTTTCAACATACATTGAAAAAATTACTCCTAAAAATATTCCAAAAATTGTAGCCGAGGTTCCAATAATAACACCGACCAAAAAGAATATCTTAACTATAGATTTATTTAGAACACCAATTGATTTTAAAATAGCAATATCACGTGTCTTATTTTTAACCAAAATTGTTAATCCTGAAATAATGTTAAAAGCAGCTACAATGATAATTAAAGACAATATAATAAACATTACATTTCTCTCCACTTTAAGAGCAGAAAATAATGAACTGTTAGTGTCAGCCCAGCTATTAACAAATTCATCTGGAAAAATTTTTTGAACAATAAATTTTTGATTTTCAATATTTTGAGGATTCTTTAAATAAATTTCTAAAATTCTATCATTATTAGTTAAATTAAAAAACTCATCCAATGTATCTAAATTTATAAATGCTACATTATTATCAAAATCACTCAGGCCACTTTCAAAAAATGAAATTACTGTAAAATTTTTTTTTTTGGGAAGATTACCTATAATTGTTTCGATACCTGAGGACGACATTATTGCTACATCATCTCCTATTTTTAGTCCAAGTGAAAAACTTAATTCTTTTCCTATTGATATATAGTTTTTTGTTAAATTATTTCTATCACCCACAAAAGTTTCATCTTTTATTATTTTTAATTTTGAAAAATCATTTTGAGAATAACCTCTTAAAACTATTCCTTTTGAAGTATTTTTTCGTACAATTATAGCTTCACCAGAATTACTTGATATTAGATTTTGACTTATTGAATCTAATTGAGGAATATTAAATCTAGCTGGATTTAAATATTTTTTTTCATAAGGTTGGACTGTAATATGAGCATTGAAACCAACAATTTTATTAATTAACTCAGTTCTGAATCCATTCATTACTGACATAACAATTATTAAAACTGCAACCCCCAAACTAATGCCAATAAATGAAAAGATTGAAATGATATTTAAAAAACCATCTTTTTTTCTGGCTTTAAGAAATCTAAATGTAATTTCTTTTTCAAGTGTAGAAATCAATTTTTTACTTTTTGTTCAGTAATTAGATTAATAATATCTTTTAATTTAAATTTTTGAGAATCTTTCCCAACTTCTTTAAATTCTAATAGATCACCTTCAGTTTGCTTGCCAATAATAATTTGATATGGAGCACCAATTAAATTCATTTTTTTTATTTTTGAAGAAAAATTTTCGTCAGTATCATCAATTATTGCATCTATATTATTTTTTATAAGTTCTAAATTAATATTATTTGCTTTTTCAAGGGTTGATGTATCATTTTTATTTATCATAGGAATTATTGCTACATCATATGGTGCAACAGATATTGGCCATTTCATGACTTCATTTTTCTCGTCATATTTTGCCTCAATTATTGCACCGACAAGTCTTGAAACACCTATTCCATAAGATCCCATTTTGACAAAATCTTTTTTACCTCCTGGTAAATCTACTGATGCTCCCATTGGTTTAGAATATTTATCACCAAAATAAAAAATATGCCCTACTTCAATTCCTTTAGTTATTAATCTGTTTTGTTCCAAAACTTTATTTTCAAATTCTTCTTTATTAAATTTTTCATCTGTAACGGAGTAATATTTTTCGTATTTCTCTCTCATATCTTCTAAGGATTTTTTTTCCAACTTTGTGTTTTCATTTGTTAAATCAAAAATTCTTTTGTCAGTAAAAATCTTACTCTCACCAGTTTCAGCTAATATAATAAATTCATGAGAAAGATTTCCACCAATTGGTCCAGTGTCTGCTGCCATCGGTATTGCAGTTAAATCTAATCTTTTAAAAGTTTTAAGATAAGATAAGAAAAATTTGTTATATGAAAACTGCGCTTCATCATCTGATATGTCAAATGAATATGCATCTTTCATATAAAACTCTCTACATCTCATTATTCCAAATCTAGGTCTTATCTCATCCCTGAATTTCCATTGAATATGATATAATAATTGTGGCAGAGATTTATAAGATTTTATAGAAGACCTAAATATATCTGTTATAAGTTCCTCATTTGTTGGCCCATAAAGCATCTCACGATCTTGACGATCTTTAATTCTTAACATCTCTTCCCCATAATCTTCATATCTTCCGCTTTCTTTCCAAATTTCACTGGATTGAATTGTTGGCATTAATATTTCTTGAACACCAATGTTATTTTGTTCTTCCCTAACTATCTTTTCAATTTTTTTCATTACTTTAAATCCAAGTGGTAACCATGAGTAAATACCAGCTGAAGATTGTTTTATCATCCCTACTCTTAGCATTAGCTGATGGGACTTAATTTTTGCCTCTGAAGGATTATTCTTTAAAATTGGAATAAAAGATTTTGAAATATACATTAACTGATTATATTTCTTAAGTTTAAATATTCAAACTTCATTAAAAAAAAGATTATAATGAATAAAAACGTTGTTATTCCAGTACAATAAATGAATTTTTTTAACATTTTTGGATTTTCAGGTGAACCCGGATCCTCTCCCTCAATTTTGAATAGCTTATTTCTCTCAACATCAATCGGCAAAATAGCAAAAAAAATAATCCACCATAAAATGATATAAATTATAGCTAATCCAGTTATGCTCATTAGATTTTGATTAAATTTATATTTGTAAAAGGTTTTTTACCTGTCTTTTCCTTTGTAAATCTTCTGCAAGCTATTTTGAGTGCGTCAATCAAATTATGTTCTTGTTGTTTACTTCCAAGTTTAAATGATCTTGATACTTTTTCTATTTCATCCTCTAGGCCATAAATATATTCTTCTTTTTCATAAATCGGTAAACCCCTGAATGTAATCACTGGATTATTATGAATATTTCCCTTGGGTGTAATTAAAATTGTTACTTCCAAATACCCATTAGCTGATAAATTTTTTCTATCTTTTATAGATTGTGAGTCTTCTTCTACGCTTACGTTCCCGTCTAAATAAAGTCTACCAGAGGGTGCTTTATCGTAAACTTCTGGGCTGCTTCCCGGATATAATCTTACTATATCACCATTCTCAACCTGGACAGGATGAGGTACCTGCATTTCTTTTGCAAAATTTATGTGTTCTATCATATGTCTATGTTCACCATGGACGGGGATTACGCACTTCGGTTTCACCCACTGATACATATCTTTTAGATCTTCTCTGTTAGGGTGACCTGACACATGTATAAATTCAGTTTCCTCAGATATCACTTCTATTCCATCTTTAACTAATTGATTGTGTAATTTATAAAGTTTTTTTTCATTACCTGGAATAATTTTTGATGAAAAAATAACTGCATCCTCTTTTTCTATAAAAACATCTGGATGAGTATAACTTGAAATTCTCATCATTGCGCCCATAGGTTCACCTTGGCTTCCTGTGCATAAATAAACAATTTTTCCTCTTGGAAAATCTTTAGCTTCTCTTGGATCTATTGGGTTTATAGTATTCTTTAAATAACCACACTGTCTTGCAGCTTTATAAATTCTATGCATTGATCTTCCAACTAATGAAATTTGTCTTCCTGTTTTTTCCGCACAATAAAATGCTGTTTCCATTCTAGCTACATTTGAGGCAAATGAAGTTATTATAATTCTGTTGTTTAATCGACTCATGATATTGAGTAAATTTTTTCTTACATCTAGTTCTGAACCTGATCTACCTGCACTAAAAACATTTGTTGAATCACAAATCATTGCAAGAACTCCCTCTTCACCAATTTCTTTTAGTCTTTTAGAATTTATTTCATCGCCTATCAAAGGATTAGGGTCAACTTTCCAATCACCAGTATGAAGAATTACACCAGCAGGAGTTTTGATCCTCAAACCGTTTGGCTCTAAAATTGAATGTGTAAGTGTGATATATTCTACATCAAAAGGATCTAAAGAAACATTACCATTCAATTCAACTATTTTTAAATCTTTGGTTATATCAATATGCTTTTCTTTGAATTTTTCTTTAATTAATACCGCTGTAAAAGGGGTTGCAAAAATTTTACATTTTAGTTGAGGCCATAAATGAGCTATAGCTCCTATGTGATCTTCATGAGCATGTGTTAAAATTATTCCCAATAAGTTTTCTTTTTTTTCAACAATAAAACCAGGATCAGGGTAAATAAGATCCACACCTGGAATAGTATCATCAGCAAAAGTAACACCAATATCTACCATAATCCATTTGTGATCACCTGGTTGACCATATCCAAATAAGTTCATGTTCATTCCTATTTCTCCAGACCCACCGAGAGGACAAAATAATAATTCTTCTTTCATTTATTTAATTAATTTTAAGATTTTAATGAGACCTTTAATTGTGATGTTTTTATCTTGTTTAACTTTTGTCTTTAATGAATTTTTAAATAAATCAGAAAATCCTCCTGTAATTACTAATTTAAAAGATTTTCCAGTTTCTTTCTTAATCAAATTTACAATATTGTCAATTAGACCAACATAACCCCAAAAAAAACCCGATCTAACAGCACTAATTGTGTTATTGCCTATAACCTTTTTAATCTTTTTAAACTGTAATTTAGGAATTAACGAGGCTTTATCTGACAAAGTATTTAATGAAATTTTTATTCCAGGTGCAATAACACCTCCTTTATAAGTATTTTTTATTATTACATCAAAAGTTGTTGCTGTTCCAAAATCTAAGATAATAAAGTTATCAATTTTGTTTACTAAACTTATAGCATTAGCCAATCTATCAGAGCCCACTTGTTTATAATTAACTTTAATATTTATAAATGATTTTAAATTTAAATCTTTTATTTCTAAACATTTTATTTTTGTTTTTTTTGATAAAAATTTTTTAATCAAAGTAAAAGTTTTCGGCACAACACTACAAAACAGAATCTTTTCTACAGATTTAAAATTTTTAATTAAAAATCTAAATCTTGAATTTAAAATTTTATTATCTAGATTTTTTGAAGAAATATTAATATTTTTAACAATCTTATTTTTTGAATTGACTAAACAAATTTTTGTTTCCGAGTTTCCAATGTCTCCTAAAATATACATAATTTATCTATTTTTTAATTTATAGAATTTTGATAATTCTTGTTCAAAAATTTTTTTAAGATTATTTTCTAATATACTTTTTGAAATTTTTTTATTAGTTAAATCTAAAAGATTAGAAGTTGGATAATTTTTTATATTTGGATTTTTTATCAAATTTATTCCAATTCCTACAATTAAATATTTTTTATCAAATCTTTTAAAAGTTTCTTGTAATATCCCACATATTTTCTTTTTATCTATCAATAAATCATTAGGTTTTTTAAAGATAATTTTCTTTTTATAATATTTTTTTAGTAATTTTCTTACTAATAGACAGTTAATTTTAGTTAATTGTTTTAAAGACAGTGATAAATTTTCTAATTTATAAAAAAAACTAACAAATAAATTTCCTCTATATGAAATCCATTTTTTTCCATATTGACCTCTTCCTCTACTTTGTGTTTTAGAAACAACCATACCATAATTAAAATTTGAATTTTTAATAAGCCTTAAAGCAGTGTTGTTGGTACTTTTGACTCTTTCAAATTTAAAGATTTTAAATTTCATTAAATAATATTGATTCTAGAAACAAACTCAATTAATTGACTAGGAAAAATAAAGTATGCTAAAATAAATAGTGTAGAGAAAGTAAGTGAAAATTTTAACCATAAACTATGGTCTGTATCATATTTTTCTTTTTCCTTATCAAAATAAATAATCTTTATTATTCTTAAGTAATAAAATGCAGCTATTACAGTTGATAATAAACCTACAATTGCAAGAAAATACATTGATTGTTCTAAAACAGATTTAAAAATATAAAATTTTGCAAAAAACCCTGCAAGTGGAGGGATTCCCGCTAGTGAAAATAAAATTATTAAAAAAGATATAGAAATTAGTGGATGGTTTTTTGACAATCCTGATAAATCTTCAATCTCCTCATAATATTCATTATTTCTCTTCATCATTAACAAACATGAAAATAAACCTAAATTCATCAAAATATAGATTGTTATGTAAATTACTGAGCTTTGAATACCTTCGTTTGAACCTGTAGCCAATCCTGCTAATGCATAACCTACATGTCCAATGGAACTGTAAGCTACAAGTCTTTTTAGATTAGTTTGGCCAATTGCTGCAATTGCTCCAAAAAGCATTGATGCAATAGATAAAAAAACTAAAATCATTTGCCACTGGTCAATTAAATTTAAAAAAGGAACATATAAAAACCTTATAAAAACTGTTAATGCTGCTATTTTTGGAACTATTGTAAAAAATAAAGTTACAGATGTTGGAGATCCCTCGTAAACATCAGGCGCCCACATGTGAAATGGAACAGCAGAAATTTTAAATGCCAAACCTACCAACACAAAAACTATACCAAAAGTTAAAACATAATCTTCAGAACTTAGTTGATTTGAAATTATATTAAAATTTGTTGATCCTGTGAATCCATAAATCAATGAACATCCATAAAGAAGCAAACCAGAGGATAATGCGCTAAGAACAAAATATTTTAATCCTGCCTCAGAAGATTTTAGTTGATCTCTATTGAAAGTAGCTAAAACATAAAGTGCTAATGACTGAAGCTCTAAACCCATATAAAATACAATCAAATCATTAGATCCAATCATTATCATCATTCCTAAAACTGAACTCAAAATTAAAATAGGATATTCAATTTTAAAAATTTTAAATGTTCTTAAGTAGTTGGAAGAAATTACTAAAACTATAAAAGCTGCTAACAAAGTCATAATTTTCATAAAAGATGATAAATAATCTATAACTACACTCTCTTTAAATAAGTATCTCTTTTCTATACCTATAGTTTCATTAAAAGTAATGACTGCTGTTACAAGTAAAACAATTAAGGATAAATTTTGAATTATTCTTGAGCTTTCTTTTTTGAAAACTCCAATTATCAGTAAAAACATTATGGATAATGAAAGGAAAATCTCTGGAAAAATTAATTCTAAATTTATCATTTTTTAATTATTCATAATGTTAATATTATATACTTTAATTAAATCACTTATTGAAACCTCAATAGTATTTATTAGTGGCTCAGGGTAAAATCCAAAAAACAAAGTTGGTATAGCTAGAGAGGATAGAATAAATAACTCTGATCTATTTAAATCAACCATTTTTTTTAAATCTAGATTTACTAATTTTCCAAAAATAACTCTTTTATACAACCAGAGCATATATGCAGCCCCTATAATAACTCCAAAGCTAGCAATGACTGCAACTAAAAAGTTGTCTTTAAATGCTCCCATCAGAATTAGAAACTCACCCACAAATCCACTGGTGCCTGGCAAACCTAACGCGGCTAAAGTGAAAACCATAAACAAAATTGAGTATTTTGGAATTATAGTAACGATCCCTCCATATGTTTCAATTAATCTTGAGTGCATTCGATCGTAGACAACTCCAACACATAAAAAAAGTGCTGCCGAAACTAGTCCATGACTTATCATTTGAATTATACTTCCTTCGATACCTTGTTGTTGAATAGTAAAAATCCCCAATGTAACAAAACCCATATGAGCTACTGAAGAATAAGCAATTAATTTTTTCATATCCTCCTGCATTAAAGCTATTAAAGAAGTAAAAATGATAGCTACTACGCTGAGTGTATAAATTAAAGGCGTAAATATTTCTGAAGCAATTGGAAATAAGCCTAAAGAAAATCGTATAAATCCATAACCAGCCATTTTAAGTAAAATTGCTGCTAACAATACCGAGCCAGCAGTTGGTGCTTCTACGTGGGCGTCAGGTAACCAAGTATGGACAGGCCACATAGGAGTTTTCACAGCAAAAGAACTAAAAAAAGCAAGCCATAGCAAATTTTGATATTTAGCATCAATTCCTAATTCATAAAGTTGAACAACATCTGTTGTTCCAGTAATCCAATATATGGAAATTATTGCCACTAGCATCAATACTGAGCCCAATAGTGTAAATAAGAAAAATTTAAATGCTGAATAAACTCTTCTTGATCCTCCCCAAATTCCAATAATTAAAAACATTGGAATTAAACCAGCCTCAAAAAACAAATAAAAAACAACGAGGTCCAAAGAGCAGAAAACACCAATCATGAAAGACTCCATTATCAAAATAGCAATTAAAAATTCACTTAATCTATTTTTAATTGAATTATTTACCGAAATTATACAGAGTGGAGTGATAAACGTTGTTAAAATTACAAATAAAATTGAAATCCCGTCTATACCAACTTTATAATTTACAAGACCATCAATCCAAATTCGATCCTCTACAAATTGAAAATCAGAAGTTGTGTTGTCAAAAAGTATCCATAAGTAAATCGATAAAAAAAAATTTACTAATGACGTAAATAAAGCTACATATTTTGTAGTTATATTATTTTCTTTTTTACTTCTTGTAAAAAATAAAAAAAGAGATCCAACAGTTGGTAGTAAAATCAAAAATGAAAGAATAGGAAAATTCATTATTTTACAATTAAAAAGGTTAATAAAGCTGAAAAGCCAAGAAGCATTATAAATGCATATTGATATATAAAACCACTTTGAAATTTATTTGCTTTAATTGAGCACTTTTTTATAATAGCTGAAATACCATCAGGACCAAATCCATCAATCAACTTAATATCAAAAAACTTCCATAAAAATAATCCCAAATTTTTTGAGGGCTTTACAATTAAAACATCATAAAGTTCATCAAAGTACCACTTATTCAACAGAAATTGATATAATGGTTTATTTACATTGGCTATCTGCTCAGTTAATTTTTTGTTTTTAACAAATAAATAATAAGCAATTGGAATTGACAATACGACTAAAATTGGAGTAAAGAGTAAAAACCACAGTGGTGGATGTTCGGTACTTAAAGGTTTTAGAAAGAAAATTGAATCTTGCCAAAAATTATTTACTCCTCCATATCCAACAAACAATTCTTTAAAAAAATATCCTGCAAATATCGCTCCTATAGAGAGTAAAAATAAAGGCAACAACATTACCATTGGAGACTCGTGTGTTTCTTCAATTTTAATATCTTTGTTTTTATATTCTCCATGGAAAGTTTTGAAGATTAATCTCCAAGAATAAATTGAGGTTAAAAAAGCAGTAAAGACTCCAATGCCAGCTGCATAAAAACCAGTTGTATTTCCTCTTAAATAAGCAAATTCTATAATTGCATCCTTTGAATAAAATCCAGATAAAAATGGAAAGCCAGTTAAAGCAAGGGTTCCAATTATCATTAAAATATATGTATACGGTAATTTTTTATAAACACCTCCCATATTATTAATGTTTTGCTCATTTTTAAAAGCATGGATAACTGATCCTGATCCTAAAAATAACAAAGCTTTGAAAAATGCGTGAGTAAATAAGTGAAACATTGCTACATTGTAAGCACCTACACCTGTAGCAAAAAACATATATCCTAATTGACTACAAGTAGAGTATGCAATTATCTTTTTAATATCCGTTTGTACTAATGCCACTGTTGCAGCAAAAAATGCCGTACTCATTCCAACAATAGTAATTATATTGAGTGCTAACTCAGAATATTCATAAATAGGTGAACATCTTACAACTAAAAAAACACCTGCTGTCACCATGGTTGCTGCATGAATTAAAGCAGAAACAGGAGTGGGGCCCTCCATAGCATCTGGTAGCCAAGTATGAAGTAATATTTGAGCTGATTTACCCATTGCTCCAACAAATAAAAGTAAACAAATTAGATCAATCGAATTAACCTCTATACCCAAAAAAAATAGTTTTTTATCTACAATATTTGGAATTTGATTAAAAACTTCATTGTAATTAACTGTACCAAATAGATAGAAAATTAAAAAAATTCCAAGAGCAAAACCAAAGTCACCCACTCTATTTACTACAAAAGCTTTAATCGCTGCTGAATTAGCTGAATCTTTTTTAAACCAAAATCCTATTAAAAAATATGAACATAGACCAACACCCTCCCATCCGAAAAATAATTGAATGAAATTATCTGATGTTACCAACATTAACATTGCAAAGGTAAATAATGATAGGTAAGCCATAAACCTCGGCTTGTGAGGGTCATGAGACATATATCCAATTGAATAAATATGTACTAAGGATGAAACTGAAGTTACGACTACAAGCATAATTGCAGATAATGGATCGATTTTCATTGACCAGTTAACATCTAATGTCCCAGAACTTATCCAAGTCGCAATTATAATATTGTCTTGATATTGATTGAAAATAACATTGTACAAAACAATAGCTGAAAAAATAGCAGATATTGTTACCATTAAGCTAGTAACTATTTCTGAATTTCTATCTCCAATATATTTTCCAAAAAAACCAGATATAATTGAAGCTATTAAGGGTAATGCTATAATTGAAATTTCCATTTTATCCTTTTAATTTATTTATTTCTTCAACACGAATGGTTCCAGAGTTTCTATAGTAAACAACTATGATTGCCAAACCTATTGCTGCTTCAGCTGCAGCAACTGTCAAAATAAATAAAGTAAAGACTTGTCCAGATAGATCACCTAAAAAAATTGAAAAAGATACTAAGTTTATATTAACCGCTAATAAAATTAATTCTATACTCATCAAAATAACAATAATGTTTTTCCTATTTAAAAAAATTCCTATTACTCCAATAGAAAAAATAATAGCACCGAGTGTTAAATAATGCCCCAAACCTATTTCAGTCATCAATTTTAACTCCTTTATTCGAGGCTACCTCAATTACTTCGACTCCTTCTGATCTTTCTCTTGAAATTTGTTTTATGTAACTCTGTTTTTTAACACCTTCTCGTTGCCTATATGTAAGAACAATTGCACCTATCATAGCTATTAGTAAAATCATTCCACTGATTTGGAAAATGTGAATATAGTCTGTATACAAAACTTGTCCAAGTAAATGGGTGTTACTCAATTCATTATTTAACTCCGGTAAATTATTAACGAGATTTGGTTTATATTTCCATCCACCAACTACAATCATTAATTCAAAAAAAATTACTGCACTTATAATCAACCCCATTGGAATGTGACGTGAACTTGATTTTGATAGAAACCATTGGTTTTTTTGTTGCGCAACATTTAACATCATTACTACAAATAAAAATAATACTGCCACTGCACCAACATATACAATTAGCATAATCATTCCTAAAAATTCCGCTCCTATCATTATAAAAAGACAAGATATACTAATGAAATCCAAAATAAGAAAAAAAACTGAGTGTACTGTATTTTTTGAAGCCGTAACCATAATTGCTGAAATAATAGCAATTATCGAAAATATATAAAAAAATATAGAATGAGCTATCATTAATTATCTGTATGGATTATCACTTTTGATATTCGCAGCTAAAATATTTTCCCATCTATCACCATTATCAAGCAGTTTATCTTTGGTATAATAAAGTTCTTCTCTAGTTTCTGTTGAAAATTCAAAGTTTGGTCCTTGAACTATTGCATCCACAGGACAAGATTCTTCGCACAACCCACAATAAATACATTTCATCATATCAATGTCGTAACGTGTAGTTTTTCTACTTCCATCTGCTCTTTGAGATGACTCAATTGTTATTGCCTGAGCTGGACATACTGCTTCGCATAATTTGCAAGCAATGCACCTTTCTTCACCATTAGGATATCTTCTAAGTGCGTGTTCGCCTCTATATCTTGGGCTAATTTTTCCTTTTTCAAAAGGATAGTTAATTGTCTTTTTGGGCTTAAATAACTCCTTAACTGCCATAAGCAAACCTCCAATAAAATCTATCATCAAAATAGTTTTTAAAAATCGAGTTATTTTCATTTGGCGATCGGTAAAAGATTAAAATAAAAAAGATAACTAGCAGTCAATACAACATATATCAAAGATAACGGTAGAAATATTTTCCAACCAAGTCTCATTAACTGATCGTATCTGTATCTTGGCACTATTGCTTTTACTAAAGCAAATAAAAAAAATAATAATAAAATCTTAAAAATTAACCATATTGCGCCTGGTACTAAGTTGAATGGATATAAATCAATGGGAGAAAGCCATCCTCCTAGAAATAAAACAGAACCTAAAGCACACATTAGTAAAATATTTGCATATTCTCCCAGCCAAAACATTGCATACATCATTCCAGAATATTCTGTTTGATATCCAGCTACTAGTTCAGCCTCAGCTTCTGGTAAATCAAAAGGAGGTCTGTTTGTTTCAGCTAAAGCAGAAATAAAAAAGATAACAAACATAGGGAAAAGTGGTATCACAAACCACATATTTTTTTGAGCTATTACAATTTCGTTTAAATTTAGGGAGCCTACACAAAGTAATACATTAATAATAATTATACCTATTGAAACCTCATAAGATACCATTTGTGCAGCAGATCTGATTGAACCTAAAAATGGGTATTTCGAATTTGATGCCCAACCCCCCATTATTATTCCGTAAACTCCTAATGAAGAAACTGCAAAAATATACAATATACCAACATTTATATCTGCAAGTACTTGAGTTTCACTAAAAGGAATAACGGCCCAAGCAATTAAAGCTAATGTCATAGTTATAATTGGAGCTAATATAAAGATTATCTTATTAGAACTGGCAGGAATAATAATTTCTTTGAAAATATATTTTAATGCATCTGCTAATGATTGTAGTAATCCAAAAGGTCCAACAACATTTGGACCTTGTCTTTTTTGAACAAATGCCCAAACTCTTCTATCTAACCACACAATCATGGCTACAGAAACCAATACAGGAACCAATAAAAATAATATTTTATAAATTTCTTGAAAAATGAGATTTATAAGCTCCATAAATTATCCTTCGGTACCAGTTCGTTTAATATCAATTTTTGAATTATAACAATCTAACATAGTTTTTGATGATCTTGCGATAACATTTGAGAAATAGTAATCTTTAGTTTCAATTTTCAACATTTCATTTTCAAAATTATTTTTATGAATTTCATTAGATAAATTTTGATTTGATTTTGTTTTTTTGAGATTTAAATAATTTAACATACTACTTTCAAGTTCATCCTTATCATTAAATAGTTTTCTATTATTCATTATCTCAGCAAGATCATTAATTATTTGCCAATCCTCTTTAGCTTGTCCTGGAGGATATGAAGCTTTATAAGCTTTTTGAATTTTACCTTCTAAATTTGTGTAGTGACCAGATTGTTCTGTATATGCTGATCCCGGTAAAATGATATCAGCAATTTCGGCACCTCTATCACCGTGACTACCTTGATAAATTACAAATTCATTCTTTTTATTGAAATTTAAATTATCTTGTCCAACCAAATAAACTATATCAAATTTATTTTCTTTAAGATCTTTAATTAAATCTTGATTTTTGTTAATTACATCTAAATCAAAATTTCCAACTGTTGCTGCATCAACAGACAAAATATTAAAAGGATTCCATGAAGCAGAAAATTTATCATTATTATACAAAAAATCTTTAATCAAATAAAATAAGCCTTTTGATGATTTAGTGTTTAAAAAAGATTCTCCTAATATTATCATTGGTTTTTTTGAGTTAATAATTTCCTTAGATATTTCACTCTTATTTTCAAAAATTTCATTAATTGTCTGATTTTTTCCATTTAAACTTTTATATGGGTAAGTTAAGTCTCCAACATCATTCAATGAAACAATCTTTATATTATTATTTAAATATGCTTTTCTAATTCTAGCATTCAGCATCGTTGCTTCATATCTAGGGTTAGTTCCAACTAACAAAATAAAATCTGCATCTTCAATTCCATTAATAGTTGAATTGAATAAATAATTTTCTCTCACTGTATTATCTACGAATCTTTGGTTAGATCTGGACTCATATTTGTTAGTACCAATCGTTCTATCAAAAAACTCTTTAAATATAAAACTCGTTTCCATATTTGTAAGATCACCGACAAATCCGCATATTTTATCCTTATGTGTATTTTGAATTTTTGATTTAATAATCTTATAAACTTCATCCCAAGATGCATTTTCAAATTTGTTATTGTACTTTATGTAAGGTGTATCAAGCCTTTGATTTAACAAACCGTCACATGCATATCTTGTTTTGTCAGAAATCCACTCTTCATTAATATCCTCATTTATAATTGGTAAAATTCTTTTTACTTCCCAGTCATAGGTGTCTACCCTAATATTTGACCCAACAGCATCCATTACATCAATTGTCTCTGTTTTCTTTAATTCCCAAGGTCTAGCCTCAAAAACATAAGGTTTTGAGGTCAATGCTCCAACAGGACAAAGATCGATAACATTACCGGATAATTCTGATTGAACTGATTTTTCCAAATAAGTTGTAATTTGCATATCTTCACCTCTTCCAATAGCTCCTAACTCTGGGACTCCAGCTATTTCAGTAGCAAATCTTATACACCTAGTACAATGAATACATCTTGTCATTTGTGTTTTTATTAATGGTCCCATGTTTTTATCTGGAACAGCTCGTTTATTTTCTTTAAAACGAGACTTATCAATTCCATAAAACATTGACTGATCTTGAAGATCACATTCACCACCTTGATCGCAAACTGGACAATCTAAGGGATGATTAGCTAATAAAAATTCCATTACACCTTTTCTTGATTTTTCAATTTTTGGAGTGTTAGTTTTTATTACCATTCCATCAGCTGCTGGCATAGCACATGAAGCTATAGGTTTAGGAGATTTTTCCATCTCAACTAAACACATTCTACAATTACCAGCTATTGATAATTTTTCATGATAACAGAATCTTGGAATTTCAACCCCAGCTTTTTCACAAGCTTGCAGTACTGTTAAACCTTCCTCAACCTCAACTTCAGTATCATTTACTTTTAATTTAAGCATTTTTATCCAATAAGTGTTGATCTACTAAATAAGGAATGTTTTTGTTTTCCTTTACTATTGGATCAAATTTATTTCTCTTTTTTATTTCATCTTTAAAATGTCTTAATAAACCTTGCACTGGCCAAGAGGACCCTTCACCAAAAGCACAGATAGTATGTCCTTCTATCTGTTTAGTGACATCACCAAGCATTTCTACCTCATCTTTAGAAGCTTCACCTCTAGCCATTCTTTCAAGCATTCTCCACATCCAACCTGACCCCTCTCTACAAGGTGTACATTGACCACAACTTTCGTGTTTATAAAATCTTGCGATCCTAGCCATACATTTAATTATGTCTTGATCATTATTGATCACAACTATTCCAGCTGTACCTAATCCACTTTTTTCAGCCATTAAAGAGTCAAAATCCATAGTTAAGGTTTCACATTTTTCTTTAGGAATTAAAGGCATTGATGAACCACCAGGAATTACAGCTTTTAAGTTATCCCAACCTCCTACAACACCTCCTGCGTGAACTTCAATTAATTCTTTTAAAGGTATATTCATTTCTTCCTCAACATTACATGGATTATTTACATTTCCAGATATACAGAATATCTTGGTACCTGTATTTTTTTCTCTACCTAAAGAGGCAAACCATTTTCCTCCCCTTCTGAGAATAGTTGGAACAACAGCTATAGTTTCAACATTATTGATAATTGTAGGACATCCATAAAGTCCTATTAATGCAGGAAAAGGTGGCTTTAATCTAGGTTGACCTTTTTTACCCTCTATACTTTCAAGTAATGCTGTTTCTTCCCCACATATGTAAGCTCCTGCACCGTAATGAATATAAATATCTAAATCCCATCCAGTTCCAGCTGCATTCTTACCAATTAAATTTTTTTCATAAGCTTCGTCGATTGCTGCTTGAAGTTTTTGTCCATCAATAAAATACTCACCTCTAATATAAATGTAACAAACATGAGCTTGTACAGCATATGAGGCTATTAAACATCCTTCAATTAATTTATGAGGTTCAAATCTTAATATATCTCTATCTTTGCAAGTGCCTGGTTCTGACTCATCTCCATTAATTACTAAATAATGAGGTCTTGATCCAATTTCTTTTGGTGCAAAAGACCATTTTAATCCAGTTGGAAAACCAGCACCTCCTCTACCTCTAAGTTGAGACTCTTTTATTTCGTTAATTATCCAATCTCTTCCTTTGTCTGTAATTTCTTTAGTATTAACCCAATCGCCTCTTTTCTGAGATGAAGTTACGTCAGAACCCAAATCATTATATAAGTTTTGAAATATTCTATCTTGATCTTTAAGCATTTTTTAAATCCATAAGAGTTTTTCTATTATTCTCAGGCTCATTATTTATCCTACCTCTGTAAGAACCTGGTTTAGGTATTTCACCTTTCAAAATTTTATCTAAAATCTTTAAAGTTTTTTCTTTATCAAGATCTTCAAAGTAATCATCATTAATTTGCATCATTGGAGCATTGACACAAGCACCTAAACATTCTACCTCCATCCAAGAACAACTTTTATCTTCTGAAAGTTCAGATTCCTTTTCTGAAATTTTTTCCTTACATGCTTCAACTAATTTGTTTGCACCTCTAATCATACATGGTGTGGTTGTACAAACTTGAATAAAATATTTACCTACAGGCGATAGGTTGTACATTGAATAGAATGTTGCTACTTCATAAACTTTTATATAAGGCATATCTAGAAATTTTGCTATGTATTTCATTGCAGCTAAAGGTATCCAATTATTATTTTGTTTTTGAGCGATATAAAGTAATGCCATCACTGCACTTTGTTGTCTACCTTCAGGATATTTAGCAACCATGGCCTTAGCCGCTTGAAGTGAAGAAGCATTGAACTCAAAGTTTTCTGGTTGATCTTTAGCAGGTCTTTTTAAACTCATCGATCTACCTCACCAAAAACAATATCTAAGGATCCTAATACAGCTGGTACATCAGCGAGCATATGTCCTTTAATTAGATAATCCATTGATTGTAAATGAGAGAAACCAGGAGCTCTAATTTTACACTTGTATGGTTTACTTGAACCATCAGAAATTAAATATACTCCGAATTCACCCTTTGGTGCTTCAACAGCTGTATAAATTTCATCTTTTGGTACACGATATCCCTCAGTAAATAATTTAAAATGATGGATTAGCGCCTCCATTGACTGTTTTATCTCTTTTTTAGATGGTGGAGATATTTTTCCATCAAAACTTTTTATCGGTCCTTTTTCCATCTTAGCTAAACATTGTTTTATTAATGAAATACTTTCTTTCATTTCCTCAATTCTACATAAATAACGATCATAGCAATCACCGTTTTTACCAACAGGAATTTTAAATTCTAGTTGATCATAACAGTCATATGGTTGAGATTTTCTAAGATCCCATGCTACACCTGAACCTCTAATCATCACTCCACTAAATGAATAATCTAAAGCATCTTCTTTTGTAACAATTCCAATATCTACATTTCTTTGTTTAAATATTCTATTGTCTGTAAGTAAATTTTCTAAATCATTAATAACTTTGGGAAAACTTTCACAAAATTTAGCTATATCATTCTCTAGACCAGCTGGTAAATCCTGATGAACACCACCCGCTCTAAAATAATTTGCATGCAATCTTGAACCAGAGGCTCTTTCATAAAATGTCATTAAAGTTTCTCTTTCTTCGAAGCCCCATAAAGATGGCGTTAAAGCACCTACATCTAAAGCTTGAGTAGTCACATTAAGAATATGGCTTAAAATCCTTCCTATTTCACAAAACATCACCCTAATAAATTGTGCTCTATGTGGAACTTCAATTTTCATTATTTTTTCAATTGCCAATGCAAAAGCATGTTCTTGATTCATTGGAGCAACATAATCAAGCCTATCAAAATATGGGACTGCTTGCATATATGTTTTATTTTCAATTAATTTTTCAGTTCCTCTATGTAACAAACCTATGTGGGGATCAGCTTTCTCTACAACTTCACCATCTAATTCCAGTATAAGTCTTAAAACACCATGAGCTGCTGGATGCTGAGGTCCAAAATTTAAATTTAAATTCTTAATTTTTTTTGTCATTATTTTCTGTTTGATCTTTTATATATTTTGTTCCTTCCCAGGGACTTTCATAGTCAAAATTTCTATAGTTTTGTTCTAATTTAACTGGTTCACTTATTACTTTTTTTTGATTTTCACTATATCTAACTTCGGAATGACCAGTTAAAGGAAAATCTTTTCTTAAAGGATGGCCTTCAAAACCATAATCTGTGAGAATTCTTCTTAAATCTGGATGATCTTTAAAATTTACACCATACATGTCAAAAACTTCTCTTTCCATCCAGTTTGCAGCAGGAAAAATTGAAGTTATAGATGAAATTACTTCATTTTCATTAATAAAATAACTAAGAATCATTCTTTGATTAAATTCATGACTTAAAAATAAATAAACAATTTTAAATCTTTGGGTCTGTTCAGGATAGTCAACGACAGTGATATCTATTAATTGTCTAAATTTAGTATCTTTATTTGTTTTAATAAACAATATTACATCTATTAAATCCTCTTTATCAATTTCTACGTAAATCTGATCATGCCTGATTTCTGTTTTATTAATTTTCGTTGTTAACTCTGAATTAATTTTTTTTTCTAAATCAATTAAATTTTTCATTTTATCTTTCTAGTGATCCCTTATTACGAATTTTTTTTTGTAATTGCATAATGCCATATAATAATGCCTCTGCTGAAGGTGGGCATCCTGGTACATAAACGTCTACAGGAACAATTCGATCACAACCTCTTACAACTGAATATGAATAATGATAATAGCCTCCTCCATTAGCGCAGCTTCCCATCGATATCACATATCTTGGTTCTGGCATTTGGTCGTAAACTTTTCTCAAAGCAGGTGCCATTTTATTTGTTAAAGTTCCAGCAACTATCATTACATCAGATTGACGAGGTGAACCTCTTGGTGCTGCACCAAATCTTTCAAGATCATATCTTGGCATAGCTGTTTGCATCATTTCTACCGCACAACAAGCCAGGCCAAACGTCATCCAGTGTAAAGATCCTGCTCTTGACCAATTAACTAAATTATCCAATGACGTGGTAATAAATCCATTCTTACCAAAATCTTCGGCAAGTTTTTTAAATTCTTCAGGTACTTGATCTAACTTATTATTCATTTAAATTTATTATTATTCCCAGTCTAAAGCGCCTTTTTTCCATTCATAAATAAAACCAATCGTAAGAATGAATAAAAAAATCATCATAGATGTAAATCCAAGTATCCCAATGCTTCCTAAGGAAATAGCCCAAGGAAATAAAAATGCAATCTCAAGGTCAAATATTATAAAAAGAATTGCAACTAAATAAAATCTTACATCAAATTCCATTCTAGAATCTTGAAAAGGTTCAAATCCACACTCGTACGCTGAAAGTTTTTCTGGATCTGGATTCTTTGGGGATAAGATAAAATTGATCGCAATAAAAGCACAGCTTAGTCCAAATGCAATTATTAGGAACAAAATTATAGGCAAATAATCTTTTAAAAATTCCGCAGTCATTGTGGAATATATATCATTTTTTATGGGCAGATGAAGTGGTGATAGGTCACATTATTCAAAATATACACTATAATTGATAACAATTATCAATGGTAAGTTAATTAATTATTGATAAATTTTTAAAAGTGGCGGGAGTGAAGGGACTCGAACCCTCGACCTATCGCGTGACAGGCGATCGCTCTAACCAACTGAGCTACACCCCCACTATTGATTCATTTTGGTGGGCAGTAAAGGACTCGAACCTTTGACCCCCTCGGTGTAAACGAGATGCTCTACCAACTGAGCTAACCGCCCAAGACCAAAATAGTGATTTATATCTTTTAGTCTAATAACGTCAAGAATAATTAGTTGTTATATATTGCAGAAAACATTTAAAAACCACCTCTCCAATTATTTTTGGAGTTAAAATTCTCTTCTTCTGCTTTAGAGGTTGGTCTAAATAAGTAATAAATAACAAATACTGATATAAATAAAATTAATAATAATTCCATAAAATATTAAATTACTACTGAATGCTTGCTTGAGACTTATCATCTTTTTTAGACATATCAACTTCAACCCATTCAGTCTTTTTTAATTCTTTAGTTAATGCAATTTTTAAAACTTCGTCTGCAAATTCGACTGGTGTTATTTTTATTTCTTCAGTAATTTTCTTTGGCATATCAACTAAATCTTTTTCATTTTCTTTTGGAATTAAAACTTCCTTAATACCTGCTCTATGAGCAGCTAATAATTTTTCTTTTAACCCTCCTATAGGCAAAACTTGACCAGTTAATGTTACTTCCCCTGTCATAGCAACATCCTTTCTTACTGGTATATTTGTAATAGAAGACACTATAGAAGTAACCATACCTATACCAGCTGACGGACCATCTTTAGGAGTAGCACCCTCTGGAACATGTATATGAAAATCTTTTTTTTCAAATAATGGAGGGATAATTCCATATTCTAAACATTTCGATCTGACAAAAGATTTTGCTGCTTTTACTGACTCTTGCATTACATCACCTAATTTACCGGTAATTTGCATTCGTCCTTTACCAGGCATAGTAACAGTTTCTATCTTTAAAATTTCTCCACCGTATTCAGTCCAGGCTAGCCCAGTTACTATACCTACTCTATTTTCACTTTCTAGTTCACCAAATTTATATTTTGGAACTCCTAAAAAATCAGCTAAATTATTCTTATTAATATTGACCTCTTTTTCTTCCCCAGCAACAACTTTTTTAACTACTTTTCTTGCGACTTTTGATATTTCTCTTTCAAGATTTCTTACACCAGACTCCTTAGTGTAGCTTCTGATTATTTCTTTAATGATATCATCACCTAACTTCATTTCTTTTTCCTTAACGCCATTATCTTTGATTTGTTTTGGTAGTAAATATTTGTTTGCTATATTTATTTTTTCATCTTCAGTATAACCAGCTAATCTAATAACTTCCATTCTATCTAATAATGGAGGAAGTATGTTTAACGTATTTGCTGTGGTTACAAACATTACGTCTGATAGATCATAATCAACTTCTAAATAATGATCGTTAAAAGATGTATTTTGTTCAGGGTCTAAGGCTTCAAGTAAAGCAGATGAAGGATCTCCTCTATAATCATTACCAATTTTATCTATTTCATCTAATAAGATTAGTGGATTTTTAGTGCCAGCTTTTTTCATCATTTGAATTATTTTTCCAGGTAATGATCCTATGTAAGTTCTTCTGTGACCCCTTATTTCAGCCTCGTCTCTCATCCCACCAACTGACATTCTAACAAATTCTCTATTAGTTGCTTTTGCAATTGATTTCCCTAAAGAAGTTTTACCAACACCTGGTGGTCCAACTAAACATAATATTGGTCCTTTAATTTTTGCCATTCTTTTTTGGACAGCTAAAAATTCAATAATTCTTTCCTTAACTTTTTCTAAACCAAAATGATCTTTATCAAGAATATTTAACGCTTTGGTTAAATCAATATCTACCTCACTTTTTTTATACCACGGAAGTTCCGTCATCCAGTCTAAATAATTTCTTACAACGGTTGCTTCTGCTGACATTGGACTCATATTTTTAAGCTTTTTGAGTTCTTGTAAACATTTTTTTTCAACCTCTTTTGGCATTTTAGATTTTAAAATAGCCTTGTTTAAGCTTGTATTCTCATCTTTGCCATCTTCGATTTCGCCTAACTCTTTTTGAATAGCTTTAAGTTGCTCGTTTAAATAATATTCTCTTTGAGTTTTTTCCATTTGAGTTTTAACTCTTCCTCTAATTCTTTTTTCTACACCAATGATACTTGTCTCGTTTTCCATTATCTTTATTATTGCATTAAGTCTTTTTTTAACGTCTGCAGTTTCAAAAATTTGTTGCTTTTCAGAAATAGTTGCTGATAGGTGAGAAGCTATATTATCTGCGATTTGAGATGGGTCATTAAGCTGTTTAACTGTATTTATTGTTTCATTAGAAATCTTTTTATTTATGGAAGTCAGTTTCTCTAATCTTCTTAATGCAGTAACAGCTAAAGGATACAGATCCTCTGTTTTATCAAGAACATCTTGATAATGACTGTAATCACAAGTAATGAATTTTTCGTTATCTTTAAAGTCTAAAATTTTAACCCTTTTTATACCCTCAACTAAAACTTTAACAGTTCCGTCGGGTAGTTTTAAAAGTTGCAAAATACTACCTTCACAGCCAAAACTAAAAATATCAGTTTTTTTTGGATCGTCTATTTCTGAATTTTTTTGTGTAACAAGAATTATCTTTTTATCATTTTTCATTACTTCGTTAAGTGCAGAAATCGATTTATCTCTTCCTACAAAAAGAGGAATAACCATACTTGGAAATACAACTATATCTCTGAGAGGTAATAATGGTAAAGACTGTTTTATATCCATGAGTCGAATATGGAGATTAAATTAAATATTGCAATAGATTTTTATGATTTATACGCGAAATTAAGCCGCTGTTGTTTTTTCTACCTTTGATTTAACCTCATCTTTTGAGTGTACAATAATAGGCTGTGATTGTCCTTTAGCTGCACCAGCATCTACGATAACTTCTTTGATATTATCCTTACTAGGAAGTTCATACATAGTTTTCAATAAAATATTTTCTAAAATTGACCTTAATCCTCTTGCTCCTGTTTTCTTTTTAATTGCTTTTAAAGCTATTTCTTTTAGAGCAATATCTTTAAACGTGAGTTTTGCTCCATCAAGCTTAAAAAGTTCTTGGTATTGTTTTATCAAAGAGTTTTTTGGTTCCTCTAAAATTTTAATTAAAGATTTTTCATCTAAATCTTCTAGTGTTGCTATCATTGGAAGTCTTCCAATAAACTCTGGAATCAAACCATATTTTAGTAAATCTTCTGGTTCTAGATTTTTCATCCATTCACCTGTTTTTTTATTTTGAGTATTTTTAACATCAGCTCCAAAACCAATTGATGTACCTTTATCTCTCTGAGAAATAATTTTATCTAAACCTGCAAAGGCACCTCCACAAATAAATAATATATTTGTTGTATCAACTTGAAGAAATTCTTGCTGCGGATGTTTTCTTCCTCCTTGTGGGGGAACGCTCGCTATAGTCCCTTCCATTATTTTTAATAACGCCTGTTGAACTCCCTCACCAGAAACATCTCTTGTTATAGATGGATTTTCTGATTTTCGACTAATTTTATCTACTTCATCAATATAGACTATACCTCTTTGCGCTTTCTCAACGTTATAATCAGCCGCTTGTAAAAGTTTTAAAATTATGTTTTCGACATCTTCTCCAACATATCCTGCTTCAGTCAAAGTAGTTGCATCAGCCATTGTAAAAGGTACATCAAGTATTCGTGCTAAAGTTTGAGCTAATAAAGTTTTTCCACAACCAGTTGGTCCAACTAAAAGAATATTTGATTTTGACAGTTCAACATTTTTACTTGTTTTATTTTCATAATTTAATCTCTTGTAATGATTATGGACTGCAACTGATAAAACTTTTTTTGCATGAGATTGGCCTATTACATAATCGTCTAAAACAGTGCAAATTTCTTTTGGCGATGGAAGACCATCTTGGTGTTTAACAAAAGTATCCTTGCTTTCCTCTTTAATAATATCCATACACAGTTCTACACATTCGTCACAAATAAAAACTGTAGGACCAGCTATAAGCTTTCTAACTTCATGCTGGCTTTTACCGCAGAATGAACAATAAAGAATATTTTTATTATTTGTATTCATAAATTTTTAAACGAATCAATTTCATTACTTTATTATAAATGACTCATACTAATCAAGTTTCGAATATCTAAACTTCAATATATGGTGTCTTATGATCTTTTTTCTACTACTTCATCTATCAAACCAAAAGACTTAGCAGTATCAGCTGTCATGAAATTATCTCTTTCCAAAGCAGATTTTATTTCCTCGACTGACTTACCTGTGTGCTTGGAATATATTTCATTAAGTCTTTTTTTAAGAGACAAAACTTCCTTTGCATGTATCTCAATATCTGTTGCTTGACCTTGAAACCCAGCTGAGGGTTGATGAACCATTATTCTTGAATTAGGTAAAGAAAACCTTTTTCCTTTAGTTCCTGCTGCTAGTAAAAAAGATCCCATCGATGCAGCTTGTCCAATACATAAAGTTGAAATATCTGGTTTGATGTATTGCATAGTATCATAAATTCCCAAACCTGCAGTAACAAGACCTCCTGGACTATTAATATAAAAATAAATTTCTTTTTTGGGATCTTCAGCCTCTAAAAATAATAATTGTGCCGTAACTAAGGATGCTACGTTATCGTTGATCTGACCTGTTAAAAAAATAATTCTTTCTTTTAATAATCGTGAATAAATATCGTAAGCTCGCTCACCTTTGCTGGATTGTTCAACGACCATTGGAATAAGATTACTCATCTGTTCTGACATTTTATTTATCATAAATCGATTCGTATTATTTATACAACTTGAGATTACTTTTTGCTAACTTTTTTTGTTTTTTTTGGAGAGTTTTTAATTTTAGCTTTTTTAGGAGGTGATTTTTTAGCCTCGGCCTTTTTTACTGGGATTTTCTTCTCTTTATTTGAATCTTTACTGATAGTTTTATTATTTTGTTCCTGAGATTCCTTTAAAATTTTTTCAGCTTCAGTTTTTGAAATTTCTTTCTTATTTGATTTAGCTTTTTCCTTTATTAGATTAATAATTTTATCTTCATAAACAGTTCCTCTTAAACTTGCAACAGCAGAAGGATTTTTTTGATAAAAATCCATAACCATTTTTTCTTGACCAGGCATCATTCTTATCTGTTTTTGCACCTCCATCTGTAATTCCTGTTCTGTAACCTTAATCTTATTTTGATCTCCAAACTCATTTAAAATTAAACCAACTTTAATTCTTTTTTTTGCAATTTCTTCAAAGTTTTTTTTACTATTCTTAGCATCTTCTTCATTCATACCCTGTGAGAGGATTTTTACTTCCTCTTCAATTAAATTTTCTGGAATTTCACTGACTTTAAATTTCTCAATTTCCCTCAATATCTGATTTTTAGAAAGTCGATCCAAAGAATTTTTGTATTCATCATTAATTTGTTTTGATATTAATGACTTAAGGTCATTTAAATCTTTTGCTCCTAAATTTTTTGCAAATTCATCGTTAATTTTTACTTCTTCTGGATTTTTAATTGTTAAAATTTCACATACAAATTTTGCTTTTTTATTAACTAAATCTTTTTCAGGAAAATTTTCTGGAAGTACAGCTTCAACTGTTTTCTTGTCTCCCTTTTTAACTCCTACTAGTTGATTATCAAAACCTTTGAGAAATAAGTCTTTCCCCAGAGTAAGCTGGGTATTCTTACCTTCGTTTCCTTTAAATGTTTTTTCATCTACAGTTGCAGTATAATTAAAAATTACTAAGTCACCTAATTTTGCTTTTGTCTCATTTTTTGCTTCTTTAAAATTAGGTTGATTTTTAGCAATATCACTTATTCTTTTATCAGCTTCCTTAGGATCTATTTTTACTGTGTACTCATCAAACTTAATATTTTCAATTGATTTGACTTCAACCTTTGGTAACTCGGTTACAGATATTATATATTCTAAATCTTTATCTTCTCCATAAGTTTTCAAATCAAGCTTTGGTTGTCCAGCTGGTTTAATTTTATTTTCTTCTAGAGCTTTTGTTGAGGTATCTTTTAGCACTTTATCCAAAACCTCACTAAAAACAGCTTTACCAAATTGTCTTCTTAAAATCTCTTTGGGTACTTTTCCTGGCCTAAACCCTTTAAGATTAACGGAACTTTTAATTTCCTCGTATTTTTCATCCATATAAGAATTCATTGTCTTTTTATCGACAAAAACTTTTACATCTTTATTTAGACCTTTTTTATTTTCTACAGTTACTTTCATAAATATTTTGTGTGGTAGGGCGAAAAGGACTCGAACCTTCACAGATTGCTCTATTGGTTCCTAAGACCAACGCGTCTACCAATTCCGCCATCGCCCCACAAATTTAGGGATTTTATATATTATTGAAACTATTTGTCCAACGACATTTGTTGAAAAATCATTTATTTTTCCTTAAAAATCTAAAGGTTTAAAATGATTATTTCGCCTTGTATTAGTATTTGTAAAACAGATCCTAAAACTGGATATTGTTACGGATGTGGCAGAACTATAGAAGAAAGAAAAACTTGGAAACTTATTGAGACAACTGATGAGTGGAAAAAAGAAAATATAATTGAAATTAAAAAAAGACTTACGGGTTGGCAATTAGATAGTTTTCAAGAATCGTATACATATAAATTAAAAAATGGTATTTCTCTTTATAAAAAAAAATTAAAAAATGAGTAATAGTTCAAAAATAATAATTGTTTATATTATTGGTCTAATTTTTGGAGCTTTAGGTCTAGATCTATGGGATGCGAAGACCAGTGTTTTAAAAGGACTTTTAGGTCTTGGTTGGACAGCTTTACTTTTGATTGGTTTGTTTTTTGCAGAAAAAAATGAAAAAGAATAATTTTTTCATATTTTTTATTTTCTTAACTCTATTTTTTATTCAATCTAAAAATACGTATTCTGAGGTTATAATTATGAGTACTTGCGACGGCAAACAGGACGAATTTTTAAAAAATGAGTATATTTTAAACCTCAATGAATTAATAATGACAAGAAATTATGTCTACAAAGAAAAAGCTTATCAAAAGTATAAAATTACAGATTTGAGTGTTAAAAAATCCAATACATACGTAAGAAATATCTATGAAGAGGATGGTAAAATTTTTACACATAAACATGGTTATCCACAATTTTATACTCAAATTGTATTTGAAAAAGGAAAACCAGAAATTTTTATGATGACTGTTTTAAACGATGAAAAAGGTTTATCGAAAATTTCAACATGTAAAAAAATTGAAAAATTTGATAATGAAAGTTAATTTTTCTTTTTATTTTTAGAAGATCTATTTTTTTTTGAATTAAATTTATTATTAGTGATGTTGCTTCTGTGTTTTGCATAAGCTTGTTTTTGTGCCTGTTTCATAGCTCTCTTTGATGACATAATACCTTTAATAATCTATTTTTATACTTCCTATTTTACTAAAACTTTTATCAGCAATTACAATTTCTCCAGATGCTGGAGGATAATCCAAAACCTCAGAAATTACTACATAATGAGTCACTAATATTAGGTTTTTTTTACTTTGAAAGTTTTTAATATATCTTTTTAGATCTTTTATTTGTTTATTTTTATTTTTTGAAAATTTTGAACTATAAAAAGAATTTAAAAAAACCTTCGTTTTAAAATTTTTAAAAGATAAATAAGCTGTTTCTTTACATCTGCACCACTCACTTGAAAGGACTTCCTCAATTTTAATTTGATTTTTTTCAAAAAATTTACCAATTTTTTTCGCCTGAATTATTCCTTCTTTGTTTAAATTTCTTTGTGTTGAACAATCGTTTAAATTGAAATTATCAGGATCTCCACTTCCAGGTGCATATGCATGTCTAATAAATATTATTTTTCCACCATCATTAAGTTTATTTATTAAATTTTGGTTTAAATCTGCTTTAATAGATGTTGTTAAAGATATAAATATTAGTAATAAAAATTTTAAAAATTTCATTAATGGATATTAAATTAAATAGCCTGGATAAGACAATAGTAAGCTGTAAAAAATGCCCACGTCTAGTTAAATTTATACATAAAGTTAGTTCTAACAAAAGAAAACAAAGTATGGATGAAGTTTATTGGGCCAAACCTGTCCCAGGTTTTGGAAATCTAAAATCAAAATTAGCAATAATCGGTTTAGCTCCTGCAGCACATGGTGGTACAAGGACAGGTAGGGCTTTCACTGGTGACAAATCAGGAGACTTTTTATTTAAATGTTTGTTTGAAGCTGGAATAGCAAACAAACCCTATTCCAAAAATATAAATGATAATCTTAAATTAAAATCAACCTATATCACAAATATTCTCAAATGCGTCCCCCCTGAGGATAAACCACTAAGTAATGAATTGTTAAATTGTTCAAAATTTTTTGACAAAGAAATTTTATCTTTAAAAAGATTAAAAGTAATTTTAACACTTGGTAAGGTTGCATTTGATAATTATGTTAAACTCTACAAAAAAAAATATAATATTAATGGTAAATTTATATTTAGACATGGTAAAATGTATCTTTTACCAGATAATAAGATATTAATTGCCAGTTACCATCCCAGTCCAAGAAATGTTAATACAAAAATAATTTCTCATCAAATGATGATTAATTTATTAAATAAGGTAAAAAAAATTGCTAAAATATAATTCTTGTAGTATCAAAAAAACATGAGAAATTTTTTTAGATTGTTTGTCCCGTTAATAATTAATCCTTATTACTATATAAAAAAAATCAAAAAAAGATCTATTAAAAATTTTTTTGAATATGAAAATAAACCTTATAACCGAATAAGTCTTATATCCCTTGCTATTTCAAAAATAATTTCAAAAAAAGGTTTTGAAAACTGTAATTATTTAGAAATTGGTTGTTTCGATAATAAAGCTTTTGACACAATACCACTACCCCTCTCGCAAAAAATTGGTATTGATCCTTTAAGAGGTGGCACCCACAGGATGACTAGTGACGAATTTTTTTCAAAAAATGAAAAATTTTTTGATGTAATTTTTATTGATGGTTTACATACTTATGACCAATGTAGCAAAGACTGTATTAACGCCATGAAATTTTTAGATACAAACGGTCTCATAATTCTACATGATATGTTGCCTAGATCAAAAACAGAAGAAACACAAAAATTTTCTGGTGATGCTTGGAAAGTTGCTGTCGATTTGAGTAAATCTGAAAATTTAGAGTTTATAATTGCTAATATTGATCAAGGTGTAGGTTTAATTAAAACTAGAGCAAATTCAAAATATATAAAGCAAAATGATATAAAAGATAAAAAATTCAACGATTACAAAGAAACTTATTACCATCAGTTGCCTATATCAAACATTGAAAATGCACTAAATTTTATTAAATTAGATTAAATGAAAATCATAAATGAAAGATATAATGATTTAAGCAAATTTAGCTCTAACTTTAAAAATCAAAAACCGTTTCCTCACGTTATTTTAGATGATTTTCTTGATAAAGATTTCTTTAAAGATCTTGATGTCGAAAAAATTGAAGTAAATAAAAATAAAGGAACAAATTTTCAAACTGATATTGAAAGAAATAAATGGGCAAGCAAAAATGTAGAATTGTCCGAAACAATCTCGTTAATAGTTAATGAACTTTATAAGGATAAATTTGTTAAAAACTTACAAACACTTACAAATATCAATGATTTATTTTCAACAGATGTTGGAAATGTTGAGCTTGCGAATTATCATGAAATGTATGAGTCGGGTTTTTTAGGTACTCATGTAGATCATTCATCAGAACCAACTACTGGCTTACCACATGTTTTAAATATAATTTTATATTTATCTAAAGATTGGAAAAAATCTTGGGGAGGTTCGACTGTTTTTGCTAACAAAGACGGAACAAAAATTGAGAAAACTATAGATTATATTCCTAACAGGGCAGTAATTTTTTTACACTCTCCCTTCACATTTCATGGAGTCACAAAAATTGAAAACAATCTTAGAAAAAGATCTACTATTTATGTTGATTACTATTCAAAAAGCAAGAGTCCTTATTCTCACCTTGATCTTAATTTTAAGAATGTTTGGTTTAAACATCCCACTACATTTATCTTACCCAATTTCAAAGATTATTTTCCAAAAAAAAATAGAAAATATTTAAATAAAATGCTCAAGCACAAAATAAAATCTTTATTAGCCTAAATCTTGATACTATCACAAAAAAAAGGTTTAAATTTTATATAAATTTCTTCTGGAATTTTAACAGGCTTTCCGTCTTTATTAACAAAAACTAAATGTACTTTTGCTTCTGCAATATCATTCTTATCTCTAGTTATAAATTGATTCATGAAAAAAGACGTCTTAGATATAGATTTTATAAATGTTCTTATCATTAGATTATCTTCAAGGTGAGCAGGTGCTTTATATTCTATATTACATGACTTGACTATTATTAGAGAATTAAAATCATTTTGAATTTTTTTGTTACTAAAACCAATACTAAAAAGAGCTTCTGTTCTAGCTCTTTCTAAAAATTTTAAATAATTTGCATAATAAACTACTCCACCAGAGTCGGTATCTTCATAATATACTTTTAATTTATGAAAAAAATTATCGTGCATTAAAAGAAATTATAACAAAAAATCATTTATTCTGAAGAGAAATAGACATTCTGGTAATATGCAATAGCCTCTTTTTTAGAATTATCTGTGTCTGACATAATTGCTAAACCATCTAATGTGTCCACATCTAAGTTATGAAACCTTTTAAAATCTTCTTTTACATTTGCTTTAACGGTTACCCATTTATTCAAATCCGTTTTAGTGCTAGCCAATACATAATCTATTGATTTTTTTGTATATGGACTTGGTGAATTAAACCCAATTTTGTTATTACTAGAAAAAACGTAATTAATTGCTCTATTTGATAATGGTGTTGCTCCTGTTTTTTTGATTACAAATACCCTGGCTGCAAAATCATGACCTTTTTTTGTATTTTCTTTGATTCCCAACAAATCTTTTTCTATTTTCCAAGTGATATTGATAAACGGAGTTTTATTAAGATTAATTTTTATCTCTTTTCCCAATCCCGAAGCTGAATTATCTGCTACAGCTTTAAAAAAATTACCATTCTCATTCGATCCGTGAGAATAAATTGTTTTATTATCAGCCCCTCTTACTTTTCTCACCTCTAAAGAAGAAAGTTCGGTTTTACTGAAGCTAAATACTCTTACTTCTCCAGTGAAACCTAAATTTACAGATGCTAACCAAATTATAAAAACTCTAATTATAAAATTCATAACTTTAATAAAAAAATGTTAATACATTATTTTGACAAGATTTAAACATCCAAAAATCAACTTTTAACTCTAAATATTAAGCTATGAAGACAATTTCAATTTTTATACTCTTAATTTACTGGTCAATTATGATTTTTGCTCCAGTAATGTCTAAAGATATAAAGTTAAGCAGAGCCAAGATAAATAATACTAAAATATTAGACCAAAAACCTAAAAGTTAATAGGTCGATCTACCACCGCTTATGTCAAAAACAGCTGCTGTAGAAAAGGTATTTTCTTCAGATGATAGCCAGCAAACTAATGATGTAAATTCTTCAACTTCAAGAAATCGGCCTCTAGGCACTTTTGATAGCATTCTTTGAACATGTTCTTTGGTCATTTGATCCAAAATTCTAGTTTTAGCTCCAGCAGGTGTCACTGCATTGACAGCAATATTCTTATCAGCTAGCTCTTTCCCTAGAGATTTAGTTAAACCGATAGCTCCAGCTTTGCCAACACTATAAGCACTAGCGTTAGCATTTCCATCTTTTCCTGCTACTGACGCAACATTGACTATTCTTCCATAGTTATTTTTAATCATATTTGGCACTACTGTTTTACAGCAGTTAAAAGTCCCCATCAGATTTATATCAACAACTTTTTTCCACATTTCAACATCGTATTCCCACAGAGCAGCAGTAGGCCCTGTTATACCAGCATTATTAATCAAGATATCAATATTAGATTCTTTTGTAATATTCTTTATACAACTTTCAACTTCTTTAAAATTTGACACATCAACAATGTTTGAACTTAAGTTTGGATTGTTTAAATCCTCAATGGCTTTTTTAAGCATTTTTGAGTCTATATCCCATATTATAACATTAGCACCTGACTCTAAAAATCTTTTTGCAATATCTAAACCAAAACCTTGTGCGCCTCCAGTAATTAAAGCAGTTCTGTTTTTAAAATCAAAAGTAATTTTATCCATTTAATTATTTTTTTGTCATTAAGTAATATGTTAAGGCTGCGATAAAAGCACCTATAATCCATGAATAGGATTGAGCAAACATTAAATTTGAGTTCCAAATAGTAGATGCAGAAAAAATAAATCCTAAGATCAAAGAATAAACTCCTTTAATATGCCATCCACCAGAATAATAATAGGAACCACTATTTTCAATTGAGTGAATGTCTTTATTATTTAATTTTCTTTTATTAATTAAATAAAAATCGACAATCATGATTCCGAATAATGGACCAAAAAATGAACCGAAAGTATCGACAAAAGAAAGAATTCCTATTTGACTCAAAAAAGTCAGCCAAAAAATAGAAATTACAAAACTGAAAATAGCTATTATAAAACTTGAGCTTTTAAATGATAGAGAAGACGGCATCAAATTAATAAGTGTATACTGAGATGGAATAAAACTAGCTATTAGGTTTGTTGATAATGAAGCAATAATAACAATGAATAGAACTAGAATTGTGATTAATAAATTATCTGATTTTCCAATTATATCCATTGGGTTAGTAAATATTCTAGTTAAATTATCAGGATCTTGTTTTAAAAAAACATCAGCACCAATAACTATAAACAATGAAAAAAATGAAAAAATTATTAAATTTAATAATAAGCTTATATTGCCTTTTTTAAGTTCTTTTTCATTTTTAACATATCTAGAAAAATCACCAAAACTTAAAATAGTTATTGAAAAGTAAGCGAATATAGTAATCGCCACAGTTAATAGTGGTCCAATATTGTTTACATTAATTAAGCTTTCAAAACTCAGTGAATTGATAAAAGTTTCACCTGTCAATTTTACATCATTTAAAAGAATTGTTAGAAAAAAGAAAGTCATTCCAAAATAAACTACCAAAGCTGAAAAATTTATTAATTTTTTATTAAATGCCATACCAATATTAAACAAAAGTGTTTGAAAAATTATCGCTATAATAATTGAAACCCAATCAATAAGATTTAAACCTATTAAAAATGTTAAAAAAATATCTTGGTCTAAAAGCGTTGGCTCTATAGAAAAAATTGTTATTCTTACAAGATAACCCATTGCCTTTGCTAAAAAATAAGTCTGAATACCAAACATGAATATTCCAACTAAACCTCTCAAAAAACCAAAATACTTTGCTCCACTTATTCCTAAAGATGATCTCAATAAAACAACAAAAGGAAGTCCAAACTTTTGTGAAGGTTGACCGATTAAATTAGAAAAAATATAAACAAATAAAGAACCTAAAATACTTCCAATTAAAACAACTAAAGTATTTAAATCATAAATAAGATAAAGAGATGTGATTAATGAAAATCCGACAACACTTTGAATATTCACTCCCCAAAAACAAAATAAATCTTTCCAATCCCAATTTTTTTCACTAGGATTAACTGAAACTAGATCCCAGTTAATGAGTGTTTTTTTTGAATTTTGTTGACTCACTTAAACAATATAGAACTTAAATATTCTACTGTCCATACAAGAGAGTTGGAAGCCACAGGGCAATCTTAGGAAATATAATAATTAAAACTAATCCAATTACTTGAAGCACCATAAATTGCATCATCCCGTAATAAATATCTTTAAGATCCCACTCTGGTACAACTCCTTTAAGGAAATATGCTGATAAAGCTACTGGTGGAGAAAGCCAGGCGGTTTGTAGATTAACGGCTACTAAAATCGCAAACCAAGTTAAGTTAAACCCTAATGCCTCTACTAGTGGTAAAATTATTGGAACTATAATCATTACAATTGGGACCCACTCTAAAGGCCATCCAAGCAAAAATATCATAACCATTATCATTGCTAGAATTAAATATTTGTTCATTTCTAGTCCCAATAAAAATTCTGTTAATAAAGTTGGAGTTCCTAATCTGGCAAAAACTGCACCAAAAAAGTTTGAAGCTGCAACAAGAACCATTATTAAAGCAGTAATTTCCAAAGTTTTAACTAATGCTTCTTGTAATTTTGGAAATGTTAATTTTTTATAAGCTAGTGAGAGAAGTAATGCGCCCATTGCACCACAACCTGCTGCTTCTGTTGGAGTAGCAAAGCCAAATAAAATACTTCCTAAAGCTGCAAATACTAAAGCAGCAGGTGGAACTAATCCTAAAAAAAATTCTATCCACACATCTTTCATGCTAGCAGCTCTCATTTCGTCTGGTACTACTGGACCTAATTTAGGATTAATCATACATCTAATTGTAGTGTACCCAGCGTATAAACTTGCAAGCAAAATACCTGGTAATATTGCAGCTGCAAACAAGTCAATTACAGGAATTTCCATAATTGGTCCCATTACAACAAGCATAATACTTGGTGGAATTAATATTCCGAGTGTGCCACCAGCTGTAATGGTACCTGCTGCTAGTCTCACATCGTAACCAGATCTATTCATTGATTTTGCAGCCATAATTCCAAGTATTGTTACAGATGCTCCTACAATTCCTGTTGCAGCTGCAAATATCACAGAAACAAATAAAACTGCGTAATATAAAGAGCCCTTAACTTTTGCTAGCATCATTTGAAATGCTGAAAATAATCTTTCCATTAATCCAGCTTGTTCCATCATAATACCCATAAAGACAAAGAGTGGCACGGCCGCGAGTGTTTGCTCTGTCATAACCATAGAAAATTGGAGGGTCATTAAATAAAAAACTAATTTTCCAAATCCAAGATAACCAAATACAAATCCTAAAAATATTAAAGTAAATGAAATTGGAAATCCGACAAAAATTGCAAAAAGCATTACGCCAACAAGAATAAAACCTAAAATTGCTGGATCTATAAATTCAGCTATCATTTATCTTCTCCTGGCCATTCACCTTTTCTAGCTGCCCAATAACTTTTGAATAATTCGGAAATACCTTGTATTAATAAAAAAATTATACCAATTAATAAACATGTTTTGATTGGCCACATATATGGCATCCAAGTAGTATCCATTCCTCTTTCACCTCTTTGAATAGACTCTCCTACATATCCAATTGTCATATAAAGAAAGACAATTAATCCAGGAAAATAAAATATGAGATATAACCAAAAATCTATCAATCCTTGATTTTTAGTTTTAAAATTTCTGTACAAGAAGTCCGCTCTAATATGAACTCCTCTTGAAAGAGCATATCCGGCACCCAACATAAAAAGAGCACCGTATAAAAAACGACTTATATCGTAAGCCCAAATAGTTGGAGCTAAAAATAATTTTCTTGCTAAAACTTCGTAGGTCATTGCAAATATTAATGGCATCAATATCCAGCAGACTATGTTTCCAATCCACTTACTAAACTTATCAATATTTACAATTGATTTTGCCATCCAAGTTGGCATGTCGTCTGGCATTTTTGACGAACCACCTCGCCTTTCAGCGATCATTTCATCTGATATGTCTAGTTTACCCGGTTCTTCTGCCATAAAATTTTGATTAAAAAAAATTAGAGCGGACTTTAAAAGTCCGCTCTAATAAATAATATTAATTACCGATTACTTTAATGTTGCTGCGTGAGCCATTCCTAGCTTCGCATTTGACATTTGAGCACCACTCCAGAATGGAACAGCTATATCAGCAAATTTTTTCATAGAATTATAAACTTCATTGAAAAATTTGTTCTCTGCAGCGTTCTTGTTTAAAGAAGCTTTTGCAGCTGCCATATATTCAGTGAAATAATCAGAAGGTGTATCTTCTAAAATTACTCCATGCTTTGTAGTAAGCTCTTGTAAAGCTTTTCCGTTTTCATAGATTCTGTAACTTAAAGATTTAGCTAATGAAGCATTAGCAGCAACTTCAAGTGACTTCTTCTCATGAGCAGACATAGCATTGTAAGTTTTTCCAGTAATATAAAAGTCAGCATTTACGACTACTTGGTGTAAACCTTGTAAGTAATAATGCTTTAACACTTTTTGGAAACCAAAAGTTAAATCTGGTTTTGGACAACACCATTCAGCAGCATCGATAGTTCCTGCTTCTAAAGCTGGCAAAATATCTCCACCACCCATAGCAACAGATGCTATACCAATGTCTTTATAAGTTTGTCCAGGAATTCCTGGAGGAGTTCTGAATTTATATTTTCTAAAATCAGCCATATCTTTTATTGGTTTTGGAAACCAACCTAAAGCTTCTGGGCCAACTGGTTGAATCATAAATCCTTTGATATCTCTTCCCATCTCTTTCCATAGTTGGTCGTATAATTCTTTACCACCACCATATTGAAACCAAGATAAAAATGCGATGTTATCAATACCTACTCCACCACCAGCTACTGGCGAACCAAATAACATAGCAGCAGGATGGTCACCTGACCAGTAGTGAGTCCATGCGAATCCACAGTCGATCAGACCTTTGTCAACAGCATCTAGAGTTTCCTTAACTCCAACAACAGCGCCCGCAGGTAAAATTTCGAATTTTAACGAACCAGCTGTCAATTCTGTAACAGTATCAGTAAAGTCCTTTAACATCTTAACTTCATCAGCTTTAGTGTTAAGAACTGTCTGACATTTAAGTGTTTTTGCAGCGTTAGCACTTGAAGTGAAACCAAGTACCAAAATCGTTGCAAATAACATTGAAATGATTTTTTTCATTATATTTCCTCTTGTTAGTTAAATTTAACGTGTGCATACAATCAGAAAAATATAGCTGACACAAGTGACAATTGAGAGATATATGTATAAATATCAAATAAAAAAAAAAGTATTCAACTACAAATGGAAAACTATGATTATATAATTATTGGAGCTGGGTCAGCTGGATGCGTATTAGCAAACAGACTTTCAGAAAATTTAAATAACAAAGTAGCTTTGATTGAGGCTGGTGGGAAAGATAATTATCCATGGATACACATTCCTGTTGGATATTTTAAAACTATGCACAATCCATCAGTTGATTGGTGTTATAAAACTGAGCCCGATGAAACAATGAATGGCAGATCAATCCGTTATCCCAGAGGAAAAACATTAGGAGGGAGTTCTTCTATTAACGGTCTACTTTATATAAGAGGTCAGAGTAAAGATTATGATGTTTGGAGACAAATGGGGAACTCGGGATGGGGCTGGGATGATGTTCTTCCATACTTTATTAAAGCTGAAAACCAAGAGAGAGGTAAAGATAAGTATCATGGTGTTGGAGGACCTCTATCGGTTTCAGATCAAAGAATACAATTGCCTTTATTAAACGCGTTTCAAAATGCAGCAGAAGAATTTGGTATTCCGAAAACAAAAGATTTTAACACTGGTGATAATCATGGATGTGGATATTTTCAAGTAACCGAAAAGGATGGATTTAGATGTAGTACAGCTGTGGGGTATTTAAATCCGATTAAAAAAAGACAAAATCTAAAGATTATTACTAATGCTCATGTTAAAAAAATAAACTTTCAAAACAAAGTTGCAAAAGAAATTGAATTCTGGCAAGACAATGAATTAAAAAAAATTTCAGCTCAAAAAGAAATAATTTTATCTTCAGGGTCCATTGGCTCACCTCAAATTCTTCAAACATCTGGGATTGGAAACTCACAAAAATTAAAAAAATTAGGTATTGAAATGGTTCATGAACTGAAGGGAGTAGGAGAAAACTTACAAGATCACTTAATGTTTAGACCAATTTATAAAGTGCATGGTTTAAAATCACTTAATAAAAAAATAAATAGTTTATTTGGAAATTTTATGATTGGTTTAGAATACGTTTTCAATAGAAGTGGTCCAATGACTATGGGTGCAAGTCAAATGTGTATGTTTGCAAAAAGTGATCCATCTTTAGATCTACCCGATCTCCAATGGCATGTTCAACCAATGAGTATGGATACGCTAGGTGCAACAAAAAATCATGATTTTCATGCATTCACACCTACAGTTTCTAACATAAGACCATCAAGCAGAGGTCATGTGAATATTGTTGATAAAGATTCAAGAACTTATGCAAAAGTTAAATTAAATTATCTATCTACTGACCATGATAGAATGGTTGCAGCAAAAGGATTAAAACTAACAAGAAAAATAGTAATGGAGTCAGAAACTTTTAAAAAATATAAACCTGAAGAGTATAGACCTGGAATTAATATAAATGATGATGAAGAATTAGTAAAAGCAGGTTCAGATTATACACAAACAATATTCCACCCTGTTGGTACTTGTAAAATGGGTCAAGATGATATGGCTGTAGTTGATGAAAAATTGAAAGTAAGAGGAATTAAAAATTTAAGGGTTATTGATGCATCAATAATGCCCAACATAACTTCTGGGAATACTAACGCACCAACAATAATGATTGCAGAGAAAGGTGCAGATATGATACTTAAAAACTGATGTTTGCTGAACTATTTTCTCCTGAACAATTAACTATCTTAACCCAAATTATTTTAATTGATCTTGTCCTTGCAGGCGATAATGCAATTATAATTGGAATGGTTGCATCAAAATTTCCACTAGAACAAAGAAGAAAGATTATATTTTGGGGTATTGGTGGTGCTGTAATTTTAAGAATAATCCTTACTTTATTAACCGCATATCTACTACAGATTAATGGTTTAAGGTTAATTGGTGGATTACTTTTACTCTATATAGTTTATAAACTTTATGTTGATGTTATTAAAGGTTCTGGACATGAAGATAATATTAAAGTCGATAATTCAAATTTTTTTAAGGCTATTTGGACGATTTTATTAGCTGATTTTACAATGAGTTTAGATAATGTTTTAGGCGTTGCAGGTGCTGCTGGAGATCACTATGTGCTATTAGTTTTCGGTTTGATTCTATCTATAATTTTAATGGCTACTGCAGCTACATTAATTTCTAGTTGGATAAAAAGATATAAATGGATAGCTTGGGCTGGATTATTAGCAATTCTTATTGTTGCTATTGAGTTGATTTACACAGATATTAAAATATTATTTTTATAATGTTCTTAAAAAATTATAATCTTAAAAATAAAACTGCAGTAGTTACTGGTGCAGGCAAAGGTCTAGGTAGAGCATGCGCTATAGCTCTAGCAGAAGCAGGAGCAAATTTAGTTATAATTAGTAGGACTAAAAAGGATTTAGATGAAGTTTCGAAAAAAGTAAAAAAATTTAGAGTTAAATGTAAATCTTATGTTTGTGATATTACTAGATATGACGAAATTAAAGAAGTTATTAACAAACAAACTAAAATAGATATTTTAATAAATAATGCAGGTAATAATATTCCGGAGCATTTCACAAAAGTTAAAACAAAAAATATGGAATATCTTGTAAAGATAAATACTGTAGCTACTTTTAATCTTGCACAATTATGTGCTCTTAAAATGATCAAATCTAGAAATAGAAAAAAAATTGGTGGTGCGATAATTAATATGTCCTCTCAAATGGGTCACGTAGGTGGTCCAATCAGAAGTGTTTATAATATGAACAAATGGGGTCTAGAAGGTTTAACAAAAGGTATGTCTCTAGATTTAGCTAAATATAATATAAGAGTAAATACGGTTTGTCCTACGTTTGTTGTAACACCTATGACCAAAAAATTTTTGAAAAATAAAAAATTCAAAAAAGAAACTCTTAACAATATTCCTCTTGGAAGGTTTGCTGAATTATCTGAAATAGCATCATCTGTTGTATTTTTGGCTTCTGATGCAGCATCAATGATTACAGGGACTTCATTATTGGTTGATGGTGGATGGACAGCAAAATAATATTCAGATTAGTATTACTAATTTTTTTTCTAACTTCGGCTAATCTTAATGCCATTGAGTTTAAAGGAAAATTTCTCCAAGGACACTATATAATTGGCCAAACTGATCCATCAGCTCAAATTATTATAGGCAAAAAAGAGGTTAAAGTTTCAGATGATGGTTATTTTGTTTTTGGAATTGATAGGGACAGAAAATTTGATTTAATAATAACAAAAATTCAAGATGGGAAAAAAAATAAAATAATCAAAAAAGTTTTAAAGAGAAAATATAACATTCAAAGAATAGATGGTTTGGAGGAAAGTAAAGTTACACCTCCAGAGTCGGTATATAAGCGAATTAAGGAAGAAAATAACAAAATAGGAAAAGCTAGAGCTATTAACTCAAATTTACCTTTTTTCAAAAACCAATTCATTATGCCTGTAAAGGGAATCATTAGTGGTGTTTATGGAAGTCAAAGAATTTTAAATGGTAAACCAAGATGGCCTCATTATGGAATAGATATTGCAGCCAAACAAGGCACTTTGATTAAATCATCTGGTTCGGGTGTTGTTACAATGGCTGAAGCTGATTTATATTACACTGGTGGAACAATTATCATGGATCATGGTCATGGTATTTCGACTATATACTCACATCTTGAAAGTGTAATGGTCTCAGTTGGTGATAAAATTAATCAGGGAGATATAATCGGTACAGTTGGTTCAACAGGTAGATCAACAGGACCCCATTTAGATTTTAGATTAAATTGGTTTCAAACTAGGCTCGATCCAATGTCAGTACTGAACTAGTTTTTTTTATGCCAATTCTTTCAAAATCAAAAAGATTTTTATTAAAGAGTAAGTTTGGAAGATATTTTTTAATAGGAGGTTTTGCTTTTTTTTTAATTAAAGGGTTAGTTTGGCTAGTAATTTTTTTTATAGCTGGTTTTAGTTTGATAAATTTTAGATGATAAAATATAATTAACTTATGGAAAATGAGAATCAAAGTAACCTAGAATTTAAAGTAGCTGGTTTAACCATGGAAAAATTGTCTATTTACTATGCTTTATTTTTAATTTTATGGGGAGTAATTGTAAGCTTTATAAGTGGCAGTAGTTCAATGACGTCGTATATTCCGTCTATTTTAGGAGTACCAATTTTAATTTTTTCTTATCTTTCAATAAAATTTGAATCAAAGAAAAAAATGTTTATGCATATTGTAGTTCTATTTGGGTTAATTATTTTTTTGGGTGGACTTGATTTTATTAGATCATTAATAGCTGGTAATGCTTTTGGTAATTTATATGCTGACTTATCAAAAATAATGATGCTAATAACTGGTTCATTTTTTACTTATCAATGTGTAAGGTCATTTATTCATGCAAGAAAAATGCGAGAATTAGGTAATGCTGAATGAGCACTTTATTAGAGAAAACCTCTAATAAACTTGTAAAAGCATTTCTTAAAAATAAGATTATTGCTCCAATACCATCTAAATATACAAGAAAACTTCATGAGGCTCAAAAATTAAGAAAATTATGCGAAAGCAAAATAAAATTACCAGTCATAGGCTTTAAAGCTGCTGGAACAGGTATTTCTTTAATTAAAAAGTTTAAAGAAAAAGAACCTTTTTATGCCTCAGTTTATAAAAGAAATTTTTTAAAAAGTGGAAAAAGTGTGAAAATAAATAAAGCTACTTTAGGAATAGAATTAGAGGTTTGTTATAAAATTAAAAAATCTTTTTTTTCTACTAAAGGATCAGTGACAATGAAAAATATATCTAAATATATTTCACATATGGCCCCTTGTATTGAAGTAGTTGGTTATAGACAAAGAAAAAAAGGAATTACTTCATTTGGTGATTTATGCAGTGATTTTGGTGCAAATGTTAAGTTTTTGATTGGGCCATCAAAAAAATATAAAAGGATAAATATTAATAATCTAAAAACTAATATTTCAAATAAAAAAGCAAATCAAAGTGTAAACGGTAATACGAACACTGTTTATATAAACCCATTAAATTCACTTAGATTTGTATTAAATAAACTTAAAAAAGATAAGATAAATTTGAGTAAAGATTTTTGGGTTTTTACTGGTTCATCAGTTGGTGTTGTTCCAATAAAAAGTAAAGGTCTTTATATAGGCAGAATTGATGAATTAGGATCAGTTAAAGCAAGAATAAGATAGAAAATGAAAACAGTAATATTATTAGCTTTAGTAATTGTAATTGTTTGGGTGTTATTCAGGCCTTTTTCAAAAGGGGAGCTTGATAGATATAATGACAAAAACTGGCCTGATATGAATTTATAACATGCTAGATTTCAGATCTAGCTCTTAATCTCTCAAACATAAGTCTGGCTTTTATACCTAAATCCAAAAAAGGTTGTGGTGGTAACCAAGTTGGTTTACTTCTTGCCTCAATAGTTTCAATTTCTTTTGTGTTTTCATTGATAGCCTTAAAAACAATTTGTTCGCCAAATAGTGTACCTACCCCAATGCCTGAACCATTATAACAACCTGCAGCAAATATATTTTCTTGGATTTTTTCAAAAATTTGAGAACTATTTCTGGTTCTAGAAACAATACCTGACCAAGTTGATTGAATAATGTTATCTGGTAATTGTGGAAATCTTTTTTTAATACCAATTTTTTGTTTAATTGATCTTTTTTTTAAATCAGATTGATCCATCTTATTAGGATTATGAACTTCTGCAGTATTTCTTATTAAAATACGTCTATCTTTTGTCATTCTGATTGTTGCTCCCATTGGTCTTACGGGTAAAACACCCCACTCTTTTGGTTCTCCAATTGATTTAAATTCTTTATCAGTTAGAGGCCTTGTCATACTTGCAGTTAGTGTAATAGGAAAATTATAATTTGTTTTTACACCTAGTGATTTTAGAAATCCATTTGTTGCAAAAATTATCTTTTTAGTTTTGATTGAATTATTTTTGAAAAGACAATCAATTGAACCATTATTTTTTTTCCATTTTAATAATAACGAATTTTCATAAAGAATTACATTTTCAGGTAATGTATCAATCATTGCTCTTACCAATTTACCTGGATGCAATAAAATTCCTCCTTTTGTGTGAAGAGCAACATTATAGAAGTTAGTGCCTAATCTTTTTGAAAGTTCTTTTTGAAATAATAAATCATGTTCAAACCCTAATTTAGACAGGGTGTATGAGAAATTTTCTAAGATATTTTTATCTTCTGTGTTAGATGATGCAAAATACTTTCCACATTCATTCCAATCACAATCAACCTGATGTTCTTTAATGAATCTTTTTACTACATCTATGCCTAATTTATAAATATCGGATTTTTTTTTATAATTTTCTAATTCTTTATTAGAGGTAAAACCATCGTTAAGAGTTGTATCAACTAAATAACCTGAGTTTCTTGAGCTTGCACCCTCTCCTGCTAATTGAGCATCAACTAATAATATCTTTTGATTTGGATAAAGTTGTCCTAATTTTCTTGCAGCTGATAAGCCTGTGTAACCAGCGCCTATAATCAACCATTCACAACTTAAATCTGATGAAAGAGTTTTAATATTATTTCTTAAGCTAAGGTCGTTGATCCAGCTACAGCTATTATCATTAACAACTTCCATTGTAAAAGATTACGATAATTAATTATTAATTTAAAGGTCTTAAGAAGACTAAATTAAAGAAGGTTGCTTTTTCATGTCTGCTTTATTTATACCTGCTACTCTGACTGGTTTTTTCATAGCATCTCTTCTAAACGGTTCACCAAGCTCTTGGTTAAGAATTACTTCAATAAAAGTTGTTATACCTTTCTTTTGATCTTCACAAGATTGTTTGATTGCAGCTGTTGTTTCTTCCATTGTTTTAACTGTTACTCCTTTTAAGCCACAAGCATCAGCAACTTTTGCATAACTTAATTCAGGGTCCAGCTCTGTTCCAACAAAATTATTATCAAACCAAAGAGTAGTATTTCTTTTCTCTGCACCCCATTGATAATTTCTAAAGATTACCATTGAAATTGCTGGCCACTCTTCACGTGCACATGAACTCATTTCATTCATACTAATGCCAAAAGCTCCATCACCAGCAAAACCTATAACTGGTGTATCAGGACAACCTATTTTTGCACCTAAGATAGATGGGAATCCATATCCGCATGGACCAAACAAACCTGGAGCTAAATATTTTCTTCCTTTTTCAAAAGTTGGATATGCATTTCCAATTGCACAGTTATTTCCAATATCACTTGAAATTATCACATCATCAGGCATGCCTGCTTGAATAGCTCTCCATGCTTGTCTTGGAGACATTCTATCAGAATCTCTTTCTCTTGCCTCTTTATTCCAAACTGTTCCTTTATCATCTTCTTCATGATCCAAACTTGATAATTTTTGTAACCATGCTGACTTAGTTTGGTGAATTATATCTTTTCTTTTTTGTCTATCAGCGTCTCCAGCTGTTGGTGAAAGTTGATCTAATAGTTGTTGAGCTACTAACTTTGCATCACCACAAATACCCACTGTTACTTTTTTTGTAAGACCTATTCGATCTGAATTCATATCAACTTGAATTATGCTTGCATTTTTAGGCCAATAATCCATACCATAGCCTGGTAAAGTTGAAAACGGATTCAATCTTGTACCTAATGCTAAAACCACATCAGCTTTTGAAATTAATTCCATTCCAGCTTTTGAACCATTGTACCCTAATGGTCCTGCCGCTAATGGATGACTTCCAGGAAAACTATCATTATGTTGATAGCCAGAACAAACTGGTGAGTCTAATTTTTCAGCAAGTTTTTTTGTTTCTTCAATTGCTCCACCTATAACAACGCCTGCACCTGATAATATTACCGGAAACTTTGCTTTAGATAAAAGATCTGCAGCTTTTTTAATTGCATCTACTCCACCTGCTTGTCTTTCAAGTCTCACTATTGGAGGTAAATCTATATCAATAACTTGTGTCCAATAATCTCTTGGAACATTTATTTGAGCTGGTGCAGATCCTCTTATTGCTTTTTCAATAACTCTATTTAAAACTTCTGCCATTCTAGATGGGTCTCTTACCTCTTCTTGATAACAAACCATGTCTTTAAATAAATTCATTTGTTCAACTTCTTGAAATCCACCTTGTCCCATAGTTTTATTCGCAGCTTGTGGTGTTACTAATAACAAGGGTGTATGGTTCCAATATGCTGTTTTAATTGGTGTTACTAAACCAGTTATGCCTGGTCCATTCTGAGCAATAACCATAGACATTTTACCAGTGGCTCTAGTATATCCATCTGCAATCAAACCACCGTTTGTTTCATGAGCAACATCCCAAAAAGTAATTCCTGCATCTGGAAAAATATCTGAGATTGGCATAAATGCAGATCCAATAATTCCGAAAGCATGTTCAATGCCATGCATTTGTAAAACTTTTACAAAAGCTTCTTCTGTTGTCATTTTTGTCATTAATAAAGCCTTTCTAAACTAATAAATGATATAATTTTTTTAAAAACTATTTGTTAATTTTTGGGATTAATATATAAGTTTTTAAAAATTTCAAACAAACAAATCGACACGATTTATGGCGACAGATATCATTATTCATGACGAAAAAGACAATGTTGGAGTGGTAGTTATTGAGAAAATAACACCAAAACAAGACTGTAATTGCTGGATAATGGAAAATGATACCTCAACAAATATTCAATCAGTGGATGAAATCCCTTTGGGCCATAAAATTGCAATGGTTGACCTTAAAGAAGGTGATACAATACTAAAATATGGCCATGATATAGGTAAGGTAGTTAAATCAATTAAAAAAGGTGAACATGTTCATGTTCATAATGTTAAAACGAAGAAGTGGTAATTAAATGGAAATACCAAAAAGTTTTTTAGGTTATAAAAGAGAAAATGGAAGAGCAGGAACAAGAAACCATGTAATCATTCTTCCTGTTGACGATATTTCAAATGCATGCGCAGAAGCAGTTGCAAATAATATTAAAGGTACTATTGCACTTCCACATTCTTATGGAAGACTTCAATTTGGAGCTGACCTCGAATTACATTTTAGAACAATGATTGGAACAGGTAGTAATCCGAATGTTGCTGCAGTTATCGTGATTGGAATTGAGCCTAAATGGACAAAAAAAATTGTCGATGGAATTGCAAAAACTGGAAAACCTGTTGAAGGTTTTCATATTGAAAGAACAGGTGACATTGGAACTGTTATGAAAGCTTCTAAAAAAGCACAAGAATTTGTAATGTGGGCTTCAGAAAAACAAAGGGAAGAATGTCCAATAAGTGATTTATGGATTTCAGTTAAGTGTGGCGAGTCAGATACAACGTCTGGTCTAGCTGCAAATCCAACTGTTGGAAATTTAATGGACAAACTTGAACCACTAGGAGTCCATTTATGTTTCGGAGAAACATCAGAATTAACAGGTGCAGAAAAAGTTTGTGCTACTAGAGGTGCTACCAAAGAGGCTTCAGATAAATTTATGAAAACTTGGAGTGCTTATAACGATTTTATCCTAAAAGAGGCAACTGATGACTTGTCTGAGAGTCAACCAACTGCTGGTAACATCGCGGGTGGTCTGACCACTATAGAGGAAAAAGCTTTTGGAAATTTCCAAAAAATTGGAAATTGTAAATTTGTTGATGTTTTAGAACCAGCTGAAGAACCAAAAAAAGGTAAAGGTTTATATTTTATGGATACTTCATCTGCAGCAGCGGAATGTGTCACTCTTCAGGCTGCAGCAGGTTTCAATATTCACTTATTTCCAACTGGACAAGGAAATATTGTAGGCAATCCAATTGAACCAGTTGTAAAACTTACTGCTAACCCTTTAACAGTAAAAGGGATGGGTGAACATATTGATTGCGATGTTTCAAAAATTCTTTCAAGAGAGATGAATATGTCTGAGGCAGGAGATAAACTCATCGAGACAACACTAAGAGTGGCTAACGGAAGATTAACCTGCGCTGAAGCTCTAGGTCATAAAGAGTTTGTTATGACTAAACTTTATAGAAGCGCTTAATAGATAATTCATAGAATGTTTGTAAATAAATACTTGGTAGTCATACCGGGAATAATTCTTGCATTTGTTCTTTATACATTATCACAAGGCTTTAATAATATTATTGGTATTGAACTCTTGGGATATGACAAAAGTCCTATTTCAACAGCTATGATAGCAATTCTTTTAGGAATGTTTTTTGGAAATATCTTTCAAGTCAGAGACACTTTTCAAAAAGGGTTAAATTTTACAAGAGAAAATATTTTAAAGATTGGAATCATTTGTCTAGGTATACAATTAAAACCATTTGAATTTTTAGATTTTGGTAAAATTGCAATACCACTAATAATAATATGCATTGTAAGCGTTTTAATTGTTATTAAGCTGTTAATTAAAAAACTAAAAATCCCTACAAGAATGGCCTATCTAATATCGATAGGAAGTACTGTTTGTGGAACGACAGCCATTATGGCAACAGCACCAGTAATTAAAGCTAGTAAAAATGAGGTCTCTTATGCGATAGCCAATATCACATTATTTGGAATATTATCTATGTTGATATATCCGTACTTTGCAAATTATTATTTTGAGAATGAGCCTTTGCTGGTAGGACTTTTTTTAGGTACTTCGATTCACGAAACCTCACAAGTAGCAGCCGCAGGATTAATCTATGAACAACAATTTAATAGTCCAGAAACACTTAATATAGCTACTGTAACAAAATTAATTAGAAATACTTTTTTAATAATTATGATACCGCTTTTTGCCCTACTTTATAATAGAGGAAAAACAAATAAAAAAAATTATTCTATTATAAATATTTTTCCATATTTTGTCTTAGGATTCGTGGGTATGATAATTTTAAGAAACATAGGAGATGAATTATTTGTTTATGATAATAATTGGTTAGAGACAATTAATGGAATTAAATTTTCATCAAAAGTTTTTTTAACTATGGCAATGGCAGCAATAGGTTTATCAACAAATTTAAATGATATTAGAAGTATGGGTTACAAACCTTTTATTGTCGGATTTATAGCTATGTTAACTGTTGGAATTGTTTGTATAATTACTATTGAGAGTTATTTAAAATTTTTTACTTAGCTGGAACACTAAAATATTTTTTTCTTAAATTTGATAAAAATCTTCTTATAAATGCAGCTCCAATTCCCAGAAGAATAGCAAACATAATTGAAAATAGTCCATAAAAAAATGGCATATCTTTTGAAAATTCTTGAATAAATTTAGAGAAAAAATTTAGATCTTTACTAGCTACTTTGAAAATTTCGTTTGGAACTTCTTCTGCAAAAAAAGTATCGTAGGCTATAGCAATTCCTACAACTAATAATAAAATTGCTAATAAAGCTTTTAATCCAGAACTATCAATTCTTTCTCCTAATTTTTGTCCAACTTGGACTCCTATTATAGATCCAACTACTAACATAACAACAAGCATCAAATCAATTGAACCATAATTAAATGAATGTAAAAAAGTTACTATCACACTAACAAAAATAGTCACAAACAAAGATGTACCTGGAACTAATCTTGTTGGCATTTTTATAATATAAATCATTGCAGGTACTAAAATAAAAGCACCACCAATACCCATTATTGCTGCAATAAAACCAACAGCTAACCCAATTATAATTGGAGTAAATACACTTTCATATAATTTTGACTTAGGAAATCTCATTCTAAATGGAAGACCATGTATCCAATAATGAACATGTAATTTTTTTCTTTCTATTACATTTTTTTTTGCTTTATCAATTTCACCAAGGCTCTCAACCAACATTAATGTGCCAATAATTGCTAAAATATACATGTAAGCTAAAGAAATAACGGTATCAATTTTTCCAATACCTTTGAAATAACTAAAAGTATAAATACCTAAAGCAGTACCTATTGATCCTCCAATTACAATCATAAAGCCCATCTTGTAATCTAAAGTATTTTTTAACCAATGAGTGGTTGATCCTGATACAGAAGTAGCTAAAATATTATTTGCTTCATTTGCTACTGCATATGCTGGTGGAACTCCTAGAAAAATCAAAAATGGTGTCATTAAAAATCCACCTCCTACACCAAACAAACCTGATAAAACTCCAACTAACGCGCTTAAAAAAAGAATTTCTACAGGGTTAACAAAGACTTGAGCTATAGGTAAAAAAACTTCCATCAAATAATAAAAACTTTAAGTAATACTTATTTAAAAGTTAAAAAAGTTCCAAGCAAGATCACACCCCAACAAGCAACTATAGCTGAAAAAATCCCAGTTTTAAGAAAAGTTGTTTTTTTGTTAATAATTTTTTGAGGAATTTTTATATTTGAAAGATGCATCTATATTCTTCAATACACCCAGTGAAAAAATTGTCAAATTATAATTTAATAAATAGTCGCTCCGAAAACCTTAATTTCTCCGTCCTCTACCCCAATAACCAACCTTCCTAAAAACTCTCCTGGGATCTTCTTATTTGTTTGTTTAATGAGGATAGTTATATGCTCTCCTCTTCTTAATGTACCAAAAGGTTCATATGTTTCGTTAAGATTTGTTATAAGTTCATTGTTTGCCCACTGCTTACCAAGCTCGACTTCATTCGCTCCGAACAACATTTGCGTTGAAAAATCTCTAGTAAAACCACCGTAATCCTTAAGGTTGGATGATCTAACTAAATTTTCCCAGAATGGTTTACCTATTTCAAATATCTCTTCGTCAGATTTAGCTAAAATATCCATGGATGATTTACTCTTTAATATTTATTTAAGAGGCTTTCTTCTTCTCATTCTCATCAACTATATGATACACGGGTACTTTTTCCATAGTGAATTTACCTGTTTTTGGATCTCTCCTTGAAACTGTTAAACAATGCCAATTTTCATCATCTAACTTCATATGATCCCCTCTGTAATAATATCCTGGCCACCGAGTTTCCTCCCTAAATAAAGTATGTTCTGTTACACATTGTGAGGTTAAAGCTCTGTGTTTTAATTCCCAAGCTCTCATCAATTGGTGATAGTCCTCTGCACCTACCTTTTCTAAATCTTCTTGCAGCCAATCTAGAAGTTCTAGACCTCTTTTTAGCATATTACCATTTGTCATATAATTTGATGTAATACCACCAACATATTCATCCATAATTTTTTGAAGTCTTTGCAATCCTTGTATTGGAGAAATATAGCTAGGTGAAACGGTTCCACCGGTAATTTCGTTTTGTGCTACAGTGTATGTTTCTAATGGTTTATAAACTGCAGTTTTGAAATCCTCACATTGTTTATCAGAAACATTAATTCCCTCGGCTTTGCTGTCTTCTATATATTTAACTGCTGCTTTTGCTGCTAATCTGCCCTCAGTAAAAGATCCAGACGAAAACTTATGCGCACTTCCACCGACTGTATCTCCTGCCCCAAATAGACCATCAATAGTCAACATTCTATTATATCCCCAGAAATATTCTGGTGGAGATAAATCCTCTGGTCCACTAACCCATGCTCCTGAACAAGTTGCATGTGAGCCCATAACATATGGTTCAGACGTTGTTAATTCTGGATTTGTATGTTTTGGATCAATATTTTGGGAAGCCCAAACAACAGCTTGTCCTACAGTCATTCCTAAAAAATTTTCCCAACCAACAGTTTCTAGATGTGGATCTTGAAAAGCCTCTTTAGTTACCATGTGAATAGGCCCTCCACCAGCGGCAACTTCTTGAATAAATGCATGATTTCTTAAACATGTAGGAGTTGGGTGGTGATCAATATATTCGCCAACTAGTTCTTTAGTTTGATCGTACCATTTCTTCTCATAATTCTCTCCATTAGCATTTTGGGTATATGTTTTAAGGTGTAAAAAATATGCTCCAACTGGGCCATAACCATCTTTAAATCTACACAAAACAATTCTGTTTTCCATTTGTGTCATCTTCGCCCCTGCCGCTATAGGTAAAGCATACGCCGATCCATTACTCCAAGGTGCGTACCAAGTTCTTCCCATACCTTCACCTACTGCTCTAGGTTTAAAAATATGCGATGCTCCACCTGCTGCAACTATTACAGTTTTTGCTCTGAACACATGAAAATCTCCAGTTCTCATATTAAATCCAACAGCTCCGCCAATTCTATTTTCCTTAGCTTCATCCATAAGTAAATGAGTAACCATTATTCTGTTATAAATTTTATCAGCAGATTTTTTTGCAGCCTCTGCAACAATTGGTTTATAACTTTCCCCATGGATCATGATTTGCCATTTTCCTTCTCTTAAATATCTTCCAGTCTTTTCATTTTTCATCATCGGTAATCCCCATTCATCAAACATATGAACAGTTGAATCTACATGACGAGCCATATCATATCCTAAATCCTCTCTTACCATTCCCATAAGATCATTTCTTGCATATCTCACATGGTCTTCAGGTTGGTTTTCATCCCACTGCATTCCCATATAGCAGTTAATTGCATAAAGTCCTTGCGCAACAGCTCCACTTCTATCTATGTTAGCTTTCTCAACACATATGATTTTTAAATTTCTTCCCCAATGTCTGGCTTCAAAAGTTGCACCTGTACCAGCCATTCCACCACCAACAACTAATACATCACATTCTTCAAAATGAGTTTTGTGTTTAGCCATTAATAATAAACTCCTTTTTTAAAGGAGTCTTTTGGAACTGAAGGTAGTTCTTGATTTGTATTTAATCCCTCCGGTTCGCTATATAGTCTTTGTGAATTAATTTCTCCTTGATTAGGTGTATCACCATCAGCTAATTTAGGAATAAATTTTCCCCAAGGTTTTGTAGTTATTGGTGAAACAAAATTTTTTTCTGTTCCGTTTCTAAATTTTATTTTCCAAGAAATTGTTCCTTTTTCTTCTTCTCTTCTAACTCTAACACTATGACCCATTGGTGCAAAGTCAGCATAACCTCTAACATCAATTGCATGATTTGGGCAAGCTTTGACACATGAATAACATTCCCAGCAGAAATTTGGTTCAATATTTTTTGCACGTCTTATATTTTCATCAATATGCATAATGTCTGATGGACATATATCTACGCAATGACCACAGCCATCACATCTAGTCATGTATACAAAAGTTGACATAATTTTATTTTTCTCCTTATTTTATTAACATATTAATAGTGCTTTGGCTCTTCTCTTTTTATACCTAGGCCAAATTGCTCAGGTGCATCAGCTGGTGGTGGTAAATTATCTCTAGAACCATCAGCTTCAGCTAAATTTTTTTGTATTGCTGCTCCAGGTTTATAAAACATATGTGCAAACTTAGACCAATATACACCACCAAATAGAATGAGATTGGAAGCAATAAATAAAGTCAAAAATAAATAAGATAAACCCAATTGATTATAAAATTGAGTGTATGACCATGCTAATCCAAAAGTTGCACAAGCAAGTAAGGCCAATACAAATAAGTCTGCTTTTATAATTCTGTACCAAGGGTGAGCTTCGGCAGATACATCGACTCTTAAGAAAAACCAGAACCAATACCCACCTAGACAAGTTAAAATTGCACCCAAGTGCCAAAGCATTGACCATGTCTCTGAATTTGATTTACCAACACCTGTATAACAAAAAACTAGAACTGCAGAAGATATCCAAAATAAAATTGTTCCATACATTCCAAGTACATGAGCTAATCTTCTTTTTCCAAAACCAAGTTCAGATGTTGTTCCAATATCAACAATTGTCGTTTTTGCAATAATTGATGTTTTTTCGCCTATTCCTAATTCTTTAGTTGCAGCTAGTTTTGCTTTTTTGGCATTATTAAAAAAATAAGTTAAATTTTTGTGATGGATCATTTGAATAATTGTCCCAACAGCGATCAAGAACACCATCGCAATAATAAAACCTTGCATAGCTAGAGGTGAAATTATCTCTGCCAATAAAGAAAAAGGATTATTATTTAACATTTCCGCCTTTAGTTAAATTTTGGTTTATTTTTTTAGTTTTATATATAGTTCAAAAAAATAGATCAACCTCAAACTCTGGTCAATTTGTCTTTAAAACAGGCTATTTTTTTCTTTTATAGTGTTGCTTACTTGGAATAACAGATCTTACTCCACCCTGGGGATTCTCTACATCGCCCTCTCTACGTGGAATTAGATGGAAATGACAATGAAGAATTGATTGTCCAGAAACTTTGCCAATATTTGTTCCTAAATTAAAACCAGTAACTGTTTTATCTTTATTTATGATTTCATTTTTAATAATCTTTATTAAATTGTTGCATGCTAAGAGTTCTTCATTTGTTAAATCAAAATAATTTTTCATGTGTCTTTTAGGAATAA
>CACNWU010000002.1 GCA_902624185.1 uncultured Pelagibacteraceae bacterium
TAAATGATATAGTGGTTTGGTTAAATAAATTTAATAAAAAGAAAATTATACAGAAAAGTAATTATATCAAGAATGATTGTTTTTTCTTGAATAACAAAAAACTGATGTCAAAAATAAAAATTAAAAATACTAAAAAAGAGCTTAAAGAATATTGCTATAAAATAAGTAAAAAAAGATTTTCTTAACTTTTAAATATTAATGGTTTTCCCTCTGGATCTCCCAATATTTGTCCATTTTGCATCTTTATCTTACCAGCAATAATTGTAAAAACTGGAGCTCCTTTAAACTCAAATCCATTGAAGGGAGACCAACCGCACTTACTCTCTATTTTGTCATTTTTAATAACAATTTTTTTTTTCATATCTACAATTGTGAAGTCAGCGTCAAAACCCTCTTTTATAAATCCTTTATTTTTTATTCCAAAAATTTTTACTGGATTTTCACATACCAAGTTCATCAATTGATTTAGAGATAATTTTCCACTATTAATATGATTTAGCATGACTGGCATAAGAGTTTGAACCCCTGGCATACCAGATGGTGAATTAGGATACTCTTTGTCTTTATTAACCTTTAGATGGGGTGCGTGGTCTGAACCTATTGTGTCATTAAGATTATTCTTAACAGCATACCATAATCTATCATAGTGTGATTTATCTCTAATGGGAGGATTCATTTGAGCATATGTCCCAAGCTTATTATAACAGTCTGGTGCATAAATTGTTAGATGTTGTGGTGTAATTTCAAATGTTATGTTGCCTTTATGCTGTGATAAAAAATCAACCTCATCTTTTGTAGTTATATGCAGCACATGTGCTTTTTTATTATATTTTTCTGCAATTCTAACAATTCGTCTTGTAGACGACATTGCACATTCAACACTTCTCCAAATTGGGTGGGAATTTACGTCACCATTTTTAATCAATTTTTTATTAACATTTAAAATTTCTTCATCCTCAGAATGAACAGCGACTACTTTAGAACTATTTTGAAATACTGTTTCAATATCTTTTTCTTCTGCAACTAAAAGATTACCAGTTGAAGAACCTGCAAAAAGTTTAATTCCACAGCAACCTTCTAAATTTTTTAGATCTGATAAGTCATCTGCATTGTTAGCTGTAGCCCCAAAATAAAAGGCATAATTACAATACATTCTATTTTTAGCTAGATCTAGTTTCTTTTGAAATTCTTTTTTTGTTGATGTCGGAGGATTCGTATTTGGCATTTCAAATACTGCTGTTATGCCTCCAACAATAGCTGCTCTACTTCCTGAATTAAGATCTTCTGTATCTGTAGATCCCGGCTCCCTAAAATGAGTCTGGGTATCTATGCAGCCTGGTAAAACTATTAAATCTTTGGCATCTATAGTTTCTCTAGCAGTTTCACTGGATTTCCCTATACTTTGGATTTTTCCATCTTTGACACATACATCTACATCCTGAAGTTTTCCATCGATATAGCACTGACCATTTGTAATTATAAGATCTAACATTTATGAAAAAAGTAATTATATTAAAACTGAATTTGATGCAAATATGAATAACAGTGTTTATATATTAGAAGATAGAGCCATAATTTATATAAATGGTGATGATGCTAAGAATTTTCTGCAAAATCTTATAAGTAATGACATTAATAAGGTTACAGATAATTCAAGTTGTTTCGCCTCTTTGCTGACCCCACAAGGTAAATTTTTATTTGAATTCATATTAGTAAAGCATAAGTCTGGTTTCTTTATTGATTGTGAAAAAACTCAATCTAATGAAATATTTAAACAATTAAATCTATATAAGATTCGATCAAAAGTAGAAATTTTAAATTTAAGTAATGAATTTGTGGTCGCGGCCTTTGGATACGAGAAATACCTTTCAATTGAGGGTTCGAAAGACATTGTAGGCTTTACATTTAAATATAGAGAAGATCCCATTATTTTAGATCCGAGGAACAAAAATTTAGGTGGGAGACTAATCATAAACTTAGAAAAGCTTTATTTGTCATTAAAGAAATTAGATTTAAAAGATGATAAAATAGAAAATTATCATATTCTAAGTCATAATCTTGGTATCGTTTCTAAGAACTTAAATAAATTACAGAATAAGTTATTTGGTATTGAATGTAACTATGAAGAGTTAAATGGTATTGATTTTAAGAAAGGATGCTATGTCGGCCAAGAAAATACTGCAAGAATCAAATTGAAAAATAAACTTTCAAAAAGATTATTACCAATAAAAATAGTTAGTGGAAAATTATCTGAAAATGAAAAAATTTATAATAATGATGTTGAGATAGGAAAAATTTTAATTAATGAAGATTATCCTTTTGCCTTAATAAAATTCTTAGATAAGAATTTTGACAGAGATTTAATATTTGAAAGTGAAAACGGATCTTTTAAAATTTTAATACCAGAGTGGCTCCAGTCAAAAATTTAATTTACAAATTTTGTAAGATTAGGTTTAAAATAGTTAGGGCCTTTCATCACTTTCCCTGAATTATTATAAATTGGTTTTTGATTCTCGTCTAATTTGCTCATATTTGAGTTTTGAACTTCTTCAAAACATTTATCCAAATCTATTCCAAATGCATGTCCCGCCCCATATGTAACATACAAGATATCAGTTAAAGCATCAGCAACCTCTAATAAATCTTTATTTTTCATAGCCTCTGTTAATTCATTAAGCTCTTCTTTGATTAAGTCTACCCTTAATTTGTTGATCTTATCCGTGCTAAATGATGGTTTGTCTTTAACTTCTTGTCCGAAAGTTTTCATGAAAATTCCTACCTTCCTAAAATTTGACATATTGCTCCTGTAAGTTTTTTAAAATTAATGTATATTAATAATAATTTATTAATTACTATTTAATCAATGAAATTAAGAAAAGAATTTGACAGTATAGGCTCTATCAATGTTCCAAATAGCAAATATTGGGGAGCTTCAACACAAAGATCAAAAAAATATTTTGATATTGGGGAATTTTTAGTTAGACCAGTTTTAATTAAATCTATTGCAATAATCAAAAAAGCTGCAGCAATAGTTCATTCAAAAGAAAAACAAATTTTACCACATATTTCTAAAGCAATTATAAAAGCTGCGAATGAAGTTATATTAGGTAAATTAGATGAACACTTCCCTTTAAAAGTATGGCAAACAGGGTCTGGCACTCAAACAAATATGAATGTAAATGAAGTTATAGCAAATAGAGCTATAGAAATTTTAGGTGGTAAAAAAGGTTCAAAAAAGCCTGTGCATCCTAATGATCATGTAAATAAATCTCAGTCTACTAATGATGTATTTCCTACAGCAATGCATATAGCTATAGCAATAGAAACAAGAAATAAGTTGCTACCTTCTCTTGAAATTTTAAATAAGGAACTAAAAAAAAAAGTCTCTCAATTTAAAAATATAGTAAAAGTTGGAAGGACCCATCTTCAAGACGCAACCCCTCTATCTTTAGGTCAAGAATTCTCAGGTTATCAATCTCAACTGGAAGACTGTATTCATAGAATTAAAAATGCTTTAAATGAAATTTACTCTTTGGCTCAAGGTGGAACAGCGGTAGGAACAGGAATAAATAGTAGAAAGGGATTTGATAGAAAAATTATATCTGAAATCAAAAAAATTACAAAACTACCGTTTAGACCAACAAAAAATAAATTTGCAGCACTGGCTGCTCATGATGAGATAGTAAATTTCTCAGGTACATTAAACACAACTGCTGTTTGTCTGATGAAAATTGCTAATGATATAAGATTTTTAGGATCAGGCCCTAGAGCAGGCTATGGTGAATTAATTTTACCAGCAAATGAGCCAGGATCATCTATCATGCCTGGTAAAGTAAATCCCACTCAATCAGAGGCGGTAACAATGGTTTGTGTTAAAGTCATTGGAAATCATAATGGGATTACTATGGCTGGCTCACATGGACATTTTGAATTAAATGTATTTAAGCCTTTAATTGCCCATAATATTTTACAATCAATAGACTTGTTAGCAGATAGTACTAAAAATTTCTCACTTTATTGCATTAAGGGAATTAAAGCTGATAAAATTAAAATAAAACACTTTTTAGACAATTCACTTATGCTTGTCACTGCACTCGCGCCCCACATTGGATATGACAATTCAGCTAAGATTGCAAAAAAGGCTTTAAAAAACAAAACAACTTTAAAAGCTGAAGCTCTTAGATCAGGATTAATTAATGAAAAAAGTTATGATAAAATTGTCAATCCTTTAAAAATGATTAAACCGTTATAACTCACTCGCTATATCATTAAAAAAATTCTTAAGGTCAATTCTATTTTTTAAATTATCACCAGTCTTATTAAATTCATTCACTATTGACTCAATTCCATCATTAGACTCATTATCTATTTTTACTTTTTCTATATTTAAAATTTTATTTATCAAGTCGTAATTAAAAGTAATATTAATTTTATTAATTTTTTTTCTATGAATTTTTTTTGTTTGGAAAAATTTATATAACTTATCACTGTCATTAATAAAAAATTCAATTTCACAAAAAATATTTTGTTTTCTATTGTTCCTATTTACAAATTCACTATTAATTATTTTCATTAATAAAATATCCTTAAAAACTAATGATGAATTATCAAAATTAAGAGTGCTTCTGTTAAAATTCATTCTTAAGTCAAGATCTTTCAATTTTCGATGATTTGAAACATCTTTAGATTTGATATTAAAATTATAGTTTAAATTCTCGTTGGAGAAGATATTTGATTTTAAAATTTCTGTTAAAATTGCATTATCACCTATTAAATTTTTTAAATCTATATTCTTTAAATTAAGATTAATATTAGATGAAAATGGTATAAAATTTATTTTTCCATTATAAGAATCCAAATTTCCAATTTTTTTTTCTGAATAAAATTTAAATGTTTCATCATCAAATTCATATCTTGTGTTATAGACTTTATTAGATTGTAAAAAAGATAAAGTACCTTGATTTATTTTTTTTGAATAATCGAGTTCACTCAAAAATTTACCTCTAATTTCTTTTAAAATAATCTCAAAAAATAAATCTTTATATAAAAAGTCATTAGTGAGAATTATATCAATTTGATTATTGAATATTTCACCTTCAAAATTTAATCTATTTTTTTGAGATTGATTTTCATATAATGATATAATTTTATCAATATTGACAATTAGATAAATTTCATCATCCTTATTTTTAAGAAAAATTTTACTTTTCTTTATGACCAATTCATTTTCGTTTATTTTTTTATCAAAAAAATGTATTAGATCTTTGATTTCTTGTTTATAAATAACAAATTTTGAATTTTTAATTTCAATGTCTTGAATATTCATTTTGTCCTTATCAAAAAATTTTTTGAATGATAAAAATATCTTGAAAGATTCTATTGTTGCGAATTCTTTATTATTAGAAATTATCTTAACATTCTTACAATTGAAGTGTGGAATTGGAAACATCGCATATTCTATTTCATCACTAAAATTAAATTCAAGGTCATATAAATTTTGAAGTTGATTCTTTAATGTTTCTTTAAGCCAACTATTTTTATAAAATGCAGGTGTCGATAAGTGTCCAATTATTGCGAAAAAAATTACAAAAGCTATGATTATTGTCCTTTTATCCTTAATAAGGAATTTACTCTTATCTTTTAAATTGCGAAAATTTAGATTATTTAAAATGTTGATTATTAGTTTATTACTTTTATCAAGAAAAGTTGTTACAAAATTTTTCGAAATATAATTAAATTTAAACATGTTTGTTTCAAGGTTATAGTGGATAATTAAAAATGATAAACTCAGAATTTTTAAAAAATCTCAATGATGCCCAAAAAGAAGCTGTAATGCACTTTGAGGGACCACTATTGGTGGTAGCCGGGGCAGGTTCTGGAAAAACTAAAGTTTTAACGTCAAGAATTGCCAACTTAATAAAAGAAAAGAAGTCCTTTCCTAACCAAATTTTAGCTGTGACCTTCACAAACAAAGCTGCAAGAGAAATGCAAATTAGAGTTAGTAAAATTTTGGGAATTGAAGCTACTGGATTACCTTGGTTAGGTACTTTTCACTCAATTTGCGCTAAGCTTTTAAGAAAACATGCAAACGCAATAGGGTTAAATTCAAATTTTACAATTATAGATACTGATGACCAGTCCAAATTAATTAAAAATATTTGCAAAGCAGAAAATATAGATACTAAACAATTATCTCCCAAGTTCATTTTGGCTATAATAGACAAATGGAAAAATAAAGGTTTGTACCCTAATGAGGTTCAAATTAACTCTAAAGATATTTATGAAAAAACAATCCTACCACTATACAAAATATATCAACAGAAATTGATCGATTTAAATTCGTGTGATTTTGGAGATTTAATTCTTCATACTGTAAAAATTTTTGAACAACATGGCGATATTAAAGAAATTTATGCAAAGAATTTTAAATATATTTTAGTTGACGAATATCAAGACACTAACTTTATACAAAGTAGATGGTTAAACCTGCTTGCCGAAAAAAATAAAAATATTTGCTGTGTAGGAGATGACGATCAATCAATTTATAGTTGGCGTGGCGCTGAAATAAAAAACTTTCTAGACTTTGATCAAATTTATAAGAATACAAAAGTTATTAGATTAGAGGAAAATTATAGATCTTCTCAAAATATTTTGTCAGTAGCCTCATCTTTAATTTCAAATAATAAAAATAGAGTTGGAAAAACACTCAAATCAAATAAGGACGATGGGGAACTTGTAAAACTTAATTGTTATAAAAGTGGTAAAGACGAAGCCATAGGTATATCTGATGAAATTGAAAAAAATTTAAAAAAAAGTTTTTCATTCAATAACATTGCAATTTTAGTAAGGGCTATCTTTCAAACTCGTGAATTTGAAGAAAGATTTTTAAAAATAGGAATACCTTATAGAATAATTGGGGGTACAAAATTTTATGAAAGAGCAGAAATTAAGGACTGCATAGCTTATTTAAGGTTAATCTCCCAAGAAAAAGACGATTTAGCATTTGAAAGAGTGGTTAATAATCCAAAGAGATCAATTGGGGATACAACAATAAAGCAAATTCATGAATACGCAAAAAAAAATTTTATAACTTTAGAAAAATCCTCAAAAAATTTAATTGAGGCAAACTTAATTAAACCAAAAACTAAGATAGGATTAAGTTCTTTTCTAAATCTTGTTGATAAATGGCGTTATGATTTATTTATAAAAAAAATAACCCACATTAAACTTCTTCAAACCATATTAGATGAGTCAGGTTATTCAGCAATGTTAAAAAATAAAAAAGATTTAGAAAATGAAAATAGATTAGAAAATATTAAAGAGTTAATAAATGCCATGAAAGAATTTGATAATTTGGAAAGCTTTTTGGAACATGTTTCTTTAGCAACATCAATTGATCAAAACTGGGAAGGCGAAAAGATAAATATGATGACAATGCATGCATCTAAAGGTTTGGAATTTGATGTAGTTTTTTTACCTGGTTGGGAAGAAGGATTATTCCCTCATCAAAAATCAATTGAAGAGAAAGGCCAAAGTGGTCTGGAAGAAGAAAGAAGACTAGCTTACGTTGGCATTACTCGTGCAAAAAGAATTGCTAACATCTCTTTTTCTATGAACAGATATTATCAAGGCGATTGGATTGATAATATGGCTTCAAGATTTATTGAAGAATTACCAGAAAAATTTTTAGAAAAAAATTCTTTTTTTGAAGACAATAATCATGAAATTGAAGATTTTGAATTTAATCAAGACTTAGAAGTAAATAATGAAGATGTAAGAAGTCCTGGATGGTTAAGGTATCAAAAAAGATTAAAATGATTAAAGAAAAGTTAAATTTATTAAAAAAAAAAATTAAAAATTTAAAAATTGATGGGTACATAGTCCCTAAAAATGATGAATTTTTTTCCGAATATGCAAATAAAGATCGATTAAAAATAATCTCAAATTTCACTGGATCAGCAGGGGTGGCAATAATATTAATCAAAAAAAATTACTTATTTATAGATGGGAGGTACACTGTTCAGGCGCAACAACAATCAGGAAAGAATTTTAAAATAGTTGAAATTCATAAACATTTACCAAGAAATAAATTTAAAAATTTAACTTTAGGAATTGATCCAAGTATATTTACAGAAAAACAACTTAAACTTTTTATTAATAAATCAATTAAAATTAAATATATTGAAAAAAACCTTATTGATGAAATTTATAAAAAAAAAGAAACTAAAATTAATAAAATTTTTTCTATAAGTAAACAGATTGCTGGGGAAAGCTATTTTTCGAAAATTAAAAAAATTAAATTAATATTAAAAAAAAATTACACAGATTATTTGTTTATTAGTGCACCAGAAAATGTTGCTTGGATCTTAAATATAAGAGGTTGGGATAATCCTAATAGCCCCATACCAAATTGTAGATGCATTATAAGCAAAACTGGTAAAATTTTTCTTATCACAAAAAAAATTAAAGCAAAAAATATTATTAAAGAGAATAAATTAGATTCTACTCAAGTTATTGAGCCTGAGAGATTTAGAAACCTAATTAAGAAGTTGAATGGTACAAGATTTATAATTGATGAAGATACCTGCTCCATTTTGAATAAATCTATAATTAATTCTAAATTTAAAATTAAAAATATGAAAGACCCATGTTATCAATTAAAAGCTATTAAAAACTCTTCAGAAATTCAAAATATGATCGATGCACATATTCAAGATGGTGTTGCTTTAACTAAATTCATTTTCTGGATGAAAAAAAAGAATAAGAAATTAATAACTGAAATTGATGCCAAAAAAAAATTAGAAAAATTTAGAAATCTAAATAAAGATTATTTAAGGCCAAGTTTTCAGACTATTTCTGGCACTGGATCTAATGCAGCTTTACCCCATTATATAGTTACAAAAGAAACTAACAAAACGATTAAAAAGACAGATATTTTTTTATGTGACTCAGGCGGTCAATATAAATATGGAACAACAGATGTTACTAGAACAATATGTTTTACAAAACCTAAAAATAAAATTAAAGACATTTTTACTAAAGTATTAAAAGGTCATATAGCAGTTGTTACAACAAATTTAAAAAAAGATAAAATTGGTAAGAAAATTGACTTAAGGGCAAGAAAATATTTAAAAAAAGATAATTTAGATTATGCTCACGGGACTGGACATGGTGTGGGCTTTTTTTCTAATGTTCATGAGGGACCACAAGGTATTACAAAAAATAATACTATTAAAATTGAAAAAGGAATGATTGTAAGTAATGAACCAGGTTATTATAAAAAAAATGAATTTGGGATAAGAATTGAGAATTTAATATATGTCAAAAAATTTAATAAAAATTTATGTTTCGAAAATTTGACTCTTGCGCCAATAGACAAAGATTTAATTAATTTTGAAATTTTAAATGAAGATGAAAAAGATTATTTATTCAAATATCATTTAAGTGTTTATTCTAAAATTTCAAAATATTTGAATAAACCAGAAAGAAAATGGTTATCTACTCAAATTTAACATTTTTAACCATTCTTTTTGATTAATAATTTTTATTTTAAGATCTTTAGCCATTTTTATTTTTCTTTTAGTTGGTTTATCTCCGATAATTAAAAAATTAAGTTTTTTTGAAACACTACTAATGGTAGTCCCTGAATTTACCTCTATTAAAGATTTAGCCTCAGCTCTACTTATGCCGTCCAATTTTCCTGTTAACATAAATGTTTTATTTTTAAGTAGACCATTTTTTTTAATTAAACTAGTATTTTGAACAACTAAGATTTTTTTGAGCTGATTTAAAATATCTAAGTTAGTTTCATTTAAAAAAAATTTTTTAATTGAATTGACTTGAGTTTCACCAATTCCATCAATATTAAGTAAATCTTCAAATTTACCTTTTATTGAAAAAAATAAAAAATTATCAAGTGATTTAAAATACTTTGAGAGTATCTTTGCATTCTCTAAACCAATGTGCCTTATACCAAGTGAGTAAATGAACTTTTCAAAAGAAATATTTTTTCTTTGTTCTATAGAGTATTTCAGATTTCTTACTGACTGTTTTCCCCACCCCTCTAATTTCTCAATTTTACTAAAGTCTAAGTTAAATATATCTTGTGGAAATCTAATTAATTTAATATTCCAAAAATTTTCAACAATTTTTTTACCAAAACCATCAATATTAAAAGCTTCTTTGGATACGAAGTGTTTTATTTTTTCGATTGCCATTTTTTCACACTCATAACCTTCTCTAGAGCACCTTCTAACGGCATCTTTTTTTTTTGTGAGTAAATTAAATTCTTTAATAGTATTGGATCCACAAGATGGACATTTCGAAGGGAATTCAAATTTTTTAGAATTTTTATCTCTTTGTTTTAAGTCTACAGAAATAACATGAGGTATTACGTCTCCTGCTCTTTCTATTAAAACTATATCTCCAATTCTAATATCTTTCCTGATAATCTCATCTTCATTATGTAAAGTTGCGTTTGAGACTACCACACCTCCAATATTTATTGGTTTAATCTTCGCAACAGGTGTAAGAGCTCCTGTTCTTCCAATTTGTATATCAATATCCAATATTTTTGAAACTCCACTATTTGCGGAAAATTTATGCGCTATAGCCCATCTTGGAGCGTTGGCAACATTTCCTAATCTTTTTTGTAATGCAAAACTATTAACTTTGTAAACAATGCCATCAATATCGAAATCTAAATTATTTCTTTTCTTTTCGATTTTTTCATAATTTTTAATTAAATTTTTCACTCCAGTTATATTTTTATTTAATGGATTCGTTTTAAAACCCCAAGATTCTAATTTAGTCAAAAAATTAGTCTGATTTTCCACATCCAGCCCTTTTTCAAAACCAAAAGTATAAGCTATAAATCTTAGTGGAATCTTTTTAGTATCGTTAGGATTTTTTTGTCTTAAAGATCCAGATGCAGCATTTCTTGGATTAGCAAATTTATCTTTTAATTTTTTAAAGTCTTGATTATTTATATAAACTTCTCCCCTTACATCTATTTCTTTAGGAAAATCTTTATTCTTAATTATTTTCGGGATATCGTTAATTGTTTTTAAATTTAAAGTTATATCTTCACCTTCCTTACCATCTCCCCTCGAGAGTCCAGTTATAAACTTACCTTTTTCATAAATTAATGATGCTGATATTCCATCAATCTTTGGCTCAGCACTATAAGCTATTTCAAATTCCTGATTTAAATTTAAGTAATTCTTAATTTTTTTCTCAAAATTTTCCAAATCCTTTTTGTCAAAAGCATTGGCTAGGGAAAGCATTGGCACTTTATGACTTTGTTTTTTAAAATTTTTTGATGGTTTGAATCCTACATTGCTAGAAGGTGAGGCAATATCTTTTAAAAATTCATATTTTTTTTCAAAATCAATGACTTCTTTTTTAATTATATCATATTCATGATCTGAAACTATTGGATTACTTTTATCATAATAAGCCTCATTATATATCTCTAATTCAGATATTTTCTTTAAATAAGTTTTTTTAATTAATTTTTCATCCATTAGTTAAAAAGACCTTTGAATCTTTTTTTAAAATTTTTAAATAATGATTTTTTGTCCTTTTTTTTTATTGAAAAAATTTTTTTTTCACTCATATCATAATCTTTATTGAATAACTTATATGATGCTTTGTACCACTTACTAGAACCATAATTATAACCAAGTAAGCTAGCATATTTTTTTGCCTCATTTTCTAAACCAATTATATAGTGAATTTCAGCTAACCTATGAATTGCCTCCTCTACATATACACTTGTTTCATATTTTTCTAAAATAATTTTAAATCTATTAATTGCAGGTATCCATTTCTTTGATTTTACGTAATGTCTTGCTATATACATCTCCTTACCCGCTAGCCGATCTTGAATTAAGTCTAATTTAAATTTTGCATCACTTGCAAATTCTGTGCCTGAATAATTTTCTACTATATACTCAAATTCTTTTTTTGCATTTAAGAGTGGACCAAGATCACGCTTTTCATCAATAATATTTTCATAATAACACATGGCTAAAAGATAATGGCCATAATCTTTATCCTTATGATTTGGATAAACTTTTAAGTATCTTTCTAAATGATAAATTGCATCAGAATAATAATCATCAGAATAATAAATATACGCGGTCATAAGAGCTGATATGGGTGCCCAGTCAGATTGAGGAAATATTAATTCTGCCTCATTAAATTTTTTAGCAGCAAATAATATATCTCTATCAAGAAAAGCTTCATATCCCTCATAATAAAGCTCTGTCATTTGAGATTGCAAGTCTTGTTCCTTTAAAATTGTAACTTTCTCTTTTTTTGAACAAGCAAATTGTAAAAAACAAATTAATAAAATTAGCAAAAACCTGATATTAAATTTCATTATTTATTAATATCAGATTATTTTTTAAACAGAAAACTTTTATGCGATAGACTTTAAATTCTGCCTATTTATTAATGTATGAGGAACATTTTTTTCGTTAATCTCAATAATAGAGTAATTTTCTTTATTTTGTAAAAGTTTTCTAAGTAAATCATTTGTTAGTTTGTGTCCTCCTTGGGAACATTCAATCTTACCAATAATTTTATAACCAGTTAAAAATAGATCACCCATACAATCTAAAATCTTATGATTTACAAATTCTTTTTTGTATCTTAAGCCATTTTCATTTAAAACTTTATTACCTTTAACTACAATAGCATTATCTAAAGATCCACCTTTTGCAAAACCTGATGATTTTAATTTTTCAATATCTTCAAATAAACAAAAAGTTCTTGAGTTGAAAATACTATCCAAGTCATCCTCATAAACTCTTAAAACATTTCTTTGGTTTCCAATTAAGGAATTGTTGTATTCAAGTTCGAAATCTATTTCTAAATTTATTTTAGAGGGTTTTATCGAAATGAATTTTGCACCGTCTTTAAATTCAACATTTTTATTAATTCTTATCACTTTGATTGGTTCAGCACTTATGTCGATTCCAGAATTATGTATTTCTTTTACAAAGTTTTTTGCTGACCCATCCAAAATAGGAACTTCTTCGTTGTCTATTTCTACTATTGCATTATCAATACCTAAACCAAAAAATGCACCCATAAGATGCTCTATAGTTGAAACTTTCGCTCCATGTTCATTAGAAACTGTAGTGCAAAGCATTGCACTAGTAACATTATTCACCTGAGGATAAATAACATTATTAAATTTTAAATCGGTCCTTACAAATACAATACCTGAATTAGGTTTAGCTGGTTTTAAAATTAAATTTGCTTTTTTTCCTGAATGTAAGCCGACTCCGCTTAACTTGATATTTTTTTTAATTGTTTTTTGTTTTAAAAATGACACAAGAGCTTTTACAACTGAATAAGTTTTTTCTAAATTCAAGAAATATTACAAATAACTACTAAACTATAAGGCTTATTTATTAAATAAATTGAAGAATTTCTCAAAAAATCCTATATTTTTTTTTAATCTTGGTACAAATTTAATCTCATTAATATCATCAAGATCTTCAATCTTTCGTGCCATCTGACATTCACTTAAGTCACTTTTAAAAAAGAAATTTTTTAGATAATCAATCGAATAAACTTTATTAATACTGATCTGAAATCTTTTCAAATATCCGGCAAATTTTTTTACTTTTATATTAGAAAAACAATAAAAGTTTACTTTTATCGTTAAATTTTCACCCTCTAATCCTTCCTCTAACCTTTTGTATACTGTTCCATCAACAATGTACTCATCTATATTCATGTGTAAAATAGTTTTATCATAATTATTTTTTTTAATTTGTTGAGATAAATCAGATAACATATAATTCAACTCATCATTGATAATATTTTTTTCAATATTTTGTTTTTTAATTGAAATTTGAATTGGTAAAATGTCCTTATCTTTAATGACTAGATTAATCTTATTTACAAAATTTTTGATTTTTTTTTCAATTATAATTATATTCTTATCAAGAAATTGATTTATTGAAGTTTCTAAAATTTTTGAATCTTTGTCTAATCTAATTTCATCTTTATAAAATTCTTGCTCTAATCCTTTTTTAAAAACACATAATAATAATTTATCAGAACTTATATAAAAAAAAGTTTCAAATTCTAAATTAGAGCTCATTTGTTATCATTTGACCATTTACTCTTAAATCAAAAATTTTTGTTTTTTTAAATTTTTCAAATTTCATCATTTCAAAAATATTATTTAAAGCTATTAATATATTTTGGTTGGGTAATTTAATTAACACTCCATTCTTCAACTCTAAATCCCATCTTTCTGATGGAAAAAAATATAATTTGCTAATGTTGGAAAAATCAAAGGAGGATAGTTCTATTTTTTTTTTTATTTTAAAAAAACTTTCTACAGATGGCCTACCAAAAACCGTGGGTAAATCTGGATTAATAAAATCTGACTCAATTAATTTTTTATTAGATCCTATTAAAAAATTTTTTGTATCAAAACTGGTATTTACTAAAAGTTTTGTTTTATTGATTTTAATGTTTAATTTTGATGGGTAAATTTTAAAAACATTATAAGTTTCAATTAAATTTTCTGAGTCTAATATTTCTATGATTTTATTTGCATCAATAAAAAAAATATTTTGATTCTCAAAAAGATTTAATTTTAATTGTAAATTATTATTTTCATTATTTGAGAGTCCAGATACAGATAAGTCATTTAATTTTAAAATCTTAAATTTTAAAAAATTTTTGTTATTAATGGATACTAACAAAATTAAAATTAATAAGTAAAAATAAATTTTTCTATTTATTAAAAGTTGCATCCTTTAAAATCCATTCTATTAAATCTAAAAAATTAATACCATGGTGTTTTGCAATTTCTGGAACTAATGACAATTTAGTCATTCCAGGTTGGGTATTGATTTCTAGAAGATAAAATTTATTATTATAGAACTTAAAATCTGACCTTGTTACCCCACGACATCCAATTAATTTATGAGCATCAAATGCAATTTGTAAGATTTTATTGTAATTTTTTTTGCTTAGATCAACCGGTATTATATGTTCTGTTTTTGCTTTTTTACTATATTTTGCTTTATAATCATAAAATTTTCTTTTTGGTTTCAGTTCTATTGCACCAAGTTTTTTCGACCCCATTATTGCAACTTGAATTTCTCTTCCCCCAATAAATTTTTCGATCAAAATATTTTTATAATTTTTTAATAAACTTATTTTTTTTAGAATATTGCTTTTTTGACAGATAAAAACATCAACACTTGAACCTTCATTTATTGGTTTAATAACTACTGGAAATTTTAATTTTTTTTCAATAAATTTGATTAAATCTTTATCTTTCTTATCAAAGGAATATTTAAAATATTTTGGAGTTAATATTTTATTTCTTAAAAATATTTTTTTTGAGAGCTCTTTATTCATTGCTATGGATGAGGCCAATACGCCCGAATGAGTGTAGGGTATTCTAAAACTTTCGAAAATTGTTTGGATGTAACCATCTTCACCAAACTGCCCATGAAGCGCATTAAAAATTATATGCGGTTTAAATTTTTGGATTGTCTCACTAAGTTTTGAGTCAGGTTCACTTAATTTAACATGGTATTTTTTCTTTAATTCCTTTGCTACTTGAAAACCTGTATCTAAGCTGACAGCCCTTTCTTTTGAAATTCCACCCGAAAGTATTAAAATTTTTTTTTTCAATTTATTTCAATATTTTTATTTCTTTTTCAATTTTTATTCCAGTTTTTTCAAATACATTTTTCGAGACATAATTAATCAAATTAATCATATCATCAAAAGTAGCGTTTCCTTTGTTGACAAAAAAATTACAATGTTTTTCTGAGATACACGCATCTCCAAAGCTTTTATCTAAATGAACCGACTCTTTAATTAGCTCCCATACTTTTTTTTGTGTCTGGTTAATTGGGTTTTTAAAAGTACTACCACTGGTTTTGATTTTTGTGGGTTGATTTTCGGCCTTTTTAACTTTTAGTTTTTCAGTTTCTACCTTAATTTTTAATGCCTCACTCTTTGTGCCTCTAAAAGAAGCGCTTAGAAATATAAGATCATCAGGTAAATTATTATTTCTATATTCAAATTTTATGTCCTTAGAATGAATAGTTTGAATATTACCTTGCGTATCAATAGCCTGAATGGATAATAAAATATCCTTAAATTCTTTACCAAAGCAACCCGCGTTCATTCTTATCCCTCCGCCGATGCTACCTGGAATACATGATAAAAATTCAAATCCACTTAGATTATTTTCTATAGCAAATTCTGATAAAGATTTATCTAAAACAGCACTACCCGCTATTATTATATCCTCACCCATTAAAGAGATATTATTAAAATTTTTACTTAATTTAATCACTACTCCATCAAATACATCATCAGCAATCAAAGTATTTGATCCAGCACCCAAAATAAATATTCTTTCTTTATTTTCTAATTTTTTAAGAAAATTTACTAATTCTTTAAGATTATCAGCCTTATAAAAAACTTTTGATTTTCCACCAATATTAAACCAATTTTTTTTTTTCAAGTCATATTCAAAACTTACATTAGTTTCGAATTCTTTTAATAAATTTTTTAATTCGTTTATTTTCATTACATTAATTGAGGCAATTTTCTCATCCAATTTGATATGCTACCTGCGCCCATTCCAATAACAATTTTTTTTCCATGCATATTTTTTTTAAGAAATTTAGCCAGCTGATCGTTATCATTAATCATGAATAAATTGACTTTTGAATTCTTTATAATTTCTTTTGCAAAATTAATATAACTAAACCCTAATTTATATTTTTCTCCAGCAGTATAGATTGGACATAAGATAACTGTGTCAGCATTTTTAAAAGCAAGAGAAAATTCATTTCTCAAATCTTTTAATCTTGAAATTCGATGGGGCTGAAATATGCAAACTTTTTCATATCCTTTGTAAACTTTCTTTACACCATCTAAAACAACTTTAATTTCTGTAGGATGATGAGCATAATCATCAAAAAAATCTATTTCCTTATATGTAAAGATTTTGTTAAATCGTCTTTGAACACCTTTGAAATTTGCTAAACCTTTTTTAATATCTGAAATAGAAATTCCAACTGTAAGTGCCACAGCTGCTGCAGCAACAGAGTTTCTTACATTATGTATTCCTAATAAAGGAATTTTTAACTTCTTCAAAGATAATTTTTTTTTACTAGGCACATTTACAAATAAATCGAATTCTGTGAATTTTTTATTTTGTTTAATATTTTTAATTAAAAAATTAGACTTATTATTAATCCCATAGGTATAAAAATTTTGATTTTTCAATTTTTTTACTAGTTCATTATTTATCTTGTCATCAATACAAATAAATGATTTTCCAAAAGAGGGGACCTTTTCTATGAATTGAGTAAAATAATCTTTCAAATCATCTAAAGATTTGTAAAAATCCATATGTTCTCTATCTATATTTGTTATAATTGAATAAGTCGGTGGAATGTGAACAAAACTACCATCAGACTCATCTGCCTCTAATATTGACCAATCACTCTTCCCAAGTTTTGCAGTATTTTTAATTGAATTTATTACACCGCCATTAATTATTGTCGGGTCTAATTTAGTTTTTTGAAAAATTGATGCAATTAGAGAGGTTGTAGTAGTTTTGCCATGCGAGCCTACAACTACAATATTTTTCATTAAAGAAACTATATGTGCTAACATCTCACCTCTAGAAATTATTGGAAGATTTTTTCTTTTTGCCTCAATGACCTCAGAGTTACTTCTTTTTATTGCAGAGGATATAACAACAATTGTTGCATTTTTAAGATTTTGTTTTTTTTGCCCAATAAAGACTTTTATCTTTTCTTTTTTTAATCTTTCAATATTTTTATTTAAAGACAAGTCACTTCCTTGAACTTTAAAACCCTTACCTTTCATAATTAAAGATAGACCACTCATCCCAATACCACCAATTCCAATAAAGTGAATGACTTCAGTTTTTGCTAGCTCAATTTTCATTTATAGTATTTAGTATTTTTTGGTTAACATTAATCCAGGTGTTTTGATAATTTAATTTTTTTAAATTTTCCTTTTTCTTTAAATAATTACTTTTATCATTAAATATATCTTTTAAAACGTCTTCGATAGTCTCTTCAAATTTATTTTGCTCAATTATCCAACAACAATCCTTATTTTTGTAAAAGTTTGCATTTTCGTATTGATGATTATCTTTTGAACTAGGTAATGGAACAGCAATAAAAGGTATATTTAAAACTGAAAGTTCAGCTAGAGTTGAAGCACCCGCTCTTGTAATACACAGATCTGCTTTCTCAATTATTTCAACAAAATTTTTGTCAAAACTAAAAATCCAATTTTCAACATTATTTTTAGAATAAAAATCCTCTAAATTAGAAATTTTTTTTTCATTTGTTTGATGGATGACTTTAATACGCTCTGTTTTTGAAATATTGATAATTGAATTTTTTAAATTATTATCAAAAATGTTAGCTCCTTGACTACCACCAACAATTAATAAATTAAACTTATTTTTTGTTTGTAAATTTGAATTTGATCTATATACCTCTTCTTTTACCAAAGGATTAATCATTACAATTTTATATTGAAATTTTTTAGGAAAATTTTTAATTTTATCTGAATAACAAAATATTTTTTTACAAGATTTCAAAAAAAATCTATTAGAACGACCTAAAACTTGATTAGGCTCAATTAGAAAAATACTTAAGTTAAGCATTTTAGCTGCTAAAATTGGCGGTAATGACATATATCCACCAGTTGAAATTATTTTCTTAATTTTTTTCTTTTTCAATAAAAAAAAAGATTTAACAGTTAAAAATATGATAACTAAAAAATTAAATGGTAAAAAAAAAATATTATTTAATTTTGGAGTGTTAATTATTTCGATTTCATAAATATTTTGGTCTAAATACCTTAAACCTCTTTCATCAGTTGTAATTAATACATTTTCGTCTCTAGATAAATGTTGATAAAGAATTGTTGCAGGTATTACATGTCCACCTGACCCTCCGGTTGTGATTAAGATATTTTTTTTCATTTAATCAATTTTTCTTTTTGTTAAATTCAAGATAATACCTGACAAAATTGAAATACTTATAATTGAAGAGCCTCCATAACTGATAAACGGTAAAGTCATTCCTGTAGTCGGAAATAATCTAATATTCACACCTATGTGTATAATTGCTTGTACCAAAATTAGACTTATACAACCTACCAAGATCAATTTAGTTCTCTCATCATTTTCAAAATAAACTTTTTTAAAAACAGAATATATAAATATTAAAAACAACAATAAGATTAGAATTATGGCAATAACGCCAAACTCCTCTGAAATTACAGATATGATATAATCTGTATGGGCTTCCGGAACCCTATTTTTTAAGGTTCCTTCACCTATACCTTTGCCAAAGAAGCCCCCGCTTGTAATTGAATCTATCGCTTTTTCCGACTGTGCATTGTGAGTACCTGTCTCAGAATTGAAAAAGGATAGTATTCTATTTTTAATATACTCAAACCTTGGGACAAACCTTACAGAATAATAAAGCACAATAAATACAAGTGAACATGAAGTTACCAAAAAGATAATATTAATACCTGATATAAATATTAAAACCGACCAACTAAAAAAAACTAATAACGTTTGTCCTATGTCTGGCTGGACAGCTAGCAAAATTGCTATTAGTAAAGTCAGTAGAAAAGAAAAAAAATACTTCAAATAAATATTTCTATATTTTTCACTACTTAAGATTAAACTTATTAAAATTATTAGAAAAGGTTTCACTAACTCTATTGGTTGAAATCTTGGTAAAAACTTAAAATCTATCCACCTCTTGGCACTATTAACTTCTATTCCAATGAAAGGAACCAAAAATAAGAAAATTATTGATAATATGAAAATCGATAATGACAGTTTAAAAAGTTTTTTTTCGTCTATTGATGAAAAAAAGAAAATTATAATTATTCCTAAAAATACAAAAGACAAATGTTTGAAAAAAAAAGCATAATCATTAGTATTTAATTTGTCCGACGCTATTAAAGAAGTTGATACTAATGAAAAAAATAATCCAGTTAAAAATAATAGAATTATTATCGAAAATATGAATTTATCAATATTTTTCCACCATTCATAATATAAGCTATATGTTAATTTTTTGTTTTCCATTAAAATACTTACCAATCAATTTATTAAAATAAAAACCCCTTTCTTCAAAATTTTTAAAACTATCGAAGGAAGCTGCACAAGGACTGAACAGTATCGTTTTTGGCACAAATTTTTGTTTTTCAGTTATCGAGATAACTTTTTTAAGAGCTTGTTTCAAACTATTGAATTTTTCATAGTGAATTTTTCCTTTTAATTTTTGTTGAAAAAATTTTTTATTTTTGCCAAAAATGAAAGCTTTAATTTTCTTAAAATAATTTTTAGATAAATTAAATTTGTCTCCCTTCTTATAAACACCTCCTAGTAACCAATAAATATTTGGATTTGCTTTTAGAATACCGAGAGATGACGAAAAACTTGTAGACTTTGAGTCGTTAATAATTGTTAAATAACGTGTTTTAAAAATAATTTCTTGACGATATTTAAGTCCTTTAAATTTCTTAATTGTTCTAATCAATATATTTTTTTTTAATTTAAATTTTTTTGATAACTCCAAGATAAAAGATAAATTTTCTCTGTTAGTTTCACTTAAAAAAAATTGATTATCAATATTTTTTATTAATTGATAATTTTTTTTTGTATCTACTTTTTTTATTTTACTATTTAGCTTAATCTGTTTTAACTTTTTATTAATTAATGCATCATCTTTCTTAACTAAAGCAAAGTGTCCTTTTAATTGATTTTTTAATAATTTAAATTTAGCATTTATATAATTATTTAAAGTTTTATGTCTTTCAATGTGATCAGGTGATAAATTTAAAATCATTGCAAATTTTGATCTAAAAATTCTGCTATATTCCAATTGATAAGATGAGGCTTCAATAACAAAAATTGTATGCTTTTTAATATTCTTGATTGATAAAATAGGAGTACCAATATTTCCTACTAACCTAACATTATATTTTTGATCTATTAAAACTTCATATAAAAGCTGACATGTAGTTGATTTTCCATTTGTACCAGTGATTGTAATACAATCGTTTTTATAAAATTCATAGAAAACATCTAAGTCAGAGTAAATTTTATCTTTATTTTTTTTTAAAAATTTTGATAACTTACATTTTTTAATGTCAATGCCTGGGCTAATAATAATTTGATCAAAATTTGATTTTAAAATATTTTGGTAACTAACTAAGTTTTTTCTTATACTTAAATTTTTAACATTAATATTAAAGTCATCATATAAAAAAACATCATTTTTATTTTTTAAAAATTTAAAAGAGGACAAGCCACTTTTGCCAATTCCATAAATTAATATTTTCTTATTTAAAAAAATATTTATTTCAGTCTTCATTATCTTAATTTTAATGTAGCTAAACCGATCATCGCCAAAATAATTGAAATTATCCAAAACCTAATGACCACCGTGGACTCCGGCCAACCTTTTTTTTCAAAATGATGGTGTATTGGTGCCATTTTGAATATTCTCTTACCAGTCAATTTAAAAGATACCACCTGAACCATTACAGACAATGCCTCAAGAACAAACAATCCTCCTGTAATTGCTAAAACTATTTCGTGTTTGGTAATAATTCCCACTGCCCCCAAAGAACCACCTAATGACAACGATCCCGTGTCACCCATGAATATTTTTGCCGGTGGCGCATTAAACCACAAGAACCCTAAACAAGCTCCAATAATTGCACCACAAAAGATAGATATTTCTCCTGATCCCTCTATATAAATAATTTGCAAGTAATCAGAAAAAACAATATTTCCTGCAACATAGCTAATAAAAGCAAAACAACCTGCAACTAAAATTACCGGAACAGTTGCCAAACCATCTAAGCCATCTGTTAGATTTACTGCATTAGAAGAACCCACAATTACAAAAATTGAAAAAGGTATAAAAAACCATCCCAAGTTGATTATAAAATTTTTGAAAAAAGGAAAATAGAGATTTCTAAACTCTTCATACTCAACAAAATACTGTAATACTATTAAACCAAACATAGCTAAAAGTATTTGTACGATAATTTTAAATTTTGATGAAATCCCAAGAGAATTACTATTTCTAATTTTTTTATAGTCATCATATGCGCCTAAAGCACCAAATGACGATACAATATATAAACAAAATAAAATATAGATATTAGATAGATCCGACCATAATAGAACAGATATGATCAATCCTATCAAAATAATAACTCCACCCATTGTTGGCGTACCTATTTTCTTTATTATATGATCAGTAGGTCCATCTTCTCTAATTGGATCAAAAATTTTTCTGGTTGAAAATAACTTGATAAAAGGTCCGCCAATCAAAAGTGTAATCAACAATGATGTAAAAAATGCTAATCCAGTTCTAAAAGTGATATACTTAAAGACATTTAAAAAAGTAAAAGTCTCAACATATTTTATTAATAATTCATATAGCATATGAACTTCTTTGTTTTAAATTACTCGTTATTTTATGAAGACCTGTTGAATTTGAACCCTTAATCATTAAGTAATCATTTTTTTTTAAATTATTATTAATAAAATTATCTATACTAAATTTTTTATCTAATATTTCAGCTTTTTTATTTAATTTTAAGCCCTTAAATGTCTCTTTAATATATTTTCCAACTACATACACTTTATAAATTTTTGTTTTATTAATAATTTTACTCATTAATTTATGCTGTTTAGTAGAATGTCTGCCAAGTTCAAGCATGTCGCCTAGTATTAAATATTTTTTTGAATTACCTGATTCTATCTTATCAAAATTTTCTACAGCAATTTTTAGTGAAAGTGGATTTGAGTTATATGACTCATCTACTAAAAAGAACTTTTTATTATTAATATTTATTTTTGAAATATCACCTCTTCCATTTGGAATTTTAAAATTTACAAAAACATCTTTTTTTAAATTTTTTACATTTTTATATAAATTAATTACAGCAAGTGTTGCTAAAATATTATATAAATGACTGTTATTATTGTTCTTTGAATTAAAATAAACCAAATTACTATTTAAATTAATCAATAACTCATATTTATTTTTTACTTTCTTAATTCTCACTAATTTAATTGTTGAAAGTTTATTTTTAATGCCAAAAGAAATTACATTTAGTTTTTTTTTAAAAGCAATATCTTTATGATAATTGTAAAAACTATCGTCTCTGTTTAAAATAATCGTTCCACCTTTTTTAATATTATTCATAATTTCTGCCTTAGCTTTTGCTATTTGATTAATATTTTTAAAATTTTTAGAATGGGCATAACTAATGTTTGTGATTATTCCTAAGTCCGGCTTAATTATTTTAGTTAAATTATCAATTTCACCTTTTTTATCCATACCTACTTCAAGGACACCAAAATTATCTTTATATTTTAAATTTAATAAACTTAATGGAACACCATATTTATTATTAAATGATTTAGGAGAATAAGTTGTTCTTGATATCTTTTTCAATGTTAAGCCAATCATCTCTTTTAAACTAGTTTTACCACAGCTCCCGGTGATTGAAATTATTTTGGCATTTATGTTTCTTCTAAAAATAGCTGAACAATTAGTTAAAAATTCTAATGAATTTTTAACTTTGATTTGCTTTGCTAACGGGAACTTTTTATTTATCCGGTTAACTATTGCTAAGCTTGATTTTTTTTTTAAAGCTTCTGCCACAAATTTATTACCATCAAGTCTTTTTCCCTTTATTGCAAAAAAGATATCGTTTTTTTTTATTTTTTTTGAATTAATTGAAATATTATTAATTTTTAATTTGTTTGATATTTCATATTTAGAATATTCTTTGATTATGTTTAATTTTAAATTTTTTGATAATGATCTATTTTTTAATTTGATAGCTTTTAAAATTATTTCTTGATCTGAAAAAAAATTTTTTTTTCCTCTGTATTCTTGTGTCTTCTCATGACCTTTTCCAGCAACAAGTAATAGATCACCTGTTTTTAAATTTTTAATAGCTAACTTAATAGCTTTTTTTCTATTTGGAATTTCATTAACATTAGCTTTCTTAATCCCTTTTTTAATATCTTCTCTAATTTTATAAGGTTTTTCATTTCGAGGATTATCATCAGTTAGATATATTTCATCAGAATATTTTTCTGCTATTCTGCCCATCAAAGATCTTTTCTGGACATCTCTATTACCTCCACAACCGAATACTAAGCTTAATTTACTATAAGGGAATTGATCCTTAAGATTAATTAAGGCTGATTCTAATGCTGCAGGTGTATGAGCATAATCTAAAATAACCTTACTGTTATTTTTAATATTACCGATTTTTTCAAGCCGGCCCTCTACAGGTTTTATTTTATTTAAAATATTAATTATCTTTTCAAATTTAATGCCACTTTTATAAGCAGCTAAAAGTGACATTAGAATATTATTGATTTGTATTTTGCCTATTAAATTTAATTCAAAATTATAATTTTTATGTTTAAATCTTATTTCCAATATTTGCTTTTCATCATCGTATCTGTGTGAAATTAATTCTATTCCATTTTGTTTACTAAAAATAAGATTTAAAGTTAAATTTTTTTTAGAAGAAATTTTCGTTAATTCTTTTTTTTGAGGAATATTTGCATCAGTGATAATATTACCTCCTTTCTTAATCAATTTATCAAACAGATAAAGTTTTGATTGTAAATAACTCTTCATGTTTTTGTGATAATCTAGATGGTCATGTGATAAATTTGTAAATATACCAACGTCAAATAACAATCCATTTAATCTATTTTGATTAAGTCCGTGGCTTGATGCTTCCAATATTACATATTCAGTTTTCTTTTTTTTTAAGTCACCTAATATATTACTTAGCTGTATTGGGTCCAAAGTTGTTTTATCAAGAATTTTTTTTTTTTCTTGATATCTAATGCCAATGGTCCCAATAGAGGCAACTTTTTTATGACTCAAATGTAATATCTGAAAATAAAAATCTGCGACAGATGACTTTCCATTAGTACCTGTAACGGCAACTAACTTTTTTGGTTTTTTTTTTAAAATTTTATATGAAACTTCTGCTAATAGTTTCCTTACATTGGAAGAAACTATAAATATTAAATTTTTTTTTCTGATTGATGGCCTTTTTTCGGTTACGATGATCTTAGCACCATTTTTAATAGCTTCTTGAAGATAATTGTTTCCATCAAATTTATTTCCTTTAATTGCAAAAAAAATATTATTTTTTTTAACTTTTGAACTTTCAAAAGAGATTCCAGAAAAATTAGCCTTTTGGAAATTTTTATTTATATTTGGAATATAATCTTTGAGCAGCATTTGTTAATTAATCTCACTGTATTTTGTGGCTAAAATAGGCCCAATTTTTTCTACAATTTGACCTGTAACCTCAACAGTTGTCCATCCAGCAGTGTTGAAAGGTGTGCCTTTATATTTAATATTTGATCCGTCTCTATAATGGTAAATATAATCTTTGTTAGTTTTTGGCTCGTCAAGCATCACAGCTAAAACAAACTTTGGTTTGGAAATAGGAAATACTGACAAAAATGAATTGATCTTTTTTTTTGAGTATTTGCCAGCAATACTTTTTTGAGCAGTACCAGTCTTACCTCCTATTTCATAACCTGGGACATTTGCTAAAGATGCTGTTCCCTCTTTAGTGGTAACAATTTTTCTTAAAATAGGTAAAATTTTCTCTGATACTCCATCGTTCAAAAGTTTTTCCTTTTTGTCATTTTTATACTTTTTTAACAAACTTGGTTGTATTTCATATCCTCCATTCGCTATGATTGCGTAAGCCTTTGCTAATTGAAGCAGGGTTGTTGTTATCCCATGACCAAAAGAAGCAGTAGCAAGTGGGCATTTACCCCAATTAAATTTTAATGGTACTCCAACTTCATCAATATCAAAATCTATCTTTTCTAGAAGATTGAGTTTTGACAAAAAAAATTTGAATTTTTCTACCCCTAATTTTTGGCCAATTCTTACAGATCCTATATTTCCCGATCGAATTAAAATTTGTTCAGCCGTTAAATCAGATGGCATTTTATCATCGTATTCTCTAATAGGAAATCCAGCACAAGGAAGTGATTTAGGTAAATTTATGAATTCTGTCTCAGGCTCGATAATTTCCTGATCTAACGCAGCAGCCAAAGTAAATGTTTTAAAAACAGAACCAAATTCATAAACTCCTTTAGTTGCTCGATTTATAAAATCAACATCTGTTATTTTTTCTCTTTTGTTTGGGTTAAAATCAGGTAAAGAAACTAATGATAGTATTTCTCCGTTGTGAATATCCATTAGAATTGCAGCACTACCCTTTGCTCTAAAAATATCATTAAATTTTCTTAATTCGTCTCTAATTAAAAATTGAATATTTTTATCAACTGTTAATTTAATTTGTTTATTATTTTTTTTTAAATTCTCATCTAAAGATTTTTCCAGACCTGATACACCATTATTATCAATATCAATTTGTCCTATGATATGACTGAATAAATTTTTTTGAGGGTAAATTCTAATAAGGTTATCTCTAGGCTCAATAGACTTATCACCTAATTGCATTAATCTTTCATAATTTTCATATGAAATTTTTTTTTCAAAATAAAAGAATTTTCCTTTATCAATTCTTTTTTTTATTTCAGAATAATTTTTTTTTGGAAAAATATATTTCAAATTAATAATTAATTTTTTTTTGTCTATTATTTTTGAAGGGCTAATTCCTATATCTATTGAATTTACTGATTTACTTATATAGTAGCCATTTCTATCAACAAAATCTGCTCTATAGAGTTTACCTGTTGAAATTTTCGTTTTTGCATCAATTGATGTATTAGCTTTTCTTGATCCAAGATGAAGAAGATGTATTGAGAAAATTAACGATATAACAAAAAAAATAAAAAAAATAAATGCTATTCTATTAAACACTATCTTTAAATTAGATTTACTTTTTTGATATGTAAAATCGTGTTGCTGATCCTCTAAAATAATTCTTGAGCTGTTTTTCTTCATTATTTATTGATTAACTTAAGTTTTTTGATATTCAGTTTGTCTAAATTTTTTTCAATTATCTTAATTTCTTCAATATTTTTTTGTATTAATTCATCTTTAAAATATAAATCTTGAAATTTTATAAGTTTTTCTGAAGAACTTAAATATTCAAACTCTAGTTTTATATTTTCATATTCTTTATCTAGACTTCTAAGATTTTCTTGAACTGTGAATATTTTATCTTCAATTTTTTTAGTTGAATTTTTAACTAGTGCTGTAAATAATATAAGAAATAATATTAATGATGTCGTTAAAAATTTTTTCATAATTTATTTCCAAAATTCTCTATATCAATTAAGTACTTAAATTTTCTTAAAATATCTGTTTCGAATTCATAAAAGTTATCTTTTTTAATTATGTATCTTAATTTTGCTGACCGAGAGGGTGGATTTTCTTTTAATTCTTTAGCTGAAGGAATAATTGGTTTTTTTTTAACCATTCTAAATAATGTATTTGGCTGATCTAATTTGGGAATATATCGGGAGATACTCTTATTTTCTGACAAACTTTTAAAAAAATATTTGACTATTTTGTCTTCTAAAGAATGAAACGTTACGACTATTAATACACCATCTTTTTTCAATACTTTCGCTGCAGATATCAGGCCATAAATTAATTCACTTATTTCTTTATTTACAAAAATTCTCAAAGCCTGAAAAACCTTAGTAGCATTATGAATTTTGAAACTTTTTCTTTTTTTTGCTCTTTCAATTAATTCTACTAAATTTTCAGTTGATATTTCTTTTAATTGTCTATTTTTAACAATGCTAACTGCTATCCTTTTTGCCTCTTTTTCTTCTCCAAAAAATTTGAAAATTTTTTCAAGTTCCTCAACACTAAGCTTGTTGATTGTGTCTTTGGCAGAAAAGTCATTTATTCCCATTTTCATATTAAGCTCTCCAGTAGAATTAAATGATAAACCTTTTTTTGAATCTTTAATTTGCGCATATGAATAGCCCAAGTCAAAAATTACACCTGTAATATTCTCATTTTTAAGCTTTAGATTTTCTAGTTGACTAAATCGTTTATTTTTAAAAATAAATCTATTAGGAAATTTATAGGAAATATTATCTGCCTTTTTTTTTGTATCAATATCTCTATCTAAAGCAATAACACGCGTATTTTTATAATTTAAAATTTTTTCTGAGTAACCCCCTTGTCCAAATGTACAATCAATAAATGTGCCACCATGTTGAGGGGTAATAACGCTTACTATTTCATTAAGCAGTACCGGATAATGCTTTGTTTTATCCGATACTATGGTGGCTTCCATTTATTTTTTTGAAGACCATTAATTTTTTTGTCTTCTTAAAAATGCTGGTATTTCTAAATCGTCTTCTTCATCAATATTATCAGGAATGAAACTTTCAGATTTATCATCAAGATTGTCATTATTGAATAGATCAGGCTCTTTCATATCCACACCAAATTCCTCTAAACCATTTGAATGCTCTTCATTAGAAGAAGCTTCCTCTAAAGCTTCTTGGGTAAATGATTTTTCAAGATCGTTCATTGAGTTTTCATTGATAATCTCCTCAGGTTCCATTGAAGACCCTAATTGACTATCCTGATTTTTCAATAATTCCTCATGATATTGATTATTCACATCATTCACAGTTTCACTCAAGTTTTCTGAAACAACTTCATTTTCAAGTTTTAATGCATTTGCTCCATGTGTTAGTGGATTTGAATGATTATTAGAAAATGAGAAAGATGGAGTTTTGTTTGCTCCAAAATCTGAATATCCAGGATTTCTATTTTGTATTCTATGAACCATGTTTACAACAGACTTTGACTCAGGATGTTGATTGTCTAAAGATGTTGCAACAATAGAAACTCTTATTTTACCCTCAAGTGATGGATCAGTTATTGCACCTATTATAACCTCAGCGTCCGCTTCAACTTCCGATCTGATTTTATGAACTACTTCATCAACCTCAAATAATTTAAGGTCTTTACTTCCAGTTATGTTAACTAATAGTCCCTTTGCTCCTTTAAGAGTATAATCATCAATTAAAGGATTACTGATAGCCATTTCTGTAGCCTTCATAGCTCTACCTTCTCCATCGGCTTCACCTGTGCCCATCATAGCTTTTCCCATGGATGCCATGACAGTTTCAACATCAGCAAAATCTAAATTTATAATTCCTGGTCTAACCATTAAGTCTGTCACACTTTGAACACCATGCATCAAAACATTATTTGAGAGATTAAAAGATTCCTCAAATGTTGTTTGTTCATTTGCAATTTTAAACAAATTTTGATTAGGTATAACTATAATTGTATCTACATGTTTTCTTAATTCTTCAAGACCAATTTGAGCTCTTCTCATTCTTGATGGGCCTTCGTATAAAAATGGAAGTGTAACAACACCAACAGTTAAAATGTTTAGTTCTTTAGCAGCTCTAGCTATAACATGTGCAGCACCTGTTCCTGTACCTCCACCCATTCCAGCAGCTATAAAAACCATGTTAGCACCTTGCAAAACGTTAACAATATCATTTAAAGACTCATCTGCAGCAGCTTGACCAATATCTAATTTTGCACCTGCACCCAATCCTTTTGTTAAGTTTAAACCAATTTGAATTTTTGATTTTGCCTTACTATGTTTTAGATCCTGGGCATCTGTATTTACTGCTATAAACTCAACTCCTTGCATTCCATTTTCAATCATTTCGTTAATAGCATTTCCACCTGCCCCACCTACTCCCATAACTAAAAGTCGTGGTTGCAACTCTTTTATCTCTGGTGTTTTAAAGTTAATTGTCATCTCGTTATCCCCCGTTATTTATTAAGTTGAAGCTCCCACTTAAGGCTAGCACGATTTAAATTTGCTTTTTTCTTTGCGTTAACCTTAAATTTTTCAAATATTGTTGGTTCCCAGATTTGAAAAGTTTTTCCTTGACCAACAAAAAGCATGCTATTTTTTATGTTTGCATGTTTTAATAATTTTGATGTAAGTGATATTCTTCCTTCACTATCAAATTGTAAATTAATACTTTCAGATAATACTGATGTTGCAAAATAATCTCGTTTTTCTTCAAAAGGATTTAACGAGTCAATTGTGTTTGAAATTTTCTCAATTCTGTCCTGTGGCCATGCCTCTATTGATTGATTATTGAAAGATGGGAAACAAATTACTCCATTATATCCTAGATTGGATAAATATGATCTATAACTTGCAGGCACTGACACCCTTCCTTTTTTGTCCAATTTGTTTTCGTAACTTGATAAAAACATAAGCCATAATTTTTATATATCCCTTATTTGGGAATTTATGGGATATTATGGGTTTTTTTCAGCAGAGTCAATACCCTCTATTTCTCATTATTTCAGTTAACTAAAGGTAAGAAAAATTGAATCAAAACGTGAACATTTGTTTATAATAATTTGAGATGAGATTTGCCAGACAAACTATAAGCCGGGTTCTGTCATTTAAACTTATCATTTGTCTAGGCTTAAAATCACTTTTAAGCTCAAGCAACTAACCCTGATGACTAGCCAAGGATGGCTTTTAGTTTTTCAACAATGTCATCTCTACTTAGTCTTGCTCCCAGTGGGGTTTTCCAGCGTTCATTGTTACCAATAGAACCGGTGCGCTCTTACCACACCTTTTCACCCTTGCCATGTTATGGCGGTTTATTTTCTGTGGCACTATCCCTAGGGTTTCCCCCGCCAGGTGTTACCTGGCACTGTATCCTTGTAGAGTCCGGACTTTCCTCTTTAAAATTAAAGCGATAAGTCGTTTATCTGGCGATTGCAATTTATTACTTTAATTTTAAAATTCAAGTTTAATTAATTAAGAAATTAAAAGATTTTTACTTATTAAATAACATTCCATATCAATTTTACCATCAATTAAGCTTTGCCTAAATCTTCTTTGAAAAGCCTTGATTAAATATTTATCATTTTTGGGTGATTTTTTTTTATTAATTTTAACATAACCCAGCCTATTTAGATTATTAAAAAATTCTTTTTCATATTTTTTAGTTATTAATTTAGTTTTTCTAAATTTCTTAATTTTTTTAATATTTAATTTATGCCAAAATGATAACTTGCTTCTTGCCAAAATATGCCAAGGAAATTTTTCTCCAGGGTCTTTTTTACGATTAGGTGAAATATCTGAATGACCCAAAACACTTTTGCCCCCAAGGGTATATTTTTGCATCAAATATTTAAGTAGTTTTTTAAGTGACATTATTTGTTTATTAGAAAATTTTTTATATCCATGTTGGTGACCTGGATTAGTTAATTCAACTCCTATGGAGTACCTATTTAGTGACCTATAAGTTTTCCATTGTGATTTACCTGCATGCCAAGCCTCATAAAGATCAGGAACTAAATTTAAAATATTACCGTTCTCTTTAATATAATAGTGTGAGCTAACTTTTGATTTTGGATCACATAATCTTTTAATAGCATCTGATTCTTTTTTCATACCCGTATAATGAAGTATTATAAATCTAACATTCTTTTTACTCCTTTTAGGTAGACTAAAATTATAAGAGTACATTCGTGTCAGATTTAAGCCTTTTTTTGATCGCATTTATTTAAAATATATATTTTATAATCGTGTTTAATATAATATAAGGACCCAAATGTTAAAAAAACTATCAATTATTCTAATTACAACTTTAACGTTAACATTAAATGTTAACGCTGGAACAGATGGTCAATTATTACTTAGTAAAAATGATCCCAGCAAAATAGAAGATTGTTTTGAAGGTTTAAATAGAGCAACATTTAAATTAAATCAATCTTTAGACGGTGCCATATTTAAACCACTAGCAAAAGGATATAGACTTATTCCATCACCTATTAGATCTGGAGTAAGTAACTCACTCGATAATCTCTCAAATCTTGTAACGATACCTAACAATCTTTTACAAGGAGATTTTAAGGAGGCAGGAATTAATACTGGAAGATTTGTTGTTAATACCACATTAGGGATTTTAGGAATTTTTGATGTAGCATCAGGATTAGGTTTTACTGAATATGTTAAAGAAGACTATGGACAATCATTAGGAGCTATGGGGGTTGGTCCGGGATGTTATCTTGTATTACCAGTTTTAGGACCATCAACTACAAGAGATGTGGTTGGACAGCTATCTAATGTTGTTGGTGGAGATGCTTGGTACAATGTTACTGTTAAAAATGACACTCAATATTTTAAAGATAGTGATTACTATATTTCTAGAGGTGGAACTGGTATAGATTTTAGAGCAAAAAACTTAAGTGCGATTGACAATCTAGAAAAAAACTCTGTAGACTTTTATGCATCGGTAAAAAGTCTCTACTTACAAGATAGGCAGCAAAAAATTGCAAATTCAGATATAATTGTGGATACCCAGGATGATAGTGATTGGGAAGAAATAGAAACTCAATAATAAATATTACAATCAATGAAATTTAGAAAATATTTTTTTTCATTTTTAATTTTAATGTTTAGCTTTTACACTGTTAGCTCATACTCTATGGCGCCCGATGTGTTTGTTCAGTCAACAGTGAATAGAGCATCGCAAATATTATCAAGTGATATTTCAAAAGAGATGAAAATAGAAAAATTAAAGATTATTGCCGAAGAAACTGTAGATATTAATGGTATAGGCTTTTACACATTAGGTTCATATAGAAAAACTCTTGATGAAGAACAAAAAGAAAAATATAAAAATATCTTTAAAAATTATTTTTTAAAAAGCTTTTCTAGTAGACTGGCTGAATATTCAAATCCTGAAATACAGGTTAATTCCAAAGAAAAATTGAACGAGAAATACACGATTGTATCAAGCACTCTAGTTGCAACAAAAGATAGACCAGAAGTAAAAATTGAATGGAGAATTTATACTAAAAATCCCTCTAATCCTCTAATAAGAGATTTAATTATTGAGGGTCTAAGTCTTGCTCGTACACAAAAAGAGGAATTTGCATCTATTTTAAATAGCAATGATGGAAATATTTTAGTGCTTTTCGATGCTTTAGAAAAATTTATCTCAAATTAATAAATAGTTATATTTTATCATTGGTGGGCCCGCCAGGACTCGAACCTGGGACCAATACATTATGAGTGTACTGCTCTAACCAACTGAGCTACAGGCCCAAATAATTTCTTTTTAATTATATCATTTTAATAAGGTTATCAAATAAAGATATTTTATAATGGTGGGCCGTGCTGGTTATGCTCCAACTACCCCTGCAATGTCAATGCAGTACTCTACTATTGAGCTAACGGCCCTGAAATTATATTTAAACTTAATTTTTATTACCCGCATTAAATATATTCATTTTTAGACTAGATGCATAAAAAATTGATAGATTTATTGCAAATATAGTCATCATATAATCACTAAAAAAAGCGCCACTTGGTAAAACAGGTAAAAATGTCAATGACATATATATTAATGAACCAAGCTGAATATAATTTTTATTTATTAAAACATATCTAATTTTTGAAAAAACTAACTTATACATCAAATATAGAAATATTAATGTTCCCATCAGACCATGTTCTGATAATAATTCTAAATAAATTTGATGAGGATGTGTTTGACAATAGTAATATCTTTTTTCGTCATCTGAGCGATCATGAAAATATTTACAAGCTTCAACACGGTAATTTTTATTTCCAACCCCAAGAATAGGATAGTTTTTAAAAACTTCAAATCCTGATCTATACAATTTAAAATACTTATCTGTAGCTTTAGATGATTTTATTTGGTCAATAAATCTTACTGTTAAAAAATCTGAGCTCACTATAAGACTGCAAATTAAAATCAAACTAACTACAAATGATATAATTTTTTTTTTTAAATCAAATTCGGAATAAATATAGTAAAATAAAAATAAGCCAATTAAAGACTTTATACTATTTGATCTTTCTCCGGTTAAAATTACAGCTATTAAAAAAATAAATGATAATACAAAAATTTTACTTTTATGAGATGAACCATAAAAAGTGAATAAATAACCTATCAAAATTAAGCAAAAAGCATTTAAATATCCACCGACTATAGGCTCATCTTTAAAAAAACTGACAATTCTCTCGCCATACATACCCCCATAACCAAATAAATTTTTTCCCAAAAAACTCTCTACAAAAATATCAAGAGTAATTATTAATATAATTGATAACCATACTTTAAGAGTTTTTTTTAAAAATAACCGATCTCTAAAAAAATAATTGAAAGCTAAAAACAAAATAATAATTCTAATAAATCCAAGATTCCGATTTAATCCTAATTGTACATCAAGAGAAATGAAAGAATTTAACAAAAGGTATAAATATAGTACTATGAGATATTTAAAATTTTTATTTTTTAAAAAAGAAAAATCTTTCAAATAAATAATCAAAATTACAAAGGAAATATCAATTATAACTATGTTAGTTAATGACACTGCAGGACCAATTATTAAAGAGATGGGAATAAAAGAAAAAATTAATAAAAAGTAATTAGATATGTATTTGTTTAACATTAAGACAATTTTATATGAGCTTGTTTAATTGTTTAAATACTATTTAATCAACTTTCAAGAAAGCTTTTTAATTGCTTTGATCTACTTGGATGTTTCAATTTCCTTAATGCTTTTGCCTCAATTTGCCTAATTCGTTCTCGTGTTACAGAAAATTGTAGACCAACCTCTTCGAGAGTATGGTCTGTATTCATACCAACACCAAATCTCATTCTAAGCACTCTTTCTTCTCTTGGTGTGAGGGTTGATAAAATTTTTGTAGTTGCTTCACCAAGATTTGATTTAATAGCTTGCTCCAAAGGGGCTAGAGCTTTCGTATCCTCAATAAAATCTCCTAAACTACTGTCTTCTTCATCACCAACAGGTTTTTCTAAAGAAACTGGTTCTTTAGAAATTTTTAGAACTTTCCGCACCTTATCTAACGGCATTCTAAGTTTTTTAGATAACTCCTCAGGCGTTGCCTCTCTTCCAAACTCACTTAAAATTAATCTTTGGGTTCTTACAATTTTATTAATAGTTTCAATCATATGAACAGGTATTCTGATTGTTCTTGCTTGGTCCGCTATTGATCTCGTAATCGCTTGACGTATCCACCAAGTTGCGTAAGTAGAAAATTTATAACCTCGTCTATATTCAAATTTATCTACTGCTTTCATCAAACCGATGTTTCCTTCTTGAATAAGATCCAAAAATTGTAAACCTCTATTGGTATATTTTTTTGCTATTGAAATAACTAGTCTTAAATTAGCTTCAACCATTTCTTTTTTAGCAATTCTTGACTCTTTTTCACCTTTTTGAATTCTGCTGACAAGCTTTTTATAATCAGTAACAGAAATACCTAGTTTATTACTTATTTCTATTAATCTTTCTCTAATGTTTTTAAATTGATCTTTGTTCTTTGAAAAAAACTGCTTCCAAGCAGGGTTTGTATCTAAAAATTTTTTAAGGTTTGGGTTTATTTCATTGCCAATATAAAATTTTATAAATTCACCTCTGGGAATTTTATTATCCATTGCTAATCTTAAAAGATTACCCTCTAAGGAAATTATTTTTTTATTTTCTACATAATGCTTTTGCACAAGTTCCTCTAAAACTGAAGGTGAAAGCTGTAATGATTTAATATGATCTAAAATATCGTTAACAATTTTTTCATAACTTTTTTCCTTTGAGGGTGAAAAAGTACTCGAGTTTAAAACACATTCCAATTTTTCTTTTTGATATTTGATTAATTTATTATAGTCTTTAGTGAGTATATTAACAGTTTTTAAAATCTTTGGCTTAATTTCCGACTCCATCGCAGCAAGAGTTGGATTAAAATCATCATCAGAATCTTCGTTTGAAGTTTCTTCTTCTCCTGAATTTTTTTGTTTTGCACTTTGACCTGTGGACTCATCCTCCATATAGTTTGTATCTATATCAATAATTTCTCTAACAAGAATTTCATCATTTTGTAATTTTTTATCCCATTCAAAGAATTGTTGCGCTGTTAGTGGACTTTGAGATAAAGCAATTAACATTACATCTTTTCCTGCTTCAATTCTTTTAGCAATTGCAATTTCCCCCTCTCTAGATAGAAGTTCAACACCACCCATTTCTCTTAAATACATTCTTATTGGATCGTCACTCTTCTCAATAGTTTTGCCTTCTTCTTTGGAGGTATTTTCTTTTTTTCTAAGAGCTTTAAAATCAGATTTCTTTTCAACTAATGAAATATTTTCATTTAATATATGAATAAATGCTTGAGCTAAATTTTCATCTGAAAGATTTCTTTTTCCTAAGGATTTACTTAGCTCCTCATGTGTTATAAAACCTCTATGGGTGCCCCGACCCATTAACCTCGCAAATGATTTTGTAATAATTCTTTCCACAGCTTTAAATTTGAAGAGTCTTATATAATGTCAAATTTACAAAAATCCATTATTAAATTTAGGGTATTAATTGATATTTTGCTTTTTTTTAAGCTCTTTTAGCTCATTAAACGTTGCCTCACTTAAATCTTTAGAAAACTTCGATTCTAATTCCTGAATTCTAAATTCTAAATCATAATTATTTAAATCTCTACTGATGTCCTCTAACAATTCAATAATTTCATGCTCATTATTGTTTTTTTTAATTAAAATATGTTTTATTGGTGCAAATTTATTTATCCTATCAATAAGTTGTTTATCTAAATTTAAATCTTTTATACCTAATTGTTCTGGAGATTTTAATTTATCAATTATTATTCTAAATATTTGTATGTTTACGTCGGTGAATAATTTTATATTTTCAATCAAATGTATATTTGATTGAAGTAATTTTAAATTATTCATAACCAAATATAGTAAAGAAAATTCTTTAAGCTCGACACTTGTCAATGACCTACTTTCATTAAAATGTTTTTTCGTGGATTCAAGAGATTTAACTTTTTTTTCATAAAAAATTTTTTTTTGATTTGAATGAGGTGTTAACTCAGCAATTTTCTCTAAAAAATACTCTAAAACGTATTTTTTTATGAAATTATCTTTAATAGTATAAGCTATTTCTCTTAATTTTTTTTCAAACACTGCCATTGATGAAGGATTGTTTTCAGTTTGTTTTTTATAATGATTAAAAATAAATTGATGAATCGATGTTTTGCTTTGTTTTGAAAAATCTATAAAGTTATTCTTACCATTTTTATTCACATAGCTGTCCGGATCCTCTTTATCAGGTAAAAATAAAAATGAAATTTGTTTTTCAGGCTTCATTTCTTTAATTGAATTTTCCGCAGCTCTTAATGCGGCTTTATACCCGCTCTCATCTCCATCAAAACAAATTATTACATCATCAAAGAACTGGTTTAAAATTAATATTTGTCTATCTGTCAATGAAGTTCCTAGATTTGCTACAACATTATCAATTCCGTTTTTACTCAAACCAACAACATCCATATACCCTTCAACTAGATATACATGATCTATCTTAGTCGACAATTTTCTAGCTAAATCTAAATTATATAAATTTGAACCCTTCTTAAAAAAAATAGTTTCAGGCGAATTTATGTACTTAGCTAAATAATCTGACTTTTCAATTATTCTTCCACCTAGACCTATCGGCTGACCTGAGATATTTTTAATTGGAAAAATAAGTCTACCTTTAAATCTTTCGACATAAAAATTTTTTTTTTCATCTAAATAAAATAAACCACTTTCAATTAAAGACTGTTCACTAAATTCTTTTTTGAGTTTATTAAAAAAAATTGGTTTTTTTTCCACATAACCAATCTTAAACTTCTTAACATCTTCTTTTCCTAAAGATCTGCTTTTTAAATAATCTCTCACATTAGTGTAAGTATCTTTTTTCAATAACTCATCATGATAAAAATCAACATACTGATTATAAATAGATTGATATTCTCTCCATTTTTTTTCTCTTTCTTCATCTTGTTTTGAGAACATATAAGGCTGCATCCCTGCTAATTGAGCTAAATATTTTACTGCTTCACCGAATTTAAAATTTTGAGTTTTCATTACAAAATCAAAAATATTTCCATGTTCCGAAGTAGCAAAACAATGATAAAATTCTTTTTCATCATTCACTGTAAATGAGGGCGTCTTCTCATTTTTAAATGGAGATAAGCCCACATACTCTTTGCCTCTTTTTTTTAAAACAACAGACTTTGATACTACTGTTGAAACTTTAAGTCTGGTTTTTATTTCATCAAGATATTCTTTTGGATACTTCATCAACTATTTAATAATTCTTTTATAATCGGACCTGCCTTAGCAAAATCAATTTCATCCGAATGGAGTTTTTTTAGTTCTCCCATAACTTTGCCCATATCTTTGACTGAATTTGCTCCCAACTTAGAAATTAATTCAGCACATATTTTTTTTGTTTCTTCATCTCCAAGCTGTTTAGGCAAAAAACTTGTCAAAATATTATATTCACTCTGTTCGACCTCTAAAAGATCTTTTCTGTTATTTTTTTCATAAATATCTATTGATTCGGCTCTTTGTTTGACCATTTTTTTTAGTAGCTTTTTAATATCATTATCGTCTGTCTCTTTTTTATCTGGACCAGATCTATTTAATATATCTAGATCCTTAATTGATGATAAAATTAACCTGTAAGTTGATATTTTTGATTTATCTTTGGCTTTTAAAGCATTTTTATATTCAGTTTCGATTGTTTCTTTTAATGGCATAATTTTTTAATCTACTTCAAAGATAAAAATGTTCAAAAGAAAAATTGTTTTTTTACAATTTTATAATACATCTCTGTTGCGATAATAAATCAATTATTGTATTAACCTTTAACTTATGAGTTGTAATTGACAAAAAAAGTAAAAAAAACTAACTCAAAAAATTCACAAATTAACACAGGTATTTTAGTTCTTGAAAATAAGAAGATTTTTAAAGGAATTGGAATTGGCTTTCAAGGAGAAGCTACTGGTGAGGTTTGTTTTAATACTTCTTTAACCGGTTACCAAGAAATTATTTCTGATCCCTCTTATGCAGGTCAGATCATTAACTTTACATTTCCACATATTGGAAATGTTGGAACCAACAAAGAAGATATTGAGTCTGACAAAATCTGGACTAAGGGAGTAATCTTTAATTCTGAAATAACTTCTCCTTCAAATTATAGATCATTTTTACATTTAGATTCCTGGCTAAAAAAAAATAAAATTGTTGGAATTACAGGATTAGACACAAGAAGTTTAACAAACTTTATTAGGGACAAAGGAGCGCCTAAAGGAACAATCTCTTATTCAAAAAATGGAAAATTTAATATTAATAAGCTGGTGAATTCAACCATTAAATGGGGCGGATTAAAAAATCTTGATCTTGCAGAAACTGTAACAACCTCAAAAAACTTCATTTGGAAAGGCCTTAAAACTTGGAAAAAAGAAACAGGGTATAAAAAAAATATAAAAAATTCTTTTCATGTGGTTGCGATTGATTATGGAATAAAAAAAAATATTTTAAGATATTTTTCTGAATTCAAGTGTAAAGTAACAGTTGTTTCTTGTAAAACTTCTGCAGAAAAAATATTAGAACTAAAACCAGATGGAATATTTTTATCCAATGGCCCTGGTGATCCGGCAGCAACAGGAAAATATGCGATAGAAATACTTAATAAATTAATTAAAAAAAATTTACCTATATTTGGGATTTGTTTAGGTCACCAAATTTTAGCATTAGCCTTAGGTGGAAAAACAAAAAAAATGAAATTAGGACACAGAGGTGCAAACCATCCTGTAAAAAATTTAGTCCACGATAAAGTTGAAATCACCAGTCAAAATCATGGTTTTGTGGTAGTTGAAGAAAACTTGCCAAAAAAAATTGAGATAACTCACAAATCTCTTTTTGATAATACCATTGAAGGGATAAGGCTTAAAAATAAACCAATATTTTCAGTACAATATCATCCAGAATCAAACCCTGGACCACAAGATAGTGTCTATTTGTTTCAAGAATTTATTAACAACATAAAAAAAAATGCCAAAAAGAAAAGATATTAAAAAAATATTAGTTGTAGGAGCTGGTCCAATTATCATTGGTCAAGCGTGTGAGTTTGATTATTCAGGTACACAAGCTTGTAAAGCATTGAGAGACGAGGGTTATAAAGTAATTTTAATTAACTCAAATCCAGCAACTATTATGACTGATCCTGATGTTGCAGATAAAACTTACATAGAGCCAATAACATTAGAGGTTTTAGAAAAAATTCTTTACAAAGAAAAACCAGATGCAATTCTACCAACAATGGGTGGTCAGACTGCACTTAATTTATCAATGGAAGCTGAGAAAAAAGGAATTCTAAAAAAATATAAGATTGAACTCATAGGGGCAAATTCTAAGGCAATCGCTAATGCGGAGGATAGGAAGAAATTTAGAAAAAATATGATCGATATTGGTTTAGATTTACCTAAGTCTGAAATTGTAAACAATATTAATCAAGCATCAAAAGTTTTAAAAAAAATCGGTCTTCCAGCAATTATAAGACCTGCATTTACACTTGGAGGTCTCGGTGGCGGTATAGCCAAAAATAAAAAAGACTACTTCAAAATAATTAAAAGCGGGCTTCACGAGTCTCCAGTTAATCAGGTATTAGTTGAAGAATGTTTAGAAGGCTGGAAAGAATTTGAGATGGAAGTTGTGAGGGATAAAAAAGATAACTGTATCATCATCTGCTCAATCGAAAATGTTGATCCAATGGGAATACATACTGGTGACTCTGTAACTGTTGCTCCAGCGCTTACATTGACTGATAAAGAATACCAAGTAATGAGAAATGCTTCTATTGCGTGCTTAAGAAAAATTGGGGTTGAGACAGGTGGATCAAATGTTCAATTTGCAATCAATCCTAAGAATGGCCGAATGGTTGTAATTGAAATGAACCCAAGAGTATCAAGATCTTCAGCACTTGCATCAAAAGCTACTGGATTTCCAATAGCAAAGGTAGCAGCAAAACTTGCAGTTGGTTACACTTTGGATGAATTAAAAAATGAAATCACCAAAATAACACCTGCCTCATTTGAACCAAGTATTGATTATGTGGTAACAAAAATTCCAAGATTTACTTTTGAAAAATTTTCGACTTCTCCAGCAACTCTTGGCACATCAATGAAATCAGTTGGCGAAGCGATGGCTATAGGAAGAAATTTTAAAGAGTCTCTTCAAAAAGCATTAGTATCTCTTGAAACTGGTTTTTCAGGATTAGATAGAGTATTTAATTTAAATAAAAAACAAATTGAAAAAAAGCTAAAAGAAAATATTCCCAATAAACTTTTACTAGTTGCAGAGGCCATTAGAAAAAAAATTAATTTAAAAAGAGTATTTGTGTTATCGAAAATTGATCCATGGTTTTTGGAACAAATCAAAGAAATAGTAGACAATGAAATCAAGATTAAAGTCAAGGGATTGCCCAAAAATTTTAATGAATTCAATAGAATAAAATCAATAGGTTTTTCTGATAAAAAATTAGCAGAATTAACAAATACATCTGAAGATTTAATAAGACAAAAAAGAACTGCTCTTAAAATTTTACCAGTATTTAAAAAAGTTGATACATGTGCGGCTGAATTTAAATCGTTCACACCTTATATGTACTCAACATATCAGCGAAATTTCTCAATTAATTCAGAATGTGAAGCAGATCCATCAACTAAGAAAAAGATTATTATTCTAGGCGGTGGTCCTAATAGGATTGGACAAGGAATAGAATTTGACTATTGCTGCTGCCAAGCGAGTTTTTCATTAAAAGAGGCTGGATTTGAAACGATTATGGTAAATTGTAATCCTGAAACTGTTTCAACAGACTATGATACAAGTGATCGATTATATTTTGAGCCACTTAAAGAGGAATATGTTTTTAATATAATTAAGAAAGAAAAAGAAAAAGGAAACTTAGTTGGAATTATTACTCAATTTGGTGGCCAAACTCCCATCAAGCTAGCTAAATTTTTACATGATAATAAACTGCCAATTTTAGGAACACAATATTCATCAATTGATTTAGCAGAAGACAGAGATAGATTTAGAAATCTACTTAATAAGTTAAAACTGAAGCAGGCTAAAAGCGGGATTGCCAAAACTTTTAAACAAGCAATTCAAATAGCGGAAAACATTGGCTTACCATTATTAGTTAGACCTTCCTATGTTTTAGGTGGAAGAGCAATGGAAATCGTTCACGAAAAAAGTCAACTAAAAAAATTTGTTGTGGAAGCATTTAAAGCTGCTGAAACAAATCCTATTCTTATTGATAAATTTATTGATCATGCGATGGAAGTTGATGTCGATGCAATATCTGATGGAAAACAAGTTCATGTAGCAGGTATTATGCAACATATAGAGGAGGCTGGTATACACTCTGGAGACTCTGCATGTAGCTTGCCACCAGTATCTATTAAACCATATTTGCTTAAAGAAATTGAAAATCAAACTAAAAAACTTGCTTTAGCTTTAAAAGTTAAAGGTTTAATGAATATTCAATTTGCAATCAAAAAAGATGAAATCTATGTGATTGAGGTCAATCCAAGAGCTAGCCGGACTGTGCCATTTGTTTCAAAAGCTAAAGGTTTACCGCTTGCCAAAATTGCCTCAAGAGTTATGGCAGGAGAAATGTTATCCAGATTTAGTCTTAAAGATAGGTCAAAAGGTATGTATGCAGTTAAAGAAGCTGTTTTTCCTTTTAACAAATTTCCTAAAAGTGATTTGCTCTTAGGACCTGAAATGAAGTCAACTGGAGAAGTTATGGGATTTGATAAAAATTTTGGGATGGCATTTGCTAAAAGTCAAATAGCGTCTGCTAATTCCTTACCAAAACAAGGATTAGCATTTATATCATTAAAGGATTCTCATAAAGATGAAGGGATAGAATTAGCAAAAAAATTGATAAAATTGAAATTTAGATTGTGTGCCACTAGGGGAACAGCTGAATATATAAAAAAACATCATATGAAATGTAAAATTATCAATAAAGTCAGCAGTGGATCGCCTCATATAGTTGATATTTTAAATTCAAAAAAAATCGCTCTTGTAATCAATACAGGCGGTGGAAATAGCGAGCATAGACTAAATGATGCTATTGCACTTAGAAGAGCGACAATCAAAAATAAAGTCCCATATTGTACAAATATGTCAACAGCGCTTGCATGTATTGAGGGAATAAAGTCGCTCAAAACGAAAAAAATTGAAATATGCTCCCTGCAGGACATTAAATAATTTAATTTTCAATTAAGAGTTGAGATTATTTACACAATCAAAAGTTGAAGATTTTTTAAAATTTAAAAATATTTTATTTTCTAAAACGTCAATTGATATGTAGTTTGAATATAAAATATATGAGTTCGGAAGTTCACAAATATATAGAAAATGCTTTAGAGAAAAGAGAAAGTTTATTTAATGCAGATGTAATAAATTTTCCAAAAGAACAAAAAATAAGCAAAACAGAGAAATCAGAAACAAATAAAAATTATGTTTGGAAACTTTACGATAAATCTAATCTAAATGAAGATGGAGATCAGTTAAATGCAGTAATAGGTATCTGTTTTATGTTTACTGTTCTTACCTTATTAGGATTATACTCCACTTTCTTATAAAATATTTTCTACTCAACTTTCCAATCGGTAGGAAAAGTTACATAATTAACCTGAATACAACGTCTTTCTTTAATAATTTTTTTTTTTTCCATTCCATGCCAAGTATTTGGTCCACTAGTAAAAAAATAACCATAATTATGTTTATAAGGAACTGTTTTTACTTTTTCTAATTTTTCATTGTAAAAATCTGTTCCAAGATCCTGGGACTCATTAGAAGTATTCACAAAAATTAATCCGGACATCAATTTTTCCTTAATATCACAGTGTGGTTTTAACCAAAACCCTTCTCTATCACATATAACTTCTAATCTTACATATGAATTTTCTAAATTTTTATTAATCATTTTTGATATTGTTTTGTGTGTCTTTTTTGATTGAAGCTCCTTTATAAATTTTACTAAATTTGGAAATTGTGATTCATTTTCTCTCGTAATAAAGCATCTAAACTTTATTGCTTTACCTCCTGATGCAATTCCCTTTCTAAATTCAGCAGCACCACCGTCTATAGCTCTTGTACCATCGTAATTAAGATTGTGTTTACTTACATCCGGAATATCTGCATTTATAATTTCTTCAATTGCCTCCTCACTCAAAGCATTATTATATTCCCAATGGTCAAAAGGAAATTCATATTTTTTTGATTGATTTAAAATAGAATTAAGAAAAGTCATAATTTTTTAATTGTCCTTTTATATAGCTTGATATTTTGTAAGTTTCATTAAGTTTTTCATAATTCCATTTATCAACAGAATTTTCTAAATCTTTTATAATATTTAATGATTTAAATAGTTTAAAAAAATTTTTAAACCTGTCATTTTTCTTAGTACTGGGCATTTGGGCAACATATATTGGTTTTCCTGTCATTGCCGCTTCAGAAATCATTGAGGTTGAGTCACATGTCACGACTATATGGTCTGCTATCCCTAAAGCTGAGAGATAGGCTTTCTTATCAATTTCCGTAACAATTATTTGATTTTGATCGAAGAAGTTTTTTGCTTTATCAATTATTTTCTTTGGGGTTCTCATTGAGGGAATAAAAATTAATTGATAACCATTATTTATAAAATTATTTTTAATTTTCAAAAAAATATCCCCTAAAATCTTATCATTATAGTCGTAGTATTTATTTGGTCCTCCAACGATAAAGCTGATTACCTTTTCTTTTATAACTTTAGGTTTTAAATAATTCTTATTTTCATTAAGGTCTTTATTGCTCAAATAATGTATTGCTCCTTTAGTTGTTAAAACATTTATTCCTTTTAACTGATCATGTTCTGGGGCTACCACATAATCAAAATTATGTAATGAAACTTTTGGATCCTGAATATGAATGTTCATTATTTTACTTTTAAACTTTCTTTTTAAATAAATTGAGGGAATTACACTTTTTCTTCCACACGATATGACAATATTAAAATCGTCACTAATATCATTTTTAAAAACAAAGTTGTTTACTGGAGTAAAATTAGGTGGGATCAGTTTCCAAAAATCATTAAGTTCAATTTTTTCGTGTATAAATTCTATATCTAAGGCTTTTGCTAATCCCTCCACTTGGCTAATCATGCCATGCATTCCCTCGGTCAATAATATACCTTTTAATTTAGTCATTTATCACTATATAGCTCTCATATGAGTCAAAATCCAACTAAACACACAAAAGTGTTAATAATTGGATCCGGACCTGCCGGATACACAGCAGCTGTGTATGCTGCTAGGGCAATGTTAAAACCGATTTTAGTTTATGGGGCTCAACCAGGAGGACAATTAACAACGACTACTGATGTAGAAAATTATCCAGGATTTTCAGATGTCATACAAGGTCCATGGCTAATGGATCAAATGAAAGATCAAGCAAAAGCTGTTGGAACTGAAATGATAGAAGATCATATTGGATCAGTAAATTTAAAAACAACCCCTTTTGAGGCAATAGGAGATGGTGGGCAAAAATACACAGCGGATAGTATTATAATTTCTACAGGTGCACAGGCAAGATGGTTAAATATAAAATCTGAGCAGGAATTTAGAGGCTTTGGTGTTTCGGCTTGTGCCACATGTGATGGTTTTTTTTTTAAAGATAAAGAAGTTGCTGTTGTTGGTGGAGGTAATGCAGCAGTGGAAGAAGCAATGTTTTTAACAAAATTTGCTTCAAAAGTTAAACTTATTCATAGAAGAGATAGTTTGAGAGCTGAAAAACTACTTCAAAAAAAATTAATGGATAATAAAAAAATAGAAATTATTTGGGACTCTGTTGTAGAAGATGTTGTAGGTGACCAGGAGCCAAAGAATGTAAAAGGTATTAAAATAAAAAATGTTAAAACTAACAAAGTCGATGAAATTAAGCTTGATGGATTATTTATCGCTATTGGCCACGACCCTGCTACACAATTATTCAAAGATCAACTTAAAATGGATAACGAGGGTTATTTAATAACAAAACCTGACTCCACTGAGACAAATGTTCCAGGAGTTTACGCAGCTGGTGATGTAAAAGATAAAACATTTAGACAAGCAGTAACTGCAGCTGGAATGGGTTGTATGGCAGCGCTAGAAGCTGAAAAATTTTTATCTCATTAATTTAAGACAAACTTTCACAAAAATTTTTAATTCTTTCAATTGCCTTTTTTAAATTTTCCATTGAGGTTGCATAAGAGATTCTGAAATAACCATCTAAGCCAAAAGCTGAGCCTTGAACCACTGCTACATTAGCTTTTTCTAATAATCTTTGAACAAAATCAGTATCAGTTTTCAATTTAGTTTTTTTATTTAATAAGCCTTTGCAGCTAGGAAAAACATAAAAAGCACCATTTGGTATTAAGCAACTTATCCCTCTAATATTATTTAAACTTTTTACAACAAAATCTCTTCTCTCTTTAAAAGCGTTAGACCTTTCTTGAATAAAATCTTGTGTTCCATTTAATGCTTCAACTGCTGCCGCCTGACTTACAGATGATGGATTGGAAGTAGATTGAGATTGAATTTTTCCTATTGCCTTAATAATATCTTTTGGGCCAGCAGCATATCCTATTCTCCAACCAGTCATTGCATAAGATTTACTAACTCCATTCATTGTGAGAGTTCTATCTTTTAATTTTGAAATTTGCGCAATAGTAAAAAAGTTAAAATTATCATATTTTATGTGCTCGTAAATATCATCACTTAAAATATGAATTTTTTTATTTTTAATTAAAACCTTAGCTAAATCCTCTATTTCACTTTGATTATAACCTGCACCAGTAGGATTTGATGGTGAGTTCAAAATTAACCATTTAGTTTTTTTAGAAATAGCTTTAGTGAGTTTTTTTGCAGTTAATTTAAAACCATCTTTTTCATCACATTTCACTATCTTAGGGTTTCCACCTGCTAATAAAACCATATCGGGATAAGATACCCAATAAGGTGCAGGGATTATTACCTCATCACCTTTATTGAGTGTTGCCATAAAAGTATTATATAAAACTTGTTTTCCACCAGTCCCCACTGTTATTTGATCTGTTTCAAAATCTAAGTTATTTTCTCTTTTAAATTTTTCGACTATAGCTTTTTTTAAAGCTGGAGTTCCATCGACTGCGGTATATTTAGTATCCCCGACTTTGATTGCTTTTATTGCTGCATCTTTAATATTGTCTGGCGTATCGAAATCGGGCTCTCCAGCACCAAGACCTATAACATCTTTTCCGGCCGCTCTTAGTTCTCGGGCCTTTTGCGTTACCGCAATAGTAGGGGATGGTTTAATTCTTTTTAAACTGTCTGATATTATGCTCATTGAAATATTAATTAATTCTACTACGTTCTTTAATATATGGAAAATACTTATCAAGATTTAATTACTGATATTCAGAGTAAAAATCCAAAAATTAGTGGAAAACTTGAAGGTGGCAAAAAGTTTAAAATTAAATCTGAATTTAAACCTGCGGGTGATCAGCCTGAGGCTATAAAAAAATTAGTCAAAGGTGCCAATAAAGAAGAATTTAATCAAGTTTTATTAGGAGTAACTGGCTCTGGAAAAACTTTTACAATGGCAAAAGTAATAGAAGCTACCAACAGACCAGCTTTAATTTTAGCACCAAACAAAACACTTGCAGCTCAACTTTATGGTGAAATGAAAACCTTTTTTCCTGATAATGCTGTTGAATATTTTGTGTCATATTATGATTATTATACTCCAGAGGCTTATGTGCCTAGATCAGATACCTACATTGAAAAAGAGGCATCTATTAACGAACAAATAGATAGAATGAGACACTCTGCTACAAGATCACTTCTTGAGAGAGATGATGTTTTAATTGTTGCAAGTGTGTCATGTATCTATGGTTTAGGTTCTGTAGAAGCGTATAGTAAGATGACACTCACCCTGCAAAAAAATTACGATTATAATAGAGAACAAATAATCAAATCCTTAGTTGCTCTTCAATATAAAAGAAATGATCAAAATTTTGTTCGAGGCACTTTTAGAGCACGAGGAGAATATTTGGAAATTTTTCCCTCGCATTTAGAGGATAGAGCATGGAGATTAAGTTTATTTGGAAATAAGCTTGAACAGATTGAGGAATTTGATCCTTTAACTGGAGATAAAGTAAGAGATTTAAGTTTAGTAAAAGTTTATGCAAATAGTCACTACATCACCCCAAAACCAACCGTTGAACAGGCCGTTATAAACATCAAAAAAGAATTGGAAATTACTCTAAAAAAACATAAAGCAGAAAACAAATTACTTGAGGCACAAAGATTAGAGGAAAGAACTAAATTTGATTTAGAAATGATTGAGGCAACTGGTTCTTGTGCTGGCATTGAAAATTACTCTAGATTTTTATCTGGAAGAAAACCAGGTGAGCCTCCACCAACTTTATTTGAATATTTTCCTGACAATACATTAATTTTTGTTGACGAATGTCATGTAACAGTACCTCAACTTAATGGAATGTATAAAGGAGATAGATCAAGAAAGAGTACATTAGCAGAATACGGTTTTAGGCTTCCTTCTTGTATGGATAACAGACCACTCAAATTTGAAGAATGGGATTTAATGAGGACCCAAACAATTTTTGTTTCTGCTACCCCTGGACCTTGGGAGCTAAATCAAACTAAAGGTAAATTTGTTGATCAGGTTATAAGACCAACAGGACTAATTGATCCCCCTGTGGAAGTAAGACCAGCAAAAAATCAAGTTGATGATTTAATGCATGAGTGTAAAAAAGTGGTGGAGAAAAATCATAGAGTGTTAGTTACAACTTTGACTAAAAAAATGGCCGAAGATTTGACTGAATATCTTCATGAAAATGGTGTTAAAGTTAGGTATCTCCATTCTGATATCGATACACTTGAGAGAATTGAGATAATGAGAGATTTAAGAATGGGGGTTTTTGATGTTCTAGTTGGTATAAACCTTTTGAGAGAAGGTTTAGATATACCAGAATGTGCTTTGGTAGGAATTTTAGATGCGGATAAGGAAGGTTTTTTAAGATCTGAAACTTCATTAATTCAGACCATTGGTAGAGCAGCAAGAAATGTAGATGGAAAAGTCATCTTGTACGCAGACAAAGAGACAAAAAGTATAAAAAAAGCAATGCAAGAAACTGATAGAAGAAGATCTATTCAATTAGCTTATAATAAAAAACATAAAATCGATGCCAAAACAGTTAAAAAAGAAATTAGTGATATTTTAGAAAGTGTTTATGAAAAAGATTACGTTAAAATAAGTGAGGGATCTAATGTTGGAGGGAACCTTAAAAAACACTTAAAAGCACTAGATAAAAAGATGAAAGAGTCGGCTTCAAATCTTGAATTTGAAGAGGCTGCTAAAATAAGAGATGAAATAAGAAAATTACAAAGCACAGAACTTGAAATAACTTTAAACCCTAAAATTAGACAGTATGATGTAAAAAATAAAATTTACCCTAAGGGTAGATCTACTCTTGGCATGCCTGGTACCAGAGTGACAAAGAAAAGGGATAAAAAGTGGAAGCACGGAAGATAATAATTACTGGTGGAGCTACAAGAATAGGAGCTGCAATTGCAGAGAAATTGTCTGGTCCAAATGTGGAAATAACCATTCATTTCAATAAATCAAAATCTAAAGCAGAGAGTTTAAAGAAAAAATTACAAAAATTTGGTACAATAGTTTACTTAATCAACGGTGATTTAAGTAAAGAAAGAGACGTACATAAAATAATTAAATTCTCTAAATCAAAAATGAAATTTTTTGATTGCTTAATAAATAATGCTTCATTATTTGAAAACGATAAATTGGAAAATTTTACCTCTAAGAGCTGGGAAAATCATATTTCTATAAATCTCAAGGCACCTGCTCTTTTATCTAAAGAATTTTCAAAAAATATAAGAGGTAAAAATAACAATATTATTAATATAATTGATCAAAGAATTTTTAAATTAACTCCATATTTCTTCTCATATACATTAAGTAAAACAGGTCTTTATACTTTAACCAAAACTAGTGCAATGAGCCTTTCACCTAACATAAGAGTTAATGGAATAGCGCCTGGACCGACAATAAAAAATAAAAGACAATCGGAAAAACATTTTAAAAGTCAATTTTTAGCAACTCCACTTAAACAACAAGTGGATGTAAATGAGATTTGTAATGCAGTTGACTTTTTTATAAAAAACAGCTCTATTACAGGCCAAGTTTTGGCAATAGATAGTGGTCAAAGCTTAAATTGGCAAACACCTGATATAATTAAAGGTAAAGAATGAAAAAAAATACTTTAAAGATTGTTAAAATAGATAAAAACAAGAGCTTATTTAATTACGAGAAAAAAATTCTAATTAATGATCTTATTTTAGATTTAAAACTTGGATATTATGATTTTGAAAAAGAAAAAGCACAAAAAGTAAAATTTAGTTTAGAAATTGATTATCAAGACAAAAAACCTTCAAATGATAAAGATCTTAGATCAATAGTTAATTATGCAACTATTGTTAAATTAATTAAGAAACTTATTAAAAAGAAACACTATAATTTCTTAGAAACTTTAGCGGAAGCTGTTTTTGATGAACTATTTAAAGATAAAAGAATAGGTAAAATAATGTTAAAAATTGAAAAACTAGAAATTCTAAAAGAATGTTCGTCTGTTGGTATTCAAATTACCAAAAAAAGAAGTCATGATAAGTACTGAAGTTGGAAAAGAAGTAATAAAAAAAGAACTCCCATTAATTCCTAAATTACCAGGCGTTTATCGAATGTTAAATAATAAAGGAGATATCCTTTATGTTGGAAAAGCAAAAAATTTACCTAACAGACTTAAAAGTTATGTCTCTGAAAAAAATCATATTATTCGCACTGAAAGAATGTTGTCTCAAACTGTAAAACTTGAAATTACAACAACTACAAATGAAAGTGAGGCGTTGTTATTAGAAGCTAATTTAATCAAAAAACATAAACCAAAATTTAATATTTTATTAAAAGATGATAAATCATTTCCCTATATTTTTATTTCTGAACATGAATTCCCAAGAATAGAAAGGCATAGAGGTGCAAAAAATAAACCAGGTAAATATTATGGGCCTTTTGCAAGTTCACTTGCTGTTAACAGTGCAATAAAAACTCTTCAAAGAATATTTTTGTTGAGATCATGCACTGATAAACAGGTAGAGGCAGGAGATAAAACTTGTTTTAATTATTTCTTAAAAAGATGCGCTGGTCCTTGTGGTGGAAAGGTAAGTAAAGAGGATTATGCTAAATTAGTAGAAGCGGCTGATGAGTTTTTGAGCAAAGGTCGTTCTAGAAAGATACAACAAACACTTTCATCACAAATGGAAAATGCAAGTGAAGAATTAGATTTTGAAAAGGCCGCGATAGTAAGAGACAAAATAAAATCTTTAAATATTATTCAATCATCTTTAACAATTAGTGATGTAAATTTGACTGAAGCAGATGTAATTGCTGGATACAAAGAGTCGGGAAAAACTTGTATTCAAGTATTTTTCTATAGATCAAAACAAAATTGGGGTAATCAAGCTTTTTTTCCAAAACATGACCCTGACGAAAAACTAAATAATATTTTGAACTCTTTTGTATCTCAATTCTATGAAAATAAAGCTGTTCCAAAATCGATAATACTCAGTGAAGAAATCTGGGAAAGAAAATTGATAGAGGAAACACTTTCAAAAAAAGAAAATAAACAAATAAATATTTCAATTGCAAAAAAAGGCTCAAAACTAAAAGTCATAAATCTTGCGCTTAAAAATGCTAAAAATAGTTTAAACAGAAACCTCTACGAAAGTCAGAATAATAAAGAGTTATTAGATAAAATTGCAAAGAAATTTAAGATTGAAAATAGCATTGGTCTTATTGAAGTATATGACAACAGTCATATTCAAGGAACTAATAGTGTTGGTGCCTTAATTACTTATGGTGAGGAAGGTTTTATAAAAAAAAGATATAGAAAATTTAATATTAAAAATGAAAACTTCAAACAAGACGATTACGGCATGATAAGAGAAGTTTTAGGAAGAAGGTTTAAACGTGCAATACAAGAAAAAGGCAATTATCTTACATTTCCAGACCTAGTTTTAATTGATGGTGGAAAAGGGCAATATTCATCAGCTAGAGAAACTTTAAATGAATTAGGATTAAATGAAATTCCAGTAGTAGCTATTGCAAAAGGAAAATTTAGAAATAAAGGAGATGAAACTTTTTTTCACAACGGAAAAGAGTTTAAATTCACCAAAAATGACCCTACCCTATTTTTTTTGCAAAGGGTGCGTGATGAAGCACATAGATTTGCAATAAGTGCACATAGAGCAAAAAGAAAAAAAGGAATAAGTAGATCTTTACTAGATCAAATAGAAGGTATTGGTTCCATTCGAAAAAGAGCGTTATTAAACCATTTTGGATCAGCTAGAGCTGTTGAATCAGCAAGTCTAGATGAAATCAAATCGGTTGAAGGTGTAGAAGAAAAAGTTGCAAAAAAGATATATAATTTCTTTCACGAATAAAAATATTATGCTTAGAAAAATACCAAATATTCTTACTGTAGGTAGAATTTTAATTGTTCCTTTTTTTGTTTTAGCTTTTTACTTACCAGGATTTTATGGAGATTTAACAGCTTTAATTTTATTTATTGTTGCATCATTTACAGATTTTTTAGATGGTATGCTAGCTAGATTTCTTGGTGAGGAATCTAAGTTGGGAGAATTATTAGACCCTATTGCTGACAAAATAATTGTTGCCACAGCATTAATTTTACTAGTTATGGACGGCACCATAAGAAATTATGAAGTAATTGCTGCGATAATAATTTTGACAAGAGAAATTTTGATTTCAGGTTTAAGGGAATTTCTAGCTAAAGGAAAAATAAAACTTCCTGTTTCAAATCTTGCAAAATTAAAAACTGTATTACAAATGGTTTCTATAGCACTTTTATTATCTGGGGAGACTGGAAATAAAATTATTAATTTTCAAGATTACAATGCTCAAACAATCGGAATAATTTTGTTATGGCTCTCAGCGGCCCTAACACTTTTTACTGGCTATGATTATATGCGTAAAGGAATAGATCATGCTATATCTGAAGATAGCAAAGATTAAGCAGCTTTTTTCTTTTTTACTAAGGCTTGGTAACTCTCGTTAAGATCAATAATTGTCTCACAAACTTTAAATTGATTATCTGATATACATGATACTGGTGTCACTTCAGCTGCAGTTCCAGTTAAAAAACATCCAACAAAATTTTTCAATTCATCAGGTTTTATTTTTCGTTCATTCACTTTAATATTTTTTGATTTTGCAATTTCGATTACTGTTCTTCTGGTAATGCCATCTAAAAATGAGTCTGGAATAGGTGTGTGCAACTCTCCATTTTTATCTTTAAAAAAAATATTTGCTCCTGTTGCTTCTGCAACATTTCCTTCATGGTCAAGCATTAATGAGTCTGTGTAACCTTGTTTTTCAGCCTCATGTTTTGATAATGTACAAATCATATATAAACCTGAAGCTTTTGTGTCCCAGGGTATTGTATCTGGTGCAGGCCTTCTCCAATTAGAAATATTTAGTTTTATTCCATCAATTTTTAATTTTGGATCAAAATAAGACCCCCATTCCCATGTAGCTATAGCAACATGAATTTTTGTTTGCTGAGCTGAAATTGCCATCATTTCACTTCCTCGCCAAGCAACTGGTCGAACATAACCATTTTCAACTTTTTGTACTGAAATAATTTTATTTGTAGCAACATTAATTTCATCTTCACTAAAAGGAATCTCAAAACCCATTCTTTTAGCTGAATAGAATAATCTTGAAGTATGTTCCTCCAGCTTAAAAACGGAACCATCGTAAACTCTTTCTCCCTCAAAAACACAGCTAGCATAGTGAAGTCCATGGCTTAATACATGAAATTTCGCGTCTGACCAATCAGCTAATTTGCCATTGTACCATATTTTTCCAGATCTTTTATCGTAAGGTATCATGTTATGAAATAAAAATTCTTACTGAAAAATATCTTTGTATCTATAATATGTCAATATAACTTACCAATAATGAAAGAGCTCTTATATCTTAAAGATGAACAATTAAAAGATTTAATTGAAAAACTATTTGTTAGCTATAGGGAGACATTTTCAGATTCTAAAAAAATTCTTGATAAATATTCAATGGGCTTGGCACATCAAAAGGTAATTCATTTATTGTCAATGTATGAAGGTATCTCGATGAGTGAATTATTGAAAAAACTTAAAGTTACCAAACAAAGTTTAAATAGAGTTATTAAAGATCTTGTGAAGCTGGAAATAATTATATTTAAAAGAGATGATCAGGATACAAGAATTAAGCATATATTTCTTAATGATAAAGGAAAAAAAATATTCAATGAAATTTTTGAAATTCAAAAAAAAAGGATCTATCATGCTCTTCTTAATTCGAGTTCAGAAGAAGTAATTAATTTTGATAAGGTTTTAAATAAGATAATAAATGGATAAATTTATTGCGCATATTTTAGTTATTGATGATGATGACGGTATAAGATCATTAGTAAAAAAATATTTAAACGAAAATAATTATTTAGTTACTACTGCTGATAGCGCTGAAGATGGATTTGAAAAAATAAAAATAATTCAATTCGATCTCATTATTTTAGATATTATGATGCCTGGAAAAAGTGGTTTAGAATTTATAAAAGATAATAAAGAGGAAATAAAAATTCCGATAATTTTACTCACCGCTAAAGGTGGGGCAAGTGAACGAATTGAGGGACTTGAAATTGGTGCAGATGATTATTTACCAAAGCCTTTTGAACCAAAAGAGCTTATTTTAAGAATTCAAAATATAATTACTAAAACAAAAAAAACTGATCAAAAGCGAGTCATTGAATTTGAAAATATAAAGATAGATCTGAACAAGCAATTAATTTTGAGAAGTAGTTATGAATTTAAGATTAATAATACAGAAAAAAAAATTTTGGAAATAATGATTAATAGTCCAGGTAAAACTTTTTCTAGAGAGGATATAGGTTCTTTAATTGATTTGGATAAAGAAAGATCTATTGATGTAATTATAACAAGACTTAGAAAAAAAATAGAAATTAATCCAAAAAACCCAAAATTTTTACAAACAATAAGAGGAGCAGGTTATGTTTTATGGATTAAATAAATTTATAAAAAATATTCTTCCGAAAAAATTATTCTATAGAGCTCTATTAATTGTGGCTGTTCCAGTAATTTTCTTACAATTAATTATTACAATTGTTTTTTTTGATAGCCTTTGGATCAAGACTAATAAGGGAATGACAAGAGCACTGGTGAACGAGATAAATACTTTTATAAAAGTTTATAAAGATGAATTATATGCTAAAGAGGAAATTCAAAATCTTTTTTCTATATATCAAGACCTTAACATTAATTTTATTCAAGATGACGATTTTAACTTTGATTATAATGAAAGATGGTTTAGCCCTATAGATAGAACTCTTAGAAGAGAACTGAAATCTGCCTTTGGACCTTTAGAATATTGGTTTGATACTACAAGCTATAAAGAATTAATTGATCTAAGAATTAAATATGAAACTGGCTATTTTAAATTTCTTGTTCCAAAAGATAGAGTTACAAGTTCCTCTGCAAGAATATTCGCTTTATGGATTACTGTTCCTGCGGTCATAGTAGTATTGATATCATTAATATTTTTAAAAAATCAAACTAGACCTATTACAAATCTTGCTAGAGTTGCAGAAAAATTTGGTAAAGGTGAAGATATTGAAGAATTTAAACCTTCAGGGGCTGCAGAGATAAGACAAGCAGGTTATGAATTTGATAAAATGCGTAAAAGGATAATTAGACATCTTAATCAAAGATCAGAAATGTTATCAGGTATTAGTCATGATCTAAGAACACCTCTTACAAGAATGAAATTACAAATTGCTTTTATAAAGGATGAAGAATTGGCAAATAAATTAGCAGAAGATATTAATGAAATGGAAAAAATGCTTAATGAATATCTTCAATTTACAAGTTCCTCATATAAAGAAAAAGATCAAGAATTTGACCTAAGTCAATTAATTAATGAAACAGTTTTCAAATATAACAATAAGAATATTACTACAAATCTACCATCTAATATTTTTATAAACGGAAGAAAAAACTTAATTAAAAGATGTATTAATAATCTAATTGATAATGCAATTAAATATGGTGATAAGGTAAATGTGGAGCTTAAGAAAAATAACAATAATTTATTCATTAAAATTGAGGATAATGGTCCAGGAATTCCTGAAAAGGAGTACGAAAATGTGTTTAAACCATTCTATAAAATTGATAAGGGAAGAGCTGACGCAAAGTCTAGTGTGGGATTAGGTCTATCTATAGCATCTGATATTATAAGGTCACATGGTGGAAATATTAATCTTGAAAAATCGAATATGAATGGACTTGGTGTTAAGATTTTTTTACCCGTTTAGTTTTTTTTTTAATTTTTAATTTATTAATTTTTTTTTCTAAATTTTCAACTCTTCTTGATAAAACTTCAAATTCATCTTTACTTGTTAATTTCATCCTAAAAATGATTTCGTCCCTCTTAGATTTAAGAATATTCATTAATTCATCAGCAATATCTTTTGATGATATTAAGCCTTGCTCAAATATCTTAGCAAGTTTATCAATTACGAATTTTGAATTTTTCATGTATTTATATAATTAATTATTATATTTATATCTTATAATTTATTTTTTATATGTTCATTAATAATTTTGACCCAGTTGCAATTCAATTTTTTTCAATACAAATAACCTGGTATTCTTTATCTTATATATTTGGCATATTAGGTGGTTGGATTTTGAGTAAAAAAATTTTTATATCTAACGATGAATTAAAAGCTAAATTTGATGATTATGTAACCTATTTAATTTTAGGTATTATTGTCGGAGGAAGATTGGGTTATGTTTTTTTCTACAACTTTAATTTCTACATTAACAATATAAGTGAGATTTTTAAAGTTTGGAATGGAGGAATGTCTTTTCACGGAGGACTGCTAGGTGTTATTGTTGTAAGTATCTGGTATGCAAAAAAAAATAATCAAAATCCTTTTGTTTATTTAGATACTGTTTCAATTGTAGCACCAGTTGGGATTTTTTTTGGAAGAATTGCTAATTTTATAAATTCTGAATTATATGGTTATGAAACAAATGTTCCATGGGCAGTAAAATTTGTTCAAGTAGATAATCTATACCGACATCCATCACAATTGTATGAAGCTCTTTTAGAGGGAATGATCTTATTCTTAATATTAATTTATTTAAGGAATACTAAAGTAAATAAGTCTCCTGGTATCATCTCAGGACTATTTTTAATAATTTACTCTGTTTTCAGATTTGTTTTAGAATTTTTTAGAGTTCCAGATGAACATATTGGTTATTTAATTTTTAATTTATCAACTGGGCAAATAATCAGCATTATATTCTTCTTAATTGGAATTTATTTAGTAATCAATAAATATGAAATTAAAAAAAAAATATAATTTACCTCTAGATAAATTTATAAACTTATCTCTCTATGATGAAAAATTAGGGTACTACATGAAAAGAAATCCATTTGGGAAAAAAGGAGATTTCGTTACATCTCCGAATATTTCAAGACTCTTTTCAGAAATCATTGCAATTTGGATTTTAAGTTTTTGGCAAAGTTTAGGTTCCCCGAAAAAATTTAATTTAATCGAACTTGGTGGTGGAAACGGGGAAATGATGAAAATTCTTATTGAAAGCTTAAAAAATTTTCCTTTTTTTTTCAAAGCATGTAATTTTATTATCCATGAAAAAAGTTCTAGATTAATTGATATTCAAAAAAAAAAATTAATAAAAGAAAACATAAAATGGATTTATAAAGTGAAAGAACTCAAAAAAAAGCCATGTATATTTATTGCAAATGAATTTTTTGACTCACTGGCAATAAAACAATTTGTTAAAAGAAGAAATCTTTGGTTTGAAAAATTTGTGAATTTTGAAAATCAAAAAAAACCTTTTTTTTTTGAAAAAAAAATTGACATAAAAAAAATAGAGAAAAAAATTAATTTTAAAATCTCTCAAAATCAAAATTTTATTGAATATTCACAGCTGAGCTTAGATTATTTAAAAGATATATCCAAAATAATAAAAGAGAATAATGGAGGATTACTGTTAATAGATTATGGCTATACTGAAAAAAGAATGAAAAATACCTTGCAAGCAGTTTCAAAACATAAATTTGCCAATATTTTTCGAAATATTGGAAACATTGATATTACTCATAATATAAATTTTAGTCTATTCAAAAAGTTAATAAAAAATATTGGTGGTTTAAAAAATAACTTAACAACCCAAAGAAAATTTTTATTAAAAATGGGAATTAAACAAAGAGCAGAAATAATATCAAAAAATAAAAGTTTTTTGAAAAAAGCTGATATTTACTACAGACTTGAAAGGCTTATTAATGAAAATCAGATGGGAAATTTGTTCAAAGTTATGTTCATAAAAGATAAAAAAAATAAATTTAAATTAGGGTTTTAAAGTTGATAACCTCAAAAAAATTTTTAAAACAAAAAGAAATTAGTCACGGTTTTTTTAATAGAAATGGTGGCAAATCTAATGGCATTTATAAAAGTTTGAATTGTGGGCTTGGTTCAAAAGATCTCAAAACAAACGTATTGAAAAATTTAAAAATAGCAAAAAAAAAAATTAGTAGGAAATCTAGAAATATTTTTTTACTTCATCAGATTCATAGTAATAAGATAGTTTTTGTTGATAAAAATTTTAAATTTAAAAAAAAAAAAATTAAAGCTGATGCAATAATAACTGATCAAAAAAAACTTCCAATAGCTGTTTTAACAGCAGATTGTGTTCCTATTTTACTCTACGACACTAAAAAAAAAATTATTGCAGCTATCCATGCTGGTTGGAAAGGCGCTTATAAAGGAATTATTAAGAATGTAATAAATTTTATGCTGAAAAAAGGATGTAGAAAAGAAAATATCATGGTTGCAATAGGACCTTGTATTGGACGAACTTATTACAATGTGAAAAAAGATTTTAAAAAAAAATTTCTTAAAAAAGATAAAAAAAACATAATATTTTTCAATACTAAAAAAAATGTAATTTATTTTGATTTGGCAAATTATGTAAAATCTCAACTAAAATTGTTCAAAATCACAAAAATTGATATGAAAAACATTGATACTTTCTCCGAAAAAAATAATTTTTTTAGTGCAAGACGATCTTTGAGATTAAAACACGATGATTATGGTAGAAATATTTCAATAATTATGATTAATTAAACTTTTTCAATGAAATTATTAACTGGAAATAGCAATAAAGTACTCAGTAAAAATATAGCTAAGTATTTAAAATCGAAATTAGTTAATTCTAGTATTAGAAAATTTTCAGATGGTGAGCTTTATGTGGAAATTAATGAAAACATCAGAGGAAATAGCATTTTTATAATTCAATCAATATCATCACCAGCTAATGACAATTTAATGGAGCTGCTTTTATGTATTGATGCTTTAAAAAGATCATCTGCAAAAAATATAACTGCGGTTATCCCATATTTTGGGTATGCAAGACAGGATAGGAAAGTTGTACCAAGAACTTCTATATCTGCAAAACTTGTATCAAATTTAATAACAAAAGCTGGAGCAGATCGTGTTGTTACAGTTGATTTGCATGCTGGTCAAATCCAAGGCTTTTTTGATATCCCAGTAGATAACCTTTTTGCAACACCTATATTTGCTAGACACGCAAGAAAGAAAATTAAAAGTAAAAAGATAATTTGTGTGGCTCCTGATGTGGGGGGGACTGAAAGAGCAAGAGCATTGGGGAAACTTTTAAATGTAGGTCTAGCTATAGTTGACAAAAGAAGACCAAAACCTGGTCAATCACAGGTAATGAATGTGATTGGAGATGTCAAAGATATGACTTGTATAATTGTAGATGACATAATTGATTCTGGTGGCACAATCGTTAATGCAGCTAAAGCTCTAAAAGAAAGAGGTGCGAAAGAAGTTTTTGTATACATTACTCATGGAGTTTTAAGTGGAGATGCAGTAAAAAAAATAAAAAGTTCTGTCATAAAAAATTTGGTGATTACCGATACAATTGATAACGGTCAAAAAACAAAAAATGTTAAAAACATAGAAGTTTTACCAATTTCAGGCCTAATGGGTGAAGCAATCAAAAGAATATCAAATTCAACCTCGGTCTCAGATTTATTTAAATAATTACCTTGATTATTTATAAACATGGGTTAAAAAACTCTTCTTTATGAATTCACTTGAAGCTAATATTAGAAATAATTCCACTAAAGGGCAATTAAACGCTATTAGAAATAATGGTGATGTTCCAGCTATAATATATGGTGGCAAAGATCAAAACCAAAAAATTTCAATTTCAAAAAAATTACTTAAAGTTTTAATTGAAAAAGAAAATTTTTTATCAAACATAATTACTTTAAATGTTAATGGTAAACCACAAAATGTTTTGCCTAGGGAAGTTAAATATCATATTTTAAGTGATGAGCCCACTCATGTTGATTTTTTAAGAGTTCTACCTGGTGTTAAAATAAAAATAGAGGTACCAGTAAACTTCATAAATCATGAAAAATCTCCTGGTCTCAAACGGGGTGGTGTTTTAAATATTGTAAGAAGAAAAGTCGAATTAAAATGTCCTAGTGAAAAAATACCAGAAAATTTAACTATAAACTTAGATGGAGTTGATATTGGAGAAAGTTTTAAAATTTCATCAGTAAAGTTGGATAATGATGTAGTGCCTACAATTCAAGGAAGAGACTTTGTAATAGCAACTCTTGCAGCACCAACAGTGATGAAAGAACCTGAAAAACCAGCTGAAGCAGAAGCGGCAGAAGGTGAAGAAGGTGCTGAGGGCGCTGAAGGAGCAGCAGCGGCTGCAGATGGTGATAAACAATCAGCAGAAGGTAACAAAGGGGATAAAAAAGAGGGTGAAGATAAAAAAACTGCTGAAAAAAAACCTGCTGAAGAAAAAAAATAATCAAAAAAATTGAGAATCTAATTTCATTTATTTATGCTTTTATTCGTAGGATTAGGCAATCCAACACCCGACAGTGAGAACAACAGACATAATGTTGGTTTTAAAATAATAGATTCTATTAATAAGAAATTCGGCCTTTCTAAACAAAAACCAAAATTCAAGGGACTATTAACAACTGGAAATATAGGAAAAGAAAAAGTTTATGCAATAAAACCTCTGACCTTTATGAACAATTCTGGGGTTTGTATTAGAGAATTAATTGAATACTTTAAAATTAATGCAGAAGACGTAATAGTTTTTCATGATGACCTAGATGTTGAATTTGGCAAGGTAAAAGCTAAATTTGGTGGTTCTAGTGCGGGTCACAACGGGATTGCTTCAATTGATAAATTTATAGGAAAAGATTATTCTAGAGTTAGGATAGGAATTGGAAAACCTAAAAATAACATAGAAGTTGCAGATTATGTTCTTCAAAACTTTGATGAAGATGAAGCCCTTGGAATAGAAAAAATTTCAAATGACATTAATAACTCAATCTCTATCCTAGTAGAAAAAAAACTAGATTTATTCTCTAGTAAAGTAAATAATGAATAATGAGCTTTAAGTGTGGCATTGTTGGATTACCAAATGTGGGTAAGTCAACTCTTTTTAATGCGTTAACTAATTCAAGCAAAGCTCAAGCAGCAAACTTTCCGTTTTGTACGATAGACCCAAATGTTGGTATTGTTCCAGTTCCTGATAATAGATTAAAAAATTTAGCTAATATCTCTAACTCAAAAAAAATAATAAATACTACAATTTCTTTTGTTGATATAGCAGGTTTAGTTAAAGGGGCTTCTAAAGGCGAGGGGTTAGGTAATAAATTTCTTTCACATATAAGAGAGGTAGATGCAATTATACATATGATTAGATGTTTTGACTCAGATGATATTCAAAATGTTAATCCTTCTGTCGACCCTATTAGAGATCTTGAAATTATTGAAACTGAAATGATGTTAGCAGATTTAGAATCAATACAAAAAAGACTTGAAAAAAATAATAAAAAAAATGTAGATGAAGAACAAATTAAAATTCTTGAATTGTCTTTAGATTGTATAAATAAAAGTAAAGATATATCGATCTTACATTCTGAATTTAGCAAAAAACAACTTAATCAAAGTGGACTTTTATCACTTAAACCCAAGATATATGTTTGCAATGTAGATGAAAAAAGTGTTCAAACTGGAAATGAATATACTAAAGCATTCATGAATAAATTTGATATTAAAAATACTTTAATAGTGTCAGCTGATATAGAAAATCAGATAAATGAACTAGATGATAATGAGAAAAAAAATTATATGGATATGATTGGATTGAAAGAGACTGGGTTAAATCTCTTAATTCAAAAAGGTTATAGAATTTTAGAATTAGATACTTTTTTTACTTCAGGCCCTGAAGAAACTAGAGCATGGACAATTCAAAAAAATTGTACTGCTCCAAAAGCTGCTGCTGAAATACATACTGATTTTGAAAAAGGATTTATAAGGGCTGAAACAATCTCATATGATGATTTTATTTCAAATGATGGATGGGCAAATTCAAAAACTAACGGTAAAATGAGATTAGAAGGTAAAGATTATATTGTTAAAGATGGAGATGTTTTAAACTTTCGTTTCAACACGTGACCATATCCTCTTCATACTAAAATAGACAAGAATTGTAAGAATAATAAGATACACAATAGCTTTAAAACCCATTTGATGTCTTGCCTCTAAATGTGGTTCTGCTGTCCACATCAAAAATGTTGTTACATCTTTAGACATTTGTTCAACTGTTGCATTTGTTCCATCAGCATACTCAACTAACCCATCAGATAGCTGATTAGACATTTTAATTTTATTTCCATACATAAACTTATTATAATAAACCCCATCATCTAATATAAATCCTGCTGGCGGGTCCTCATATCCTTGAAGAAGCGAATAAATATAATCAACCCCACCTCCTCTTGCTTTCACTAAAACTGACATATCTGGAGGATAAGCGCCACCATTAGCAGCTTGAGCAGCTTTTACATTTTCATATGGCATAACAAATTTATCAGATAATTTTCCAGGCCTTGTAAACATCTCACCATCAGCGTTTGGTCCATCTTTAACCTCGAACGATGCTGCAATTGCCTTTGCTTGTGCCTCTGTAAATTCTGGTCCACCCTTTTCTGCTAAATTTCTATAACTTACATATTTCATAGAATGACAAGATGAACACACTTCTGTATAAACTTGATAACCTCTTTGTAATGCTCCTCGATCAAACTTTCCAAATAAACCTTTAAAACTCCAATCGGTTTTTAAATATTCAACTTTTTCAGCAGAGTAAGAAGTTAAACATGATCCAGTAAACAAAATAACTAAAGAAAATATTTTAAATAAATTTTTCACTTATTATTTTAAACTTTCTTTATTTCGAGCTGTTGCTAAATTTGGCGAACCACCCAAAACGGGCTCAGTAATACTTAATGGCACTGGAAGAGTTTTTTCTTTAAGTCCTAAAACTGGAAGAACAACTAAAAAATGTAAAAAATAATATGCTGTTGCCACTCTGGCTATTAGTAAATATAATCCTTCTGCAGGCATTGCGCCTACATAGCCTAAAATTAAAACATCAGCTACTAAAATCCAATAAAACTGTTTGTATAAGGGTCTAAACACTGCTGATCTAATTTTTGATGTATCTAACCATGGTAACGCTGCCAGAATTAAAATTGCAGACAACATCGCAACTACACCTAATAGTTTATCTGGTACAGATCTTAAAATTGCATAAAAAGGAAGCAAATACCATTCAGGAACAATATGTGCTGGAGTAACTAATGGATCTGCTTCAATGTAATTATCAGCATGACCTAAAATATTTGGCGTATAGAAAACAAAAAAAGCAAAAACAATCATAAACATCAGTAAAGCAAAACCATCTTTTATTACTATATATGGATGAAACGGGACAGTATCCTTTGATGGTTTTTTTATATCAATTCCTATAGGATTATTATTACCAGGAACATGTAAGGCCCAAATATGTAATACTACTAATCCCAAAATTAAAAAAGGTATCAAATAATGTAAGGTAAAAAATCTGGTTAATGTTGGATTGTCAACTGAGTAACCGCCCCACAGCCAAGTTACTATTCCCTCACCTACCAAAGGTATAGCACTAAATAAATTTGTGATAACAGTTGCTCCCCAAAAACTCATCTGTCCCCATGGAAGAACATAACCCATAAAAGCTGCAGCCATCATCAAAAGGTATATTATTATACCTATAATCCATATGATTTCTCTTGGCGCTTTATAAGATCCATAAAACAAAGATCTAAAAATGTGAATATAAACTGCTAAGAAAAACATAGATGCACCATTTGCGTGGATATATCTAATTAACCAACCATAATTAACATCTCTCATAATATGCTCAACACTTTCAAATGCCATATCTGCATGTGCAATATAATGCATTGCTAATGTCAATCCTGTTACAATCTGTGTTATTAGACAAAACGTTAATATTCCACCGAATGTCCACCAATAGTTTAAGTTTTTTGGAGTTGGGTAATCTGTTAAGTGATTTGCTAGTGTTAGTAATGGTAACCTATCGTTAAACCACTTACCGGCTTTTGATTTAGGTGTATAATCGTGATCACTCATAATATTTAACCAATCTTAATTGTACTCGCATTAACAAATTCATATTTTGGCACTTCCATATTTGTAGGCGCAGGACCTTTTCTAATTCTACCAGATATATCATAATGTGATCCGTGACACGGACAGAACCAACCATTATAATCACCTTTATTATCTAAGGGCACGCAACCTAAATGGGTGCAAACACCAAGCATCACCAGCCATTCTGGATTTTTTGCTCTATCCTCATCTTTCTCAGGATCTTTTAGTTCTTCCATCTTAACTGATTTTGCTTCTGCTATTTCCTCTACTGTTCTTCTTCTAATAAAAACTGGTTTTCCCCTCCAAAGAACCGTAATTGTATTACCAGGATTTACAGAGCTTACGTCCACTTCGGTACTTGCTAAAGCTTTAACAGACGCATCGGGATTCATCTGATCTATCATTGGCCAAACTACCGCCCCTATTCCAACTGCTCCTACAGCATATGTAGCTGTAAATAAAAAATCTCGTCTTTTCGTCTCTTTTTCTGACATCTATTAAGTATGTTTAATTCTATATATTGATTTAGCTAGTTAATATATGATTACATATAATAAAAAAGTATTTTTTTTCTACTGAAAGAATGACACATAATCCAAATAATCAAGGGCCTAAAATTGCTTTATTTGAACCAGATATTCCTCAAAACACAGCAGCTATAATTAGAACTTGTGCGTGTCTTGGTGCTAAATTAGAGATAATAGAGCCATGTGGATTTTTATTGAATGATAAGCGTTTCAAAAGGGTCGTGATGGATTATATGGACGAAAAAAGTATCAATTTTTACAAAAGTTCAGAAGAATTTTTCAAATCTAAAAAAAATCAAAGAATTATATTAATGACCACAAAAGCCTCTACATCTTACATAAATTTCGATTTTTATGAAAATGATACAATTTTATTTGGTAGAGAAAGTGCTGGAGTCCCAGAATCTGTTCACAAATCTATTAAAGATAAGCTAAAAATACCAATGAAAAATAATAAACGATCACTTAATATTGCTTCTTCGGTTGCAATTATATTAGCTGAATGTTTAAAACAAAATAATTTAATTTAATATGAACTTAGAAACAAAAAAAGATTTGGCAAGTAGTTGGTTTAAATTATTACAAGATGCTTTTTGTGAAGACATCAATAGATTGGAAAAAAATAAGGCAAACTTTAAAGTAACAACTTGGAAAAGAAATCATAAAAAAGACGAAGGTGGAGGTGAACACAGAATTTATCAAAATGGAAAAGTTTTTGAAAAAGTCGGAATAAATTTCTCAAAAGTTTATGGTAAATTTCCAAAACAGTTTCAAAAAAATATTCCTGGGGCTAAAAAAGACCCAAGATTTTGGGCGTCCGGAATTTCGGTTGTCATGCACATGAAAAATCCATTAATTCCCTCAATGCATTTTAATACTAGATATATTTGTACTACCTACGATTGGTTTGGTGGTGGTATGGATATTACTCCATCGAGGATAGATAATTCTGAAAAAAAAGATTTTCATAATATATTAAGAAATATGTGTAACCGTCATAATAAAACTTACTATGGAAAATACAAAAAATGGTGTGATAAATATTTTTATTTACCTCATAGAAAAGAGCCGAGAGGAATCGGTGGAATTTTTTTTGATTATAAAAAAAATAACTTTTTAAAAGATTTTAAATTTGTCCGAGATGTTGGTGTAACTTTTCAATTTATTTTTAATAGAATTATCAATAAAAAGATTAAAAAAAAATGGACAATCAAAGATAAAGAGCTTCAATTTCTTAAAAGAGGAAGATATGCAGAGTTTAATTTATTATATGATCGGGGAACAAAGTTTGGTTTACAAACAGGTGGAAATATTGAAGGAATACTTATGTCTTTACCTCCAATAGCAAAATGGAAATAAAATGGATAAAGAACCAATTACTTTAGATGGATTAAATAAATTAAAAAAAGAATTAATTTTCCTAAAAGAGAAAAAAAGACCTGAAATTGTTGCTGCAATCGCAGAAGCGAGATCTCATGGGGATTTAAAAGAAAATGCTGAATACCATGCAGCCAAGGAGGAACAGTCTCATAATGAGGGACGTATAACTGAGATTAACGATGTCATTGCTAGGGCTAATGTTATTGACGTTACAAAATTAAATAATGATGGAAAAGTAATTTTTGGTTCAACTGTATTTTTAGAAAATTTAGATAGTGGTGAAAAAATAAATTATAAAATTGTGGGAAAAGATGAAGCTGATTTAAAACAAAAATTAATCTATTTTCAATCACCAATTGGTAAAGGATTAATCGGAAGAAATAAAAATGATTTAGTAGAAATTCACACCCCTGCTGGAATTAAAAACTTTGAAATTAAGGATGTGAAATATATTTAGTTTTCAATTATACTCTCTAATTGTGTTGTTGAGATTTCAAAGTTGTTTTTAACCCATTCCTCTTCAATAATCTTAAGTTTTTCTCCTAATTGTTTACCTTCTGGAATTTTATATTTTTTCATCAATAAATCAGCATTAACAGGCATTGTTGGTATTATGTAATTTTTGTAATGATTAAGTAAATCCTTTAAAGATTTATCTATTTTATTAGATTTAATTATTTTGTAATTTAAAATATCAATTACTGCTTGTTTTCCATAATAATATAAAACTCTGTTCATGTTATTTGCTTCGAATGTCTTAGAATTTATTTTTTCTTTGTAAAAATTATCAATAATCTTTATCCTCTTTTTATCTTTTGTAGAAATATTGAATTTGAATAAAAAATAATCTGCATTGTCAGCCTCATCTAAAATCATTAATGATAGTAAAAAAATGAAATCTTTTTCTAAAAACAAACTTTCAATTTGAGAGTTTATTTTCGAAAAAATTCGGATATTTTTTAATTCAGGAAAAATAACTAAAATTAAATCTGAACTAATTTTATCTTTAGAAAGTTTTTTTAATGTGTCTAAATTTGAAATTTTTTTAAGTTCATCTAATAACCTTTCTTTAGATAACTTTGAAATTCCATCAATATTTATTTTCAAAGTTCTTATTATTTCAGGGTTATGTGGTTTCTTAGAATATCCTAAGAAAAACCTAATATATCTAAGTATTCTAAGATAATCTTCCTTAACTCTTTTATCAGAATTTCCAATAAAATTAATTAGACCATTTGCTAAATCATTTTTACCATTATATGGATCAAACAAATTTCCATCTTCATCTGAATAAATTGCATTAATTGTGAAATCTCTTCTTGAAGCATCTTCTTTCCAATTTTTAGAAAACTCTACTTTTGCATGTCTTCCATCTGTTAATACATCTTTTCTAAGAGTTGTAATTTCAAATTTTTTTTTGCCTATAATGGCAGTTATTGTGCCGTGATCAATACCACTTTCATAATAACTTAAATCATTTTTTTTTAGTGCATCACAAACTTGGCTAGGTTCTAAATTTGTAGCCATATCAATATCATCAACAGTTTCTTTATTTATCACTTTTCTAATACAGCCACCAACATATCTTATTTCACTATCTGGCGAGTAAGAATTGATTGCTTCAAAAATTTTGTTTGCTGATGTTTGATTGGTAAGATCTTTTATTCTTTGACTAATATAATCTAAATTATTTGATCTTAAAAAAATTTTATCTAAAAAGTTTTTCATATTTGGCTGGGGCGCTAGGATTCGAACCTAGGATGCAGGTACCAAAAACCCGTGCCTTACCGCTTGGCTACGCCCCAATATTAAATTCGTATAACACAAAAAAATAAAATTTATATAGTTTTTGAAGCTATACACCAGTAATTTTTATATTTTTTATTAAACATTTTTTTAGCGTCCTCACATCTTTTTTTTGATTGAAAATAAGCAACTAATGCTGATCCAGATCCTGTCATTCTAACAAATGCTGGCGTTAACAAACCTTCTAGGAATACCTTAATCGATCTTAATTTCCTATATTTTGAAAAAGCTATAGGCTCTAAAGCATTATTCATTTCTTTTAAATAATTTAAACTAAACATTTTTTTATTTGGTTTATTAAATTTTGGTTTAGTAAATTTTTTAACTTTAGAAAAAATTTCTTTTGTAGAGCAGCCAAAATTTGGCTTTACGATAAGAGTATGAAATTTTTTTTGGCCAGTAAAATATGTAATTTTATTTCTTGCATTTAAGATAGAATTTGAATGATTTAGACCAAGGATCACATCAGAACCAATAGATTTGGAGATTGTTAAAATCTCATTTTTGTCAATTTTGATTATTTTTCTTTTGATAAAAAAATTTAAAATATTTGCAGCATTCATTGATCCTCCACCTAAACCAGCCTTACTTGGGATAAATTTATTGATCCTAATCCTGAATTTTTTATCATTAAGTAATTTTTTTTTTTCTAAAATTGTAAGTAATTTATTAATTGTATTATCTTTATTGATATTTTGGCTAAATTTACCGGCAAATAAAATATCATGTTTATTAGATTTTATTTTTTCAATAAAAATTTCGTCGTGAAGAGTATTTAAAGCCACAATTGTCTCAATTTTATGTAAAGAAGAATCTTTCCCAACAATGTTTAATGCTAAATTTAATTTTGCGTATGATTTAATTTTATTTTTTTTCATCAAGAATTTTTTAAACCATCAATCATCTTAATGTTAATATTTTTAATCATCTCAGTTTCAGCATCTTTCATTTCAAGTACATTACCCCAGAAATATCTTGCTTGAATTTTTCGGTCTAACTTCCATAAAATATCTCCGTAATGATCGTTTACTATTGGATCATTTGGCATAAGCTCGACTGCCCTCTTCAAAAATTTTTCGGCTTTTAAATAATCATCAATCAAATAATAGGCCCAACCAATTGAATCAATAATATAAGGATCATTACTCTTATACGAATAAGCTTTCTCAAGCATAACTATTGCCTCTTTTATTTTATAATTTCTCTCGAGCCATGAGTAAGCCAAATAATTTAAAATATATGCATCTTCTGGATTAATACTCAAAGCATTTAATAAATCTTCATCTGCTTTTTTATATTTTTTAATTCTCTCATAACTTCCTCCTCTTCTATATAGAAGATCTGATTTTGTTATTGTATCATTTCCAAGTGAATTGATTATCTTTGTATAATATTTGATTGCATTTTCGTATTCTTTAGAGTTTTTATAAAAATTGGCAATATCAAATAAAATTTTGTTATTTGGTTCTTTTACTTTATCGAATTCTGCTGTGATATAATTAAGAGATTCTTTTTTATTTCTTTGTTTTAAAATTATTTGTGCCTCTTTTTTTATTCTATACCAATAGTAAAATTCATCTTCCCTCTTAAAGTTCTTTAAAGTTTTTTTGGCTTTTTTATACTCTCCATTCAAATATTGATTCTCAATAACTAAAGATAAATTGAATACAAATTTAGGATTTAAAAAATTTGATAGGTTCAAGTAAAAATTTGATTTTTGAAAATTATCTTGTGATGAGTAAAGGTTTGAAATTAAAAAAAGAAATTCACTTATAATATCGTTTGAATTTTTGCATGAAAATACTCTAGTAAATTTTTCAGTATTTTCATTTTGTATCCAACTTTTACCCTGAGATAATAGTAATGTTGTACTAATATAATTTAGTTTATCAGTAATTTTTTTAGCATCTTCTAATTTATTATTTTCAACTAAATAACTTAAGTAGAAATATATATATCTTGTATAATCAGCCTCATCATCATTTATTAAATTTGAAAAATATTTTTCAGTAGCTTCATCTCCAAGATAACACCTTTGAAATGTTTCTGAAATAATAGATAATTTGCCAAAATTTTTTTTATCTTTTTTTATCTTTTTTTTTTGAAAAACATACAGATATTGTTCTAAACTTTCTAAAATAGCTAAGTTAAATCTATCTGTTTTAGCTAGATTAAACGCTCTATTAAGATAAATACTACTTTTTTTAAAATCATTTTTTTTCAAACTATCTAAAATCAATAATAAATGGGCGTCAAAAAAATTTGAATTATTATAATTTTTATTATTTTTAATTATATTTATTGCCTTTTGAACTTTATTTTCCAATACAAGAGAATTGAGATATCTCTTAAAATATTGGTCGTGTCTATTGAGTAGAATTTTTGATGAATCAAAAAATTTCAAAGCTGCAGAATTGTCTTTATTTTCAAAAGCTACTATACCTGAGAAATATTTTGAAAAATTTTTATAATCTAAGCTGTCTAAACTAATGCTTTTAGAAAACAAAGGAGTTTGATAAAGTATGATAAATATAAAAATATGTATTATTTTTTTAAGATACATGTATACACTTTATGACTAAAAGAGATTTAAATCAAAATGGTATATATGCTCAAGAGCTAATTAATACTATTGAGCCTGATTTTGTTTTTCACAATAAACCAATAAACAGGTTTAAAATTATTGATAACACGAAGATCTATTCTAATAAAAATAAACTTAATCTTTTGTCAGAACTTAAAGAAAAAATTAATTCAATCGAAAATTGTAATTTAAGAAATAACTCAAAAAGTTTAATTTTTGGTTATGGTGATATTAATAGCCCTTTAATGTTGATTGGTGAGGCCCCTGGAGAAATTGAGGAGAAAATGGGTTATCCATTTCAAAGTGAAACTGGTTTGCTACTTAAAAAGATGTTGTTAGCAATAAATATAAAAATGGAAAAAACATACATTACTTATTCAATTAATTTTAGACCCCCGGGGGATAGAAAACCAACTACTAAAGAAATAAAACGTTACTCTATTTTCTTAAAAGAGCACATATCAATAATAAACCCAAAAATCATTATTTTAATGGGCAGTACTGCCATGGAGTCAGTAACAGGATCTAATGATAGGATTTCAAAAGAGAGGGGGGATTGGAAAGAGATAATATTAAAAGATAAAAGTTTCCCTATAATGATAACTTTCAGTCCTTCTTACTTAAATAGATTTCCAGAAAATAAAAAGTATTCTTGGGAAGATTTAAAAAAAATTAGGCAAAAAATTAAAGATTTAAATATTAACATTTCATGAAAATTATAGCTGGGGTTGATGAGGTGGGGCGTGGAAGTTTGATTGGACCAGTTTATGCTGCTGCAGTAATTTTAAACAAATCTATAGATAAAAAATTATTGAAAGACTCGAAACTTTTAAATAAAAAAAAAAGAGAATTTTTATCAAAATACATTAAAAAAAACTCTATTTGGGCAATAGGCAAATCCTCGGTTAAGGAAATTGAAAAAAAAAATATTTTAAATGCTAGTTTATTGGCCATGAAAAGAGCAATTAAAAAATTAAAAAAGAAACCAACTCTCTCTTTAATTGATGGAAACAAAGTTCCAAAAATTAAGAATTATAAACTTAGATCGATAATAAAAGGAGATAAGAAAATTCCATCTATCTCAGCAGCATCAATAATTGCTAAAGTAACACGTGATAAAATGATAACTAACTTAGAGAAAGATTTTAAAGGTTATTATTGGAGTAAAAATTATGGATATGGAACTAAACAGCATTTAAACGCAATTAAATGTTTAGGAATTACTATTCACCACAGAAAAACTTTTTCACCAATTAATAAAAAAAGATAGGTTTCACGTAGAAACACTAGATATTGTTATCATAATAAATTCTTACACAATTTAAATCTAAATAATTCAATCCTAGGTTGACCAAGGAATCTTTTTCGAGTCTAATTAATTTTTAAAAATGACTTTTGATTTTAAAAATAAATTAATCCACGGTGACAGTATTAAGGAATTAAAAAAAATTCCTGATGAGACATTTGACCTAATTTTTGCTGACCCTCCATACAATTTACAATTAAAAAGCGAACTAACTAGACCAGACAGATCTAGAGTCTCCGCGGTTAATGATAAGTGGGATCAGTTTGAAAATTTTAAAAAATACGATGATTTCACATATGCTTGGATAAGCGAGTGTAAAAGAATTTTAAGGAAAAATGGAGCTATTTGGGTAATTGGTAGCTACCACAATATTTTTAGAGTTGGTACAGCGATCCAAAATTTAGGCTTCTGGATTTTAAATGATGTTATTTGGAATAAAAAAAATCCAATGCCAAATTTTAGAGGGACTAGATTTACCAATGCTCATGAGACTTTGATATGGGCGTCAAAATCTGAAAAATCGAAATATACTTTCAATTATCAGTCCTTAAAATGTTTGAACGATGATCTTCAAATGAGATCAAATTGGGAATTACCTATCTGTAATGGAATAGAAAGACTAAAAAAAAATGGAAAAAAAATACATTCAACTCAAAAACCTGAAGCACTACTTCATAGAATTTTACTAGCAACATCAAATAAAAAAGATTTAATTTTAGACCCTTTTTTAGGGTCAGGGACTACAGCAACAGTTGCAAAGAAATTAGGTAGAAATTATTATGGAATAGAAAAAGAAAAAAAATATTTCCAAGCAGCTGTGAAAAGATTAAAAGGCACAAAAGTTTTAGAAGACGATTATTTAGACACTCTTAAAAATAATAGATCTAAACCAAGAATACCTTTTGGTTCATTAGTTGAATTAGGAATTATAAAACCAGGAACAACTATTTTTGATGATAAGAGGCAAATTAGTGCAAAAATAATGGCAGACGGTAGCATTAAACATGATCAAACAGAAGGTTCTATTCATAAAGTAGCAGCCACCATACTTGGTGCCGAAAGTTGCAATGGATGGACTTTTTGGCATTATAATTTTAATGGAGCAACTGTACCGATTGATCATTTGAGACAAAGATTGGTCTCAAAAGGTTAATTATTATAGATCTTTCCTAAATAAGATTCTAAGAATTTTCTATTTTTAACTAACCTTTTCAAAAATAAATTTCTTAATATTGTACTCACAGGGTTGGATAAATGAAAAGCAAACTGATTAAGTTTTGATCTCATGTTGACCATTTTGGTTTTTTTAACTCTATTTTTAAAAAAATTATTTTCAGTTTTATTTTGAATGTTTATAAATAATTCATAAGCTCCTTCTATAGATTGTGATGCTCCTTGGGCAAATGATGGTGGAAATGCAAAAAAAGCATCACCAATTAAATGAATTTTATTATTTCTTATTTTATAAAAGTTGTCACTTACAAATACCGGGAAAATTTTTATACTATTTAGATTATTAGAAACAACCTTCATTGTTTGTGGAACTTTATCTAAAACTTTTTTTATAAAAGAATTTTCATTGAATAATTGAAGTCTATTTTGTTCATTGGGTGATAATGGATATTTCATTATAGCTATAAAATTTAAGTCACCATTCGAATTTATTGGATAAACCACTTGGTGAAAATTTGATCCTAAAAATAAAGAAATATTTTTTTTATCAATATTTTCAGGAAACTTATCTACAACACCTCTAATAGCTAATGTATTATTATATTTAGGTGGAGTTTGTTTTTTTGAAATAATATTTTTACTTTTTGAAAAAACTCCATCAGAAATTATTAAATAATCACATTCTTTAATCTCATTGTTTTCAAAAAATAATTTAATCTTTTTATTCTCTTGCTCTATTTGCGAAATGTCATAGCCAGTCTTAATAATTTCTTCAAGATCTCTTTTTAAAAAATTAATCAAAGTAGATCTTTTTAAAGTGGTATACTTACAATCTTCTGTATTAAAAGCTGAAATATTTAATTCGCATATTTTATTTAAATTTTTATCTGAGTAAAAATTAATTTTTTCGGGTGTGAATTTTTCATTAGGTTGTAATTTTGTAAATCCAATTTGATTTAAAAGCTTAATACTGTTTACTGATAGCTGAACTCCGTAACCTTCCTCCAAGGCGACCGTAGATTTTTTTTCATAAATTGTAACTAGATAATTAGGATTTTTTTTGAATAAATTGGCAATAAATAATCCAGAAATTCCAGCTCCAATAATCCCAACTTTTATCATAAATTGCCTTCCAAATACCTAACAATCTTTTTTGTAAATGATGGCAAGATGTAATTATCTAATTTTTTTTCATCGATCCAATGAGGTGAAAGAAATTTTCCACTATTTTTCAAATATTGAATTTTGATATTCATATTCATATTAGACATTTTAAAATTTAAATTTTCACTAAAGTTTTTGGGTTCAAAAAGTTCTTCCATTGGAAATATTGTTAAATTTTTTAAAAAATTAAACTTGGTATTTTTAACTAATAAATATCTTTGGTTTTTTTTGTAAACTTTTAAAATAAAATACTTATCTTTATTTTTTTTATTTTTTTTTGTTAAATCAAAATCTTTTTTTTGGTAAGATTTACATTTTTTGACGATAGGACATTCGTTACATAATGGATTAATTGGTTTGCAAATTAGTGCACCAAGTTCCATCAAAGCTTGAGCATAATCATTAGATCTTGATGATACACCAAATATTGATTTCTTTCGTATAAGATTATCTTTTTCAATTTCTTTAACTTTTTTTAAATATAGATATCTTTTTAAAACTCTTTCTATGTTTCCATCTAATGGAATGTATGGTTTATTAAATACAATTGCTAAAATAGCACTTGCTGTATAATTTCCTATTCCTGGTAGTGATAACAATTCCTCAAAATTGTTAGGCAATTTTCCATCAAAATTTTTTATTACAGTTTGCGCAGTTTTTTTTAAATTTCTTGCTCTTGAATAATAACCAAGACCTTCCCAAAGTTTTATAAGTTTTTTATTATTAACTTTTGCGAGAATTTCTAGACTAGGGATACTTTTTATAAATCTATTAAAATAAGGTATTACTGTTGCAACCTGTGTTTGTTGCAACATGAATTCACTAACTAGCGTATAATAATGCCTTTTCTGGATTGAAACATTTTTTCGCCATGGTAATGATCTTTTATTTAAATCATACCAATTAAGAATTTTTTTTGTTACTAATTGTTCTTTCATATGTATTTTAAAAAATATTCTAAGCACAGAAATAAAAGCATTCAAGGCCTAAGATCTTTTAAAGACACTTTGCCAAAAAATATTAAAAAGGTCATTAATAAAAAGGGTCATATTTATTCTGAAACCTTAAATAATTGGAAATACATTGTTGGAGAAAATTTATTTAAAGTTTGCTACCCAAAGTCATTTAAAAATTCAAATAGGTTTGGAGTGAACACCTTATTAATAATGGTAAAAAGAGGACACGAAGTAGACTTGGAATATTCTAAAAAAGAGATTATGGATAAAATGAATAGTTTTTTTGGATATTCAGTTGTTGAAAAGCTCAAGTTTACTAGTTTTGATGATGGAATGAAAATTTTTTCAAAAGAAAATAATTTTGAAAAAAATGTGACAAATAAAGAATATCAAAAAAAGATTAATGATGTTAAAAATGAGAAAATTAAAAAATCTCTAATTGAATTGACGAAAGTATTTAAACAAAAATGAAAAAAACATTTGCCATATTAATTTTCTTTTTAAGTTTTATAACTAGCTTAAATGCTGAAACCAAACGAATAGTTTCAGGAAATGAAAAAGCTAAAATAACAATTATTGTTTATGAGTCGTTAACGTGTAGTCATTGTGCCGATTTTCATAAAAACGTTTATCCTCAACTTAAAAAAGATTATTTAGACACAGGTATAGCAAAGATTGAGTTTAGACATTTTCCTTTGGATCTCGCTGCCCTGAATGCTTCAATAATAGCTCAATGTAAACAAGATCAAAGTTTAGAAATTTTAAATAGCTTATATTTAAAACAACAGGCTTGGGTAAAGGGTAATACAATTGAAGATGTAAACAATAGTCTCAAAAAATTTATTAAAAAAGAGGGATACAAATTAGATTTTGAAAAATGTATTAATAATAAGAAAATTGAAGATTTTGTTTTAAACGATCGAATCGAAGGTGCCAAAAATTTTAAGATAAATGCTACTCCTACGGTAATTATCAATAATAAAAAGTTTGAAAAATCTCTTAATTACAAAAATTTAAAAAAATCATTAGAAAAACTGATATAAGTTATCACATGGAGTTTAAAAAAATCCAATTAAACGGATTTAAGTCTTTCGCTGATAAAACCAACTTCTTAATTGAGGATGGTTTAACAGGAATTGTTGGACCTAATGGTTGTGGAAAATCTAATATCGTTGAATCTTTAAGATGGGTGATGGGAGAAACATCAGCTAAAAGTATGAGGGGTTCTGGTATGGAAGATGTGATTTTTTCAGGAACTTCCAATAAAGCATCTAAAAACATTGCTGAAGTTTCTGTTTCTGTTGCAAATAAAAATAATGAAGGCCCTTTTCAGTTTAGAGAGTTTGATGAAATTAATGTAAGAAGAAAAATAGAAAAAGATAAAGGATCAAAATTTTATATTAACGACAAGGAAGTTAGAGCTAGAGATGCTCAGATGTTTTTTGCTGATTTATCGACAGGAGCTCATTCCCCTTCAATGATAAGCCAGGGTCGTATAGGTGCTCTCGTAACAGCAAAACCAACTGATAGAAGAGCAATTCTAGAGGAGGCTGCAGGAATATCAGGATTGCATGTTAGAAGGCATGAAGCTGAATTGAGATTAAGTGCTGCAGAAAATAATTTGAAGAGAGCAGATGAATTGAGAAGACAGCAGGAAAAACAGCTTGCCAATCTTCAAAAACAAGCGGAGGAAGCCACAAAATACAAAAATATATCTGACGAGATAAAAAAAATTGAAGCAGGTTTATATTATTTAAAATTATTAGAAATTGATAAAGAAATACGAATTGAAAACGAAATTAATACTGAAGCTCAAGATGAGGTAAGTGGTTTTAATAATAAGATTTCTGAAATTGAGAATTTAATTAAATTTGAAACAGACAAAGTCTCTCCATTAAGAGAAAAAAATATTGAAAACCTCTCAAAAATACAAAGATTAAACTTAGAACTTCAAGGTTTGGATGAGGAAAATGAAAGAATACAAGATGAGATAAAAAATATAAAACAATCGCTTCAAACATTTGATGATGATATTAATAGAGAAAAAGGGATTGTTATTGACGCTAAGTCTAATGAAAAAAGATTAAAAGAGGAAAAAAATGAACTAATAGAGATAGACTCAAAATATTATGAAACTGAAAAACATTCTAATGAGGATTTAGATTACGCCAGAAATAGTTTGAAATTAGAAATAAAAAAAATTAAGGAATTAATTAATTTAAAGAAAAATGATGAGGCAGTCACTTTACTTGAGCAATTTAGTAGAATCATTGAAGAATATGCCGAAAGCTTCAGTAAAAATCAAAATATTAAAAGAGAATCGGTAAAAAGAAGTGAGAGAATAAATATTATTGATAAAGAGATAAAAAGTTGGAAAAACTTGTTAGTAAATTCTGGAAAAATGGTAACCGAACTAAGTGAAAGAAAATATAAACTTAATTTACAATTAGAAAAATTAGACAGCCAGCCAAAATTACAGGCTGAAAAAAAAGGTCAAATTTCCGAAGGCCTTAGAATTTCTGAGGAAGAAAAAACAGAAAATGATAAAATTATTAATTTAACTGATGAAAAAATAGAAGACCTTAGAACTCAATTAAATGAGATTCAAGAACAATCAATTCAGATTAGAGAAAGAAAAGCTAGTTCTGGAGCAACTATAGAAGGGCTTAAAAAAAGAAAAAATGATTTAATAGATAGAATTAATTCTGAACTTAATTTGACAGAGTCAAACATTTTAGAAAACTCAAATTTATTTGGTAAAGAGGAGCTTCCTGATGCGATTAACCAAGAAGATTTATTAGACAAAAAAAAACAAGAAAGAGAAAAATTAGGTTCAGTGAATTTAAAGGCAGATGAGGAAACAAATAAGTATGAAGCTGAGATAAAAAAAATGGAACAAGATCGAGCAGATTTAGTGACTGCAATAGTTAAATTGAAAGATAGTATTAACGAACTTAATCAAAAAGGTAGAGAGAGATTAATCGAAGCTTTTGATAAAGTTAACAGAAAATTTAATGAGGTTTATACAAAGTTATTTAATGGAGGAAGTGCTAAACTGGAACTGATAGATTCAGACGACCCACTTGAGGCGGGTTTGGAAATGTTGGTCAGTCCTCCAGGCAAACGACTTCAATCGATAACCTTGCTGTCTGGTGGAGAACAAGCTTTAACAGCACTATCTTTAATTTTTGCTGTTTTTTTAACAAACCCATCACCTATTTGTGTTTTAGATGAAGTAGATGCTCCTTTAGACGATGCTAATGTCACGAGATTTTGCAATCTGCTTGAAGAACTTACAAAAATTACAAGTACAAAATTTGTGATTGTCACCCACCACGCTTTAACAATGTCGAAAATGAATAGACTCTATGGGGTAACTATGCCTGAAAAAGGAATAAGTCAATTAGTTGCTGTTGATTTACAAAAAGCAGAAAGTATGGTTGCATAATTAACTGAACTAATATGCCTAAAGATCCGTTTAAAACTCGCTTGGAGATTGCAAAAAAGAAGGTCTCAAAAAGAAATTTAGACAATAAAAAACATAATCCATCCCCTATTGGCAGTGCTTTTAAGCTTAGTACGGAGTTAGTATCAGCAGTCGCAGTGGGGACAATTATTGGGTTTATTTTAGACAAGACCTTTGGTACTAAACCCTGGTTAATTTTAATTTTTTTTTTTGTAGGGGTAGTTGCCGGGATAACTAATGTAATTAAATCTGCAAAAAACATGCAAAAATAGATAAAACTTATGGCAGCAAATCCAATGACACAATTTGAAGTTTACAGAATTGGTCCAGAAATAAAAATAGGTAGTTTTGATATTTCATTTACTAATGCTAGTTTGTTTATGGTTGTAAGTTCTTTGGCTATCTTATTAATCTTTAACCTAGGTTCTAAAAAAAATTCAATATTGCCTAACAGAATTCAGCTATTAGCTGAGCTGAGCTATACCTTTGTATCAAAAATGATTAGTGATACTGCTGGTTCAAAAGCTAAACCTTATTTTGCATTTATATTCTCATTATTTATGTTTGTACTTTTTTGTAATATGTTTGGAATGATACCTTATACTTTTACGGTCACAAGTCACATTATTGTAACCTTTGTTCTCGCAGCATTTATTTTTGTTGGTGTCACAATAATTGGTTTTATCAAACACGGTTTCGGTTATTTAAAGTTATTTGTGCCAAGTGGAGTACCAATTGTGCTTCTTCCACTAATTGTGGTTATTGAAATTATCTCATACTTAAGTCGGCCTATAAGCTTATCTGTTAGACTTTTTGCTAACATGATGGCAGGACATACTATGATGAAAGTTTTCGGAGGCTTTGTGATAAGTCTTGGAATAGTCGGTGGATGGCTTCCACTGAGTTTCTCGGTTGCTTTAACTGGTTTGGAGATCTTAGTTGCTTTTCTTCAAGCATATGTCTTTGCAATCTTAACATGCATTTATTTAAATGATGCATTAAATTTACACCATTAATTAACATAGGAGGATATAATGGAATTAGAAGCAGCAAAAATGATCGGAGCAGGTTTAGCAGCAATTGCTTTAGCTGGTGCCGGAGTAGGTATAGGAATAATTTTTGGAAATTATTTATCAGGTGCTATGAGAAATCCATCAGCAGCTCAAAAACAATTTCCTAATTTACTTTTAGGCTTTGCTCTTGCAGAAGCAACAGGATTATTCGGATTAGTAGTAGCATTAATCATTCTTTTCGCGTTTTAATTTATGATTAAAAAAATATTTTTTCAGTCAATATTTTTTAACTTTTTTTTATTTAAGAAAGTTTTTTCAGCTGAAAGTGGAGGCATGCCTCAATTAAATCCTGAATTTTGGATTTCACAAATATTTTGGCTTACACTTACATTTGGTATTTTATACGTAGTTTTATCAAAACTAATCCTACCTAAAATAAGTGCAAATTTAGAATTAAGAAAATCCCTAATACAAGAAAACATTGAGGCGGCAGAAAAACAAAGAGAAAGTAGTGAAGCTAAGCTGAAAGAATATGATGATATTATTATAAAAAGTAAGTTAAAGGCAAAAAATATTTTTAAAGATGCAAGGGAAAAAATAATTAAAGATATTAATAGTAAAAAAGAAACTTTAGACAACCAAATAGCTGAAGAAATAAAAAAAGCTGAAAGTGAAATAGAAGTCCTAAAAAAAAGTGCTCCTGAAAAAATTAATAAAATTGCAATTGAAACATCTTCCGAATTAATAAAAAAACTTATTGGAGCAGAGGTAAATAATAGTAGCATTTCGGCAATTGTTGATGATTTATCAAAAAGAAATGGGGGTAAATATTATGACAATTGATGCAACTTTTTGGGTAGCGGTTTCTTTCTTAATATTTTTCGGAGGTCTTATTTATTTAAAGATTCCACAAAAAATTAATCAAATTTTGAATGGACTAATTTTAGAGATTAAAAAAGAAATTGATGAAAGTGAAAAACTAAGAACAGAAGCAAAAACTTTGCTAGATAATGCTCAAAATAAATTGGACTCTGCTCGTTTAGTTAGTAAAGAAATTTTAGATCAAGCTAAAAAAGATAGTGATAAACTTATAATAGAACTTAACGATAAATTTCATAAATCGTCTGAAATAAAAAAAAATCTTGCTGAAAATAAAATAAGCCAAATGAAAGAGGCAGCAATTAAAGAAATCAGAGATGCATCAATTAAAATCGCTGTGGATTCTGTGAAAAAAATTATCACAACTTCAGTCGATAAATCAAAACTTGATACATTATTTCAAAAAAATTTAGATGAAACCAAAGAAGAGCTAAAAAAAATTAACTCATAATACGCTTACAATTTTTCTAAAAAACTATAAATTATCTGAATGAATTCTGTTGTAATAGGTTCTGGATTTGGTGGAATAGCTGCTGCTTTACGCCTAAGGGCTAAAAATCATGAGGTTACTTTGATTGAAAAACACCCTGATCTTGGTGGAAGGGCTAGAGTATTTAAGAAAAATGGATTTATCTATGATGGGGGTCCAACAGTTATTACAGCACCTTATTTAATTAATGAATTATTTGAATTATTTAAGAAAAATCCAAAAGATTATATTGAACTTTCACCTCTTAAAGTTTGGTATCAATTCGTTTTTGAGGATAATTCAAAATTTAATTATTCAGGAAATGAAGAAGAGATGAAAAGACAAATTGGAGAGATAAACAAAAATGATATTAAAGGATATGAAAAATTAGTTAACTTTACAGAAAAAATTTTTGATAAAGGTTTTACTGAACTTGCTGATGTTCCATTTGACAAACCTTTTGTCATGATGCAACAATTGCCATCTTTGTTAAGGCTTAAAAGTTATAAATCAGTTTATTCTTTAGTTTCCTCGTATATAGAGAATGAAAAGTTGAGAAGAATGCTAAGCATGCACCCTCTTCTTGTTGGTGGAAATCCTTTTACTACAACTTCTATTTATGGACTAATTTTATATTTAGAGAAAAAATGGGGTATTCATTATTCTATGGGGGGAACTGGTAATATCATAAAAGGTCTTGAAAAATTAATGAATGAGGTGGGTATAAAAATATTAAAAAACAGTGAAGTAACAAAAATTATTTCTAATAATAATGAAATAACTGGTGTTCAACTAAATAATGAAATTAATATAAAGACCAACAATGTTATTTGTAATGCAGATCCACCAGCTGTTTATGAAAAAATGTTAAATGGAAATTCAAACAAATCTTTTTTATTTAAATGGAAAAAAAATAGAATGGAATATTCTATGGGGCTGTTTGTTTATTATTTTGGAACAAAAAAAACTTACGATAATGTGGAACACCATACAATAAAATTTGGCAATAAATACAAGGAACATCTTGATGATATATTTGAACATAAAAAATTAAATAATGATATAAGCTATTATCTGCATAGACCTTCGGCTACTGACAAGTCTATGGCTCCTAAAGGAAATGATTGTTTTTATGTCCTTGTTCCAGTTCCCAATAATCAGTCAAAAATTGATTGGTCTATTGAGGGTGTGAAAATGAAAAACTTAGTAATTGATAAAATGGAAAGAGATTTAATGCCAAATCTTAGGGAAAATATTGTTGAGGATTTTTTTTTAACACCAGATTACTTTGAAAAAGATCTAAATACCAAATATGGTTCGGGATTTTCAATCCAACCAAAATTTTCACAATCAGCTTATTTTAGGTTTCATAATAAATCCGAAATATATAACGGACTTTATTTTGTTGGGGCCGGTACTCATCCTGGTGCTGGAGTACCAGGGGTTCTCTCTTCAGCGAAAGTATTAGATAAAATTTTGTAATGCCAAATAAAAATTATTTGTCGATTTACGCAAAGTCATTTAATTGGGCAGGTTTTTTTTTACCTAAAAAAACATATCAGAAATGTTCAGCTTTATATGATTTTTGTAGAGTTATTGACAATATAGCGGATGAGAATGAAGAAATAGAAGTCAAAGAAAAAAAATTTAATAAATTTGTCGATAATTTCAATCAAAAAAACTTTAATGATAATATTATTAAAAATATGTGGGGACTTATTGAGGAATTCAATATCTCTTTAAAAATAGTCAATGATTTATTAGATGGTATAAAATCAGATATTAGAGAAAAAGTGAAATTAAATTCAAAGAAAGAGCTATTAATTTACTCTTATAGAGTTGCTGGGACTGTAGGATTAATGATGGCAAAAATTTTAAAAGTAAGTAAAAAAAGCTCTCTAATGTCTGCAATTGATCTTGGTATCGCGATGCAACTTACGAACATATCAAGAGATGTAATTGAGGACTCAAAAGTAAATAGATCTTATATTAATGAAAATTTTGAAGAAATTTCCTCAACCATAAATCTTGCTGATACTTTTTATGAAAATTCATTTTATTCTATAAAAGATATACCAATGAGTTTTCGTTTTTCAATTTTAGTTGCGAGAAGAGTTTATAGAAAAATAGGCTACAAAATAATTAATAAAAAAACATTAGAAAATTATAAAAATTCAGGCAAAATATACGTCTCAAGTATCGAAAAGGGGCTAGAGACTTTTCTATCAATTTTTGACTTAATTAAGCTATCAGTTACCTATAAAAATGACGATCAAATCCAACACGATCATTTTTTAATTAATGAAGAAATAAATTTAGATGAAAGAATTTGATTATATTATTATTGGAGGTGGTTGCGCAGGATTATCACTTGCTTATGAATTAGAAATTCATGAAAAATTAAAAAATAAAACTTTAGCAATAATTGAACCAAGAGCAGAATATAAAAGAGATAAAACTTGGTCTTTTTGGAAAATGTCTTCTCATAATTTTGAAGATTGTATAAAAAAAAGTTGGAATAATTTTACCATAAATATTCCTGAATTAACTAACCATCTTCAATGTGAAAATTATCCATATCAAAGTGTAGATAGTGCCCTATTTTATAAAAAGATAAATTCAAAATTAAAAGAAAATAAAAACATAGTTTTTTTTAAAAATTTAAAGGAAATAAATAAAAAAGATTCCTTCATTTTTAACAGTGTTCCATCAATAAAAAAAGACCACAATAATCTTTGGCAACATTTTTGCGGTGTTGAAATCGAGACTAAACATAATTTTTTTGATGAAGAAATTTTTAACCTTATGGATTTTGACTGCGAACAAAGAGAAAGTGTTCATTTCTTTTACACTCTACCCTACTCAAAAAATAAAGCCCTGATAGAAACGACTTGGTTATCAAAAATGAATGATAATTCTCAAAAAGATTATGACAATCAAATAAAAGGTTATATTGAAAATCATTTAAATTTAAAAAATTATAAAATTACTTATAAAGAGGAAGGTGCTATTCCACTTTTCTATCCATCTTATAAAAAAGAAAAAAATATAATTAATATTGGGACTGCTGGAGGTATGACGAGATTAAGTACTGGTTACACTTTTTTAAATATTCAAGAACACAGCAAATACATAAGAAAAAATATTGATAATATATTTAATACTAAGAAATATGAAATAAATAAAAAATATCAATATTTAGATGAGGTGTTTCTTCGTGTTCTCGATAAACATCCTGAAAAAATGCCAGGTATATTTTTTAAAATGTTTAAGGCTTCACCAAAGACTGTTATAAAATTTTTATCTAACAAAAGTAATTTTATGGAGGACTTGGCTATAATTTTAAAAATGCCAAAACTTATATTTTTTAAAGCTTTATTTTATTAATTATGAAGATGCAAATAAAAAAAATTAATCTAAATCATTCTCTAATTTTTTTTTTATTTTGTAATATTTGTTCTTTCCTATTTTTGAACGCAGACAGTCCAATAATTTCACCATCAATCTGTTTAGTATTAATTTTAATTATAGGTGTATCACATGGCTCACTTGATCATATTAAAGGAAAAAAACTTCTCAAAATATTTCAATTACAAAATGTTTTAATTTTTTACTTAGCTTATCTTATATTAACAATATCAATAATAATTCTCTGGTTAATTATACCTGTAATTTCATTGATAATTTTTTTTATAGTAGCATCATTCCATTTTGGAAAAGAAGATGCTCAGTTTTTAATTAATGAAAATTCATATTTAAATCAATTATTATTTTTTTTAAAAGGCTCTCTGATAATTTTGGCCCCAATGTATTTTCATTTTGATGAAACTATTTTTATATTTAAATTATTATTTATTGAAAATGAATTTTTTTTCGCAATTTTAAGTTTTATTGAAAGTAGTAAAATTTTAATTATTGGTATAATACTAAGTACTTTATCAAGTGTTTATTTATTTATTAAAAAATATGAATTAGTAAAATTCACTCTTTTTTTTGATTATTTTTCAATTATAATTTTGAATTATTATTTTACACCATTATTGGCTTTTACAATTTATTTTTGCTTTCTTCACTCTACTAGACATATTATTTCATTAGCATTAGAGCTAGATCAAAAAAGCTTCAATAACGGTCTAATTATTTTCAGTAAAAAAGCAATTCCTTTGACTCTTCTTACTGCCGCATTTTGTTTAATTAGTCTTTATTTTTTGAATAATAATTATGATTTAGATAGCTCAATTCTAAAAGTAATATTTATAGGTTTGGCGTCTTTAACTTTTCCGCATATATTGCTCGAATATTTGATTGAAAGAAATGAAAAATAAACAAATAAAAATTTTATTATCAGCGCCAAGAGGTTTTTGTGCAGGTGTTGAGAGGGCAATTGAAATTGTTGAAAAAGCTCTTATAAAATATGGAGCACCTGTATATGTGCGTCATGAAATTGTTCACAATAAATTTGTTGTTGATGATTTAAAAAAAAAAGGTGCAATTTTTGTTGAGGAGCTTGAAGAAATTGATGACAAAACAAGACCAGTAATTTTTTCAGCTCATGGTGTTCCAAAAAAAATACCTGCTGAGGCTAAAAATTATAAAATGACATATGTGGATGCTACCTGTCCACTTGTATCAAAAGTTCATCGAGAAGCAGAAAATCTTTATAAATCAGGTTTCCATCTAATTTTAATTGGTCATCAAAATCATCCAGAAGTAATAGGAACAATGGGGCAACTACCAAAAGGATCCATAGATCTTATTCAAAATGAAAAGGAAGCTATAAATTATAAATTTAATGAAAATAAAAATTTAGCATTTGTTACACAAACAACCTTATCTGTAGATGATACTAAAGATATAATAAATATTTTAAAAAAAAGATTTCCTAAAATTCGAGGACCACAAAAAGAGGATATTTGTTATGCAACAACAAATAGACAACTGGCAGTAAAAAATATCGCTAAAAATTGTGATGTATTTTTTGTGATAGGAAGTAGAAATTCATCAAATTCTGTAAGACTTGTAGAGGTCGCAAAAAAATCTGGATGTTTGAATGCTCAACTTATTCATTCTCAAAGTGAAATACCATATGATCTTATAAAAAATTCAAATACTATTGGAATTTCGTCTGGCGCATCTGCACCTGAAGTATTAGTTGAAGGTTTTATAGAAAATTTAAGAAAAAAATTTACTGTTTCAATTGATGAGGTAGAAATAATCAAAGAAGATGTTGTTTTTAAAGTTCCTAAAAAATTAAATTAAATGGCAGTTTATACTAAGATTAGTAAAAAAGAAATTTCTTCAATTAATAAGAAATTTAATATAGAAAATTTTATAAGTTTTAAAGGCATTAAACAAGGCATTGAAAACACAAATTATTTATTAAAATCTAAAAATAAAAAATTTATATTAACTATTTTTGAAAAAAGAGTTTCTAAAAAAGAATTGCCTTTTTTTATGAAATTAATGGACAATCTATATAACTTTAAAATAAATTGTCCAAGGCCTCTCAAAAATAAAAACGGAAACTATCTTATTAAAATAAAAAATAAATCAGCTTGTATTGTTTCTTTTCTAGAGGGCAAAGATAAAAAAAAATTAAGTTTGAAGAATTGTTTTGATATTGGAAAAATGGTTGCTCGAATTCATTTAAGTACCAAAAATATTCAACTTTATAGAAAAAATTCTATGGGTATTAGAAACCTCAACCCATTATTAAATAGTATCAAATTTAAATCAAAAAAATTTATCAATATAGAAAAATTTTTAAAAAATAATTTTAAAGATATAAAAAAGAAGTGGCCAAGAGGACTTCCTCGTGGAATAATTCATGGAGATCTGTTTATAGATAATATTTTTTTCAAAAATGATAAATTGTCAGGAGTCATTGATTTTTACTTTGCTGCTAATGATTACTTTATGTATGAAATTGCAATATGTGTGAATGCATTATGTTTTGAAAAAAAAAATTCAAAATTTTTAATAAATAAAAGTAAAGTAAAAAATCTAATCAAAGGGTATGAAAGTATAAAAAAAATTTCAAATAAAGAAAAAAAATCGTTAAATATTTTATGTCGTGGAGCGGCAATGAGATATTTTTTAACACGACTTTATGATTATACAAATACACCTAAAACAGCATTGATTAAGATTAAAGATCCAAGAGAATATTACCAAAAACTTGTAATGCATAATAATTTAGAAAATTATAACGATTATTTAAAATAATGATTAAAATATATACTGACGGTTCATGTATTGGAAATCCAGGAAAAGGTGGTTGGGCAGCAATAATATTAAATGAGGGGAAAAAAACTGAAATTAAAGGTAATAAAAAAGATACTACAAATAATCAAATGGAGTTACTAGCACCCATAGAAGCTCTTAAAAAAATTCCCAAAGGTAGTAAAGTTCAAATTTTTACAGATTCTAAATATGTAAAGTCCGGAATAACAGAGTGGATACACAATTGGAAAAAAAATGGATGGAGAACTGCAAACAAAAAAGAAGTAAGCAATAAAGCACTTTGGACAGAATTAGATCTACTTAATAATGAATTTGAAATAAGTTGGAATTGGATAAAAGCCCATTCAACTGATGAATTAAATAACGAAGTCGATTTACTTGCAAGGTCAGCAGCTAATAATTAAAGCGCACTGCTTATAGTAAATTATCTAATAAATTTTCCGCAGAGGTTAAATCACATTCTTTGGTTTCTTGTTCTTCATGAATATTAACAACTTTGAAATTTTCAATAACCATTAAATAACGATTTGATCTAATTCCCATTCCTTTTGCATTACGATCAATCTCTGCCCCAATTGCTTTCGTAAATGATAAATATGGATCAGATAACATTTCTATTTTATCTCCAGTATTATTGATTTCACCCCAGCCATTCATTACAAAAGGATCATTTACTGATAAACAATATATATTTTCTATTCCTTTTGCTTTGATTTTATCTGCATTTGCTACAAAACCTGGTAAATGAAGTTTGGAGCAAGTTGATGTAAATGCCCCAGGTAAGCCAAATAAAACGACTTTATCATTACCAATAATTTCTCTTAATTTACTTTTTTGAGGTTCTCCATCAACAAGTTGAAAAATCTCTGTATCTGGAAGTTGATCCTTTATTTTAAGTTTCATATGGAATTCATTACATATTTTTTAACTTTTTCAATATCATTTGATAGAAGATCAAATTTTTCTTTTCTGTCATTAACATATTCAAGACTATCTGGTAAATTTTCAGTTTTTGAGATTGCATCTTCTATTGCTTTTGGAAATTTGCACGGATGAGCAGTTGATAATATAACGCAATTTTTTTTCAATCCTAATTTTCTTACAGCACCAATACCCACAGCTGTATGTGGATCAACAACTATCTGATGTTCATCATTAATAATTTTTATCATTTTAACAGTTTCGTTTTCATCAAGCATTTCAGATATAAAATCCTTTTTAATTTTATCTAAATCATTTTTATCAATTTTATAAGTATTATTTTTAATTTTACTCATTACATCCTTTGTAACTTCTGAGTTACAATCTTTTACGTCATATAAAAGCCTTTCGAAGTTACTTGCTATCTGTATGTCCATACTTGGGGTATTTGTTTCCTCAACTTTCTTTTGACTATAATCGCCACCAGATATGGCTCTGTGCAGTATGTCATTTTTATTTGTAGCTACGATTAATTTATCAATTGGAAGACCTAGTTTTTTTGCTAAGTAACCAGCGTAAATATCGCCAAAGTTTCCTGTTGGAACAGAAAAGGATAGAGGTTGACCATCTCCAACTTTAAAATAAGCGTAAAAATAATAAACCGACTGAGCAACTATTCTTGCCCAATTAATTGAATTTACACCCGACATATTAATTGATTTAGAAAATTTTTCGTCATTAAACATTGCTTTTACTAAATTTTGGCAGTCATCAAAATTGCCTTCTACTGCAATATTAAATACATTGCTCTCTTCATGTGTTGTCATTAATCTTCTTTGCACCGGTGAGATTTTATTATTAGGATGTAATACAAAAACATTTAAGTTACTTTTTCCTTTTAAAGCGTCTATTGCAGCTGCACCAGTATCACCTGAAGTTGCTACTATTATATTAATTTTTTTTTGATCACGTCCTAAATGGTATTGATAAAAATTACCAATTAATTGCATTGCGATATCTTTAAAGGCAAGCGTTGGGCCATGAAATAGTTCTAAAACTTTTAAATTTCCCAGATCTGAAATTTTTACAACATCATCACATCTGAAATTTGAGTATGATTTTGAAATCGAAGTGATCAAATCATCTTTAGACATGAAATTTCCTATAAATGGATAAATTATTTCAGCCGCTAAATCATTGTAACTAAGGTTTTTTAATTTATCTAATTCCTCTTTTTTAAATGGTTTGATTGATTGAGGCACAAATAGTCCCCCATCATCTGCTAAACCCTTGAGGAAAACATCTTTGAAAGTAAAGTTTTTCTGATTATTCCTTGTACTTATATAATTCATTTAATAATTCTTTTTCCTAAAATATAAATATAGCAAAAGAATTGAAATCGCTAATGAAAACCATGTCATCGCATATTTTTTATGATTATTAGAAATATTAGCAGTAATTTTTTTTGGTCTAGGATATTGATAATTTCCATCTAAATAAATTATGTAATTAGAAAATTTTTTACCAGTAAATTTTAAGATATCTTCTCTATTCAGGCTAAACCAGTAATTTTCTTTAATATCATTGTCTGGTTTAAAAATATTTTTTCTTCCCTGAATTTTGAGAGTTCCTACTATATCGTTTTGATCAAAAATATTTATTTCTTGGGTATTTTTTTTTTCAAATGGTATCCAGCCTCGATTAAGCAGATAATTTTCATCGTTGATTAAAATCGGATTAATAACTTCAAATCCTGGGGTGCCAGAATCATTCAAATTATATAAATAAATTTGTTTTTCAAAATCAATAATACCCGATGTTTTAATTTTTAGAAAATTTTCTTTATTAGATTGAGAAAGTTCTACTGGAGGATTTTTTAATGAGTTTTCGATTTCTAAAATAAGATTATTCTTCCAATTTAATCTAATAATCTGCCAAGTACCTAATGCAAAAAAGACTAATATGAAAAAAATTACAAAAACTGAAAATAAAAACTTATGTTTCAATGATTAAAATTAACTTCCCCAAATATAAATTGCTGCAAATAAAAACAGCCATACCACATCAACGAAATGCCAATACCACGCTGCGGCCTCAAAACCAAAATGATGATCTTTATTAAAATGTCCCCTTTTCCCTCTAAACAAACATACAGCTAAAAATATAGTTCCCACTAGCACATGGAAGCCATGGAACCCTGTTGCCATATAAAATACTGATCCATAAATATGATCCGAAAAAGAAAATGATGCGTGCTGATACTCATAAATTTGTAGAAGAGTAAAACAAAAACCTAAAATAACAGTCAGCCATAATCCCTGAATAAAACTTTTTCTGTCGTCCTCTAGAAGTGCATGATGAGACCATGTAACTGTTGTTCCTGATAATAATAAAATCAAAGTATTGATTAATGGGATATCCCAAGGATCAAATGTTTCAATATCTTTTGGTGGCCATACATTTCCAACAAACTCATTTGGGAAAAGACTTGCATCAAAGTATGCCCAGAACCATGCCACGAAAAACATTACTTCTGAAGCAATGAATAATGTCATACCATATCGATGGTGAATTTGAACTACAGGAGTGTGATGTCCTTGGTGTTCAGCTTCAATAACTACATCTCTGAACCACATATAAGCTCCATAAATCAATAAAGCAAAGCCCAGGTACATTCCCCATGATACATCTGAATGTAGATAATAAACTGATCCTAAGGCTAATACTAAACAAGAAAAGGAAGTATAAATTGGCCAAGGACTAGGGTCTACTAAATGATAATCATGTTTTTTTTCAGCTGACATTTTTTTGAATTATGATTGTTTATAGTAATCTGTCGAGAAAAAAGTATACGACATAGTTACGTCTTGTAAGTTTTTAACAGTTGGATCATTGACCATTTCTGGGTCTAAATAAAAAGTCATTACGTAAGTAGCTTTTTCTCCGGCTTTTAATTCTTGTTTTTCAAAGCAAAAACACCCCAATTTACTATAATATTTTCCAAAACTCGCAGGTGAAACATTAAAGCTTGCAACTCCGGCTGTAGGCTCTGAACTATAATTTTCTACCTCAAATTCTATCTTATTAACCTGGCCTACTTTTACATCTATAACGTTACTTTTTGCCTTAAAATCCCAAGGCAAATTATTAACATTAGTATCAAACCTAACACTTACAATTTTATTCAATACAATTTTTGGAGCTTCACTAGATATTTGAGTAGTTCCACCAAAACCAGTTACTCTACAAAATAAATCGTATAAAGGCACCGCAGCATAAGACAGACCTAGCATTAAAACAAAAATTGCTGAGAGTATTAACGGAGTTAATTTTTTTTTTTGAATCATAATGATCTATCAAATACTCCTGTATTATAAAGCGTAAAAAAGAAAAGAAAGATCATGAAAGCAATAATTGCTAAAGCAGTTATTATATTTTTTTTCTTTGTTTTTTTATCAGGTACTATCATAAAATCTTATCTATCAGAAAAAGTACAAAAACCAAAAATAAATATAAAATAGAATATCCAAATATTGATTTAGCTTTTTTTGGGTCAAACTTGTTTTTTTTAAAATTATAAAGCTCAAAACATAAGAAATTATAATAAAAAGTTAGTAGCAATGAAGGTATTAAGAAAACTAAACCTGCGAAATTTATCCAAAAAGGAAAAATAATAACTGGCAACATTAACAGTGAATAAACAAATATATTGGTTTTTGTACTCTCAACCCCATTAGTAAGTGGCAACATAGGTATATTTGCTTTTTTATAATCATCTGATTTGTACAAGCTCAAAGCCCAAAAATGTGAAGGTGTCCAAAAAAATATTATTAAGAAAAACGCTAACGGTTCGATAGATAATGAGCCAGTAGCTATAGTCCATCCAATTACTGGAGGGAAAGCCCCAGCAGCTCCACCAATAACAATATTTTGTGGCGTTCTTCTTTTTAACCAAATTGTGTAAACAAAAACATAAAATAAGATTGTTAAAAGTAAAATTGCTGCTGAAATTCTATTTGTAAAGTAATCTAATGCTACTACTGAAATAATAGACAAAGTAATACCAAAAATTAGAGCCTGATTTTTATTAATCTTTCCAGTTGGTATAGGTCTTAAACAAGTTCTTGTCATTAAAGCATCTAGATCTGACTCATACCACATATTTAATGCACCAGCTGCACCGGCTCCTAAAGAAACTAATAAAATTCCGATTATAGCATCTTTTGTTGATACAAGATTTGGTGAGGTTAATAGTCCAACCGCACAAGTAAAAATTACCAATGACATTACTCTTGGTTTCATCAGTTTAAATAATTCAGAGAAATTAAATAAATCTTCTTGACTTAAACTTTTATTTTTTAGCCTTGAATTACTCATTAATTATTTTTGCTCTTTTATTAACTATGAGATTTTTGTGTTTCTTGATCATCCTCAAACTTTGGTAATTCTTCAAAAGTATGGAAGTTCGGTGGAGATGGGACTGTCCATTCTAAAGTTGTAGCTCCAACTCCCCATGGATTTTGAGCAGCTGCTTTTTTCTTTGCAAAAGAATAAATAAGATTAACAAAAAATACTACCAACCCGGCAACAGCAACATATGAACCGATTGAGGAGATATAATTCCACCCTGCAAATGCATCAGGGTAATCAGCATATCTTCTAGGCATACCTGCTAACCCCAAAAAATGTTGTGGAAAGAAAATTAAGTTCACTCCAATAAAAGTTAACCAAAAATGTAATTGCCCTAGCCACTCTGAATATTCATATCCAGACATTTTTGAAAACCAATAATAAAAGCCAGCGAAAATTGCAAAGACAGCACCTAAAGACAAGACATAATGAAAGTGTGCAACAACGTAATAAGTATCATGCATCGCTGTATCTACACCAGCATTTGCAAGAACTACTCCTGTAACCCCACCAACTGTGAACATAAAAATGAATCCTAGAGCCCAAACCATAGGTGTTTTAAAAGAAATTGATCCACCCCACATCGTAGCAATCCATGAAAAAATTTTAATTCCAGTTGGCACTGCTATAATCATCGTAGCTGCTAGAAAATAAGCTTTAGTATCTGTGCCTAAACCTACTGTGTACATATGGTGTGCCCATACAACAAAACCTACGATGCCAATAGCTACCATTGCATAAGCCATTCCCAAGTAACCAAAAACTGGTTTTCTTGAAAAAGTCGAAACTATATGACTGATCATTCCAAAACCTGGTAAAATTAAAATATAAACTTCTGGATGACCAAAGAACCAAAATAAATGTTGGAATAAAACTGGATCACCTCCTGTCTGAGCCTCAAAAAAGGCAGTTCCAAAATTCCTATCTGTCAACAACATTGTTATTGCACCAGCGAGTACTGGCAAAGACAACAATAGTAAAAATGCTGTTACTAAAATTGACCAGGCAAATAGAGGCATCTTATGAAGCGTCATACCTGGTGTTCTCATATTTAAGATCGTAGTGATGAAATTCACTGCACCTAAAATTGAAGAAGCTCCTGCTAAGTGTAAACTTAGAATTGCTAAATCCATTGCAGGACCTGGTTGACCAGCTTTAGAGGATAACGGGGGATAAATAGTCCATCCACCACCAACTCCTGTTTGACCTGGAGGGCCATCAACAAAAATTGATAGAATTAATAATGTTAATGAAACTGGTAATAACCAGAAAGAAATATTGTTCATTCTAGGAAATGCCATATCAGGTGCGCCAATCATAATTGGCACAAACCAATTACCAAATCCACCTATCATCGCTGGCATTACCATAAAGAAAATCATGATTAAACCATGACCGGTAACTAACACGTTATACAAATGATAATTTCCACCTAAGATACCATCTCCTGGATGCATCAATTCCATTCTCATTAATACTGAAAATGCTGTTCCAATTACCCCTGCAACAATTGCAAAGATTAAATACATTGTACCTATATCTTTATGATTAGTTGAATATGCCCAACGTTTCCAACCTATTGGGGTATGATGATCATCATGTGACGCTGTTTGTGTATACATAATTTATCTACTCGCTAGTTTTAATTTATCGTTTTCAACTTCTTCCTTTGCAAATTTCACTCGTGCTTCTGATAACCATTCTTGATAATCTTCCTCACTTACAACTTTAACTGTAATTGGCATAAAAGCATGTTTTATTCCACAAAGTTCTGAACATTGACCATAATATGTACCTTCTTTTTCAGCCTTAAACCACGTTTCATTAATTCTTCCTGGAACTGCATCTCTTTTAACTCCAAAAGATGGCAAGGCCCATGCGTGTAAGACATCATTAGCTGTGATTAAAACTTTTACAACCTTATTAACTGGTACAACAACTTCATTGTCTACAGCAAGTAGTCTAGGCTGATTAGCTTTTAAATCTTTTTCTTCAATCATATAAGAGTCAAAGATAATATTTTCATCAGGGTATTCGTATCCCCAGTACCACTGATAACCAATAGCCTTTATAGTCAAATCAGCTTTTGGAATTGTATCTTGTTTATATAAAATTTTAAATGATGGAACTGCCATAACTATTAAAATTAAACAAGGAATTAAAGTCCATAAGATTTCAACAGTTACATTGTGCGTTCTTTTTGATGGATTTGGATTCGCAGAAGCTCTAAATCTTATGCAAGCATAAAGCATTAGAAATAAAACAAAAACACTAATCGCAATTATAATTGGAAGTAAAAGGTTATTGTGAAAATTAACAATATCTCTCATTCCATCTGATGCAGGATTTTGGAAACCTAATTGCCAATCTTTTGGTTGATCAGCAAATGCTTCCACCATTATAAAAAAACTAGAAATTATTAATAATATTTTTTTCATTTTTAATAGCTATATAAAGCCCTTTTATAAAAATTACACTTTAGTTTTCGCGACAATTTATCAATTAATAACATAATTTATGATCGAAATTGCTGAAATGACAGCTGTTTCTGACCTTAAAATATTTTCATTAATTTTAATTGCTTGAACACTACTAAAAGAGAGAATCTTTTGTCTTTCAGTTTCTGAAAAATCACCCTCAGGACCTATAATAATACAAACTGGTCTATCTGTAAGTTTTGATTTATCAATTTTATTATTATTCGAATTTAAATCTGTAAAAATTAAATCTATAGAATTAGTTTTCAAAAAATTGGTTAAGTTTTGAGACTTTTCAAATGTTGGTACATTAATACGGTTTGATTGTTCACATGCTTCAACAACTATCTTTTCTAGTCGTTCTTTGTTAATTTTCCTAACAATAGTTCTATCAAATATAATTGGTAAAAATTTTGTTACGCCGAGCTCTGTTGCTTTTTGGATCATAAAGTTTTGATAGTTTGATTTAAGTGGAGAAAATGCTAACCATAACTCTCTGGTATTTTCTTTTTGTCTTAACTGTTTAGTAGTTTTAAATTCAACAATATTTTTGGATATTCCTAAAATTTTTGCCTCCCACTCTCCACTTTTGTTAAATAAAGAAAAAACTTCATTTTCTTTAACTCTCATTACTTTAGTTAAATAATGAGATTGAGACTTATCTAATTTGTCAATCATGTCATCTGATAACAAATTTGAAAAAAATAATCTAATATTGCTCATTTGTGTTAAGTTAGTTTATGAAAAATATTAAAGCAATAATTTTTGATGCTTATGGCACACTATTTGATGTCAATTCTGCTGCAGAAAAATGTAAAGATAAAATTGGAAGTAAGTGGGAAAGTTTTGCAAATTATTGGAGAACAACTCAATTAGAATACACCTGGCTCCGAAGTTTAATGAAAAGACATAAAGATTTTTGGCAAATTACAGAAGACAGTTTAGATAAATCAATGAAAGCTTTTAATGTAGATCCTTCAATGAGAAGTGAATTATTAGATTTATATAAAATTCTCTCTCCTTTTAAAGAAGTTCCTGAAGTTTTAAAAACACTTAAAGAAAAAAAATTAAAATTAGCAATTTTATCTAATGGGACCCCTACTCTGTTAAATGAATTAGTCAAAAACAATAAATTAGATAATATTTTTGATGATCTTTTTTCAATTGAAAAAGTGGGAATTTATAAACCTGACTCTAAAGTTTATGACATGCCGTATCAAAAATATCGTATTGAAAAAAATGAAATAGCTTTTTTAAGTGCAAATACTTGGGATGTTTCAGGTGGAGGAAATTATGGTTATAATGCTATTTGGGTAAATAGAAATAAAAATATTTTTGATAATCTAGACTATAAACCTAATTCTGAAATTAAAGATTTATCAGAATTAATAAGGTTAATATAGGTCAGACATTTCGCACATATCTTAAAATTCCATTATTATTTATAAACATATCTAATGAGGCATAATTAAAAAGGAGAAAATATGAGCGAAAAAAAAAACGTGTCTTTTGAAATTTATTCTGACTCAGAAAAAATGTTAGAACAAATAGTTGATAAGTATGATCTTCCAGATCAATCAAAGGCCTTGAGATGTTTATTAGATTACATAGAAGAAAAAGAGACAGACTGGGATGATATGTTTGCTACTGTTCGATGTAACAGATGTGGTTAATAATATTGAATATTAAACTTTAATACTTATTTTAATTTTATGAAAGTTGAAGTCAGCAAAATTATAGACCCTATTCCAGCATCAGATGGTGCTGGGGTAAAGTTGAAAAGAAGTATTGGTGTTGAACCAAATTACTTTGATCCTTTTTTAATGTTAGATGAATTTGGTTCAGAAAATAGTGAGGATTATATTGCAGGTTTTCCGCCTCACCCTCATAGAGGAATTGAAACAGTTACTTATATGCTTGCAGGTGACTTTGAACATAAAGATAGCACAGGTGGTGAAGGAAGAATGACAGCAGGAGATGTTCAATGGATGAAAACAGGAAGTGGTATCATTCACTCTGAAATGCCTGCCATGAAAGAAGGTAAACTTCATGGTTTTCAATTATGGATTAATATGCCTGCTAAATTAAAAATGAGCAAACCAGAATATATTTACATTGATGCTGATAAAATGGCCATTCATAAAGATGATGAGAAACAAGTAAAAGTTATAGCTGGTAAATATGATAAAGCTGAAGGTCCTGTTAAAGGACACAATGTTGAGCCAATTTATTTTGATGTTGAGCTGAATAAAAATAAAACATTTAATTTGAAATTACCCTCTACTCACAATTCATTTATTTATTTAATTAATGGAGAAATTGAAATTGGTGAAAAAAAACACGATAATGTGAAAGATAGTACTCTTATATTACTTTCAAAAGGTGATGAATTAAAAGTAAAGGGTAAATCAGATGCCAAATTTTTAGTGATATCTGGAAAACCTATTAACGAAGAAATTGCTAGAGGGGGACCATTTGTAATGAATACTAAGGCTGAAATCTTGCAAGCTGTTCAAGATTATCATAATGATACATTTGTAAAATAAATTATGAAAGTTGTAGTAATAAGCAAAACTGGTGGGCCAGAAGTTTTAGAAATTAAAGACATAAAACTTAACGATCCAAAGTCTGGTGAAGTGTTAATAAAAAATGAGGCGATTGGATTAAATTATATAGACACCTATCATAGATCTGGGCTTTACCCGGTAAAACTTCCGTCAAATATTGGGATTGAAGGTGCTGGTGTAATAGAAAAAACTGGTCCAGATGTAAAAGACTTTCAAGTTGGAGATAGAGTAGCTTATGCATCAATGCCTATTGGCTCTTATTCAACTCATAGAATTTTTCCAACAAAAAAATTAGTAAAAGTTCCCAATGAGATTGAGTTAGATAATGTGGTAACTTTAATGACTAAAGGCTTTACTGTTTTCTATCTTCTTCATAAAACTTATCCTGTTAAATCAGGTGAAACTATTTTATTTCACGCAGCAGCTGGGGGCGTTGGACAAATATTTTGTCAGTGGGCAAAAAGTTTAGGGTGCAAAGTAATTGGAACAGTAGGTTCAGATGAAAAAATTGCAATTGCAAAAGCTAATGGGTGTGATCATGTTATTAATTATTCAAAAGAAAATTTTGCGGAAAAAGTTAAAGAGATAACAAATGGTGTTGGAGTGCCAGTTGTTTATGATGGTGTTGGTAAAAAAACTTTTGATGGTTCTATTGAATGTTTAAAAGTGAGAGGTATGATGGTTTCTTTCGGAAACGCATCAGGTCCTTTAGATCCATGTAATGTAACTAAATCTTTAGCACCAAAAGGTTTATATTTAACGAGACCAAGCATTGCACATTATACGACTACCAGAGATGAGTTAGATGAGGCTGCAAAAAAAGTTTTTGAAATGTTTATTGCAAAAAAATTTACATTAAATATTTTCAAAAAATATTCTTTAGGTGAAATCGTAAAAGCACACCAAGATTTAGAAAATAGAAAAATTTTAGGGCCTGCTGTAATAATTCCTTAGTCAACTTTTACATCCATATCAGACATATGAAGTTTGAGTGCATTAGTTGAGATATGAATTTCTCTAATAAAAAACAATATCGATATAATCATAGATAAACAGCAAGAACCAAAAATAACCCGGGCTATAAATATTTCGTTTAAGTAAAGACCAAGCACAGTTAACATATTAAATAAAAAACCAAAAGCCGCAAACATAATCGTCCATCTCAATAAGACAATTCTGCCACTTAAGTTAATAAACTGCTTTTTCCACTCAGCAGGAACGTGGTTTTCATAGACGTGTTCATCGTGAAGCTCTCTAATCAACTTACTCAATGAATGAAATCTGTTACTATATATGTTCATAAGCAAAGGAATTGCTGGAAACATTAATGCGGTAACTGTGTAATCTATATTCATACGAATCAGTTTGATTATCAATCTTGCCTTTGTTATTTACAAGTAAATTTTATGAACCAATTAAACTTATTTATTGAACTTATAAGACTTAAAAAACCAATCGGTTATATGTTATTATTTTGGCCTTGTGCTTGGGGCTTATCTTTAGTTTATAATTTTTCAAATAATCTGAATAAGTATTTTTTTTATTTAATTCTTTTTTTTCTAGGTTCAATTTTGATGAGATCAGCTGGTTGTATTGTTAACGATATTCTAGATAGGAAATTTGATAAAAAAGTTTTTAGAACAAAAAATCGACCGATTGCCTCGGGAAAAATTTCCGTTAACTTAGGATTATTTTATGTAATAATCTTGTGTACACTAGCCTTTTTAATTCTTATTAATTTTAATAACTTTACAATTATAATTGCTTTAGCTTCAATGCCTTTAGCATTTTCATATCCACTGATGAAAAGATATACATATTGGCCTCAACTTTTTTTAGGTATTACATTTAACTATGGTTTAATACTTGGATGGACATCAATTAATACCGAAATTTTATTTACTCCATTAATATTTTACTTCGGAGCCATATTTTGGACACTTGCTTATGACACGATCTACGGGTTTCAAGACATTAAAGATGATGAAATTATAGGATTAAAATCAACCTCAATTAAATTTAAGTCAAACCCATTTATATTTTTGAAAATATGTTTCTCAATCTTTTTTTTCGCTCTACTAGCTATAGGATTTTTAATGAATTTGAATAAATACTATTTTTTATTTTTAATTTTTATTTTTTTACAAATTTTTTATTTTCAACTAAGAAAGCTAGATATAGACAAACCACAAAACTGTTTAAAAATTTTTAAATCTAACAACTTGTTAGGATTTTTAGTTTTTATTAATATTATAATAGGAAAATATTAAAATGACTAATATTGAAATTTTAAAAAGACTTTATAAAGATTATACAAAAAAATATTTAAAACAAATCTTACTCTCTGTTTTTTTTTCTTTACTTTTAGCTGCTAGCACTTCGTCTGTTGCTTACTTATTGGACCCTGCTATTAAACAATTATTTATCAATCAAGATCAAAATTTAATTTTTGTTATACCTGGTTTAATAGTTTTGGCATTTTTTATCAAAGGCGGCTCATTATATCTCGCAAAAGTAATAATGATTAATGTTTCGGAAAATGTAAGAAAAGATATCCAAGTCGATATGTTTGCCTCAATAATTAAAGCTGATACAAAATTAATTGATAACAAACATTCTGGAAAATTTATTACCAACATAGTTAATGATGTAAATATGATTACCAATCTTGTTAGCACAGCAATTTTAAATCTTTTTAAAGATAGTTTAACTTTGATAGGCTTGCTGTCAGTTATGTTTTATCAAAACTGGAAACTATCATTAGTAGCAATTATTATGATACCTTTGGCCAGTATAGCTGCGAGAACACTTGGAAAAAGAATAAGCAAAGTGACAACTGAAGCAATGCAAAAAGCAGGTATTTTAAATACATATCTAATGGAAATATTTAAGAATCACAAATTAATGAAAATTTTTCAAAAAGAATCTTATGAGAAAAATAGAGCTAATATTTATATAAATAACCTCAAAGAAACGTCTAGAAAAATTAATATAGTTTTTGTTAGAGCCTCTCCAATTATGGAGGCCTTAACCGGAATTATGATAGCATGTCTAATTTTTATATCTGCAAAACTTGTTGCAAATAACGAATTAGAAGTGAGTAATTTTTTTTCATTTCTTGCTGCAATGATGTTGGCTTATCAACCTGTTAGATCTCTAGCTACTCTTAATATTGTTATTCAACAAGGTTTATCTGGTGCAAGAAGAGTTCTGCCAATAGTTGATGATATAAATGAGGTTAAAGATAACGATAAAGCTACCGATATAAACATTAATGAGGGTAAAATTACTTTTAGTGATGTTTCATTTGATTATGATAAAAACGAGAATAAAATATTAAAATCAATTAAGCTAGATATTCCAGGGAAAAAAATGACATCGTTGGTTGGCCACAGTGGAGCTGGTAAATCAACAATACTAAATTTAATTCCAAGATTTTATAACATTCATGAAGGTGATATAAAAATTGACAATCAATCAATTTATAAATCAACGATAAGATCGCTAAGGAATAATATATCTTTAGTAAGTCAGGACACAACTCTGTTTGATGATACAATAAAAAATAATATTGCCTATGCAAATTTAGATGCTTCAGATGATCAAATTAAAGCTGCTGCAAAATTTTCTTTTGCTGATGAATTTATTGAGAAATTACCAAAAAAATATGAAACTATTATTGGAGAAAATGGAATTAAACTATCTGGTGGAGAAAAACAAAGATTATCTATTGCACGAGCAATTCTTAAAAAAAGCCAGATAATATTATTAGATGAGGCAACTTCTTCATTGGATGCCGATACAGAAAATAAAATTCAAAAGGCAATTAGTTTTTTAACTGAGGGTAAAACAACAATAGTAATCGCTCATAGATTATCGACTATATTAAATTCAGATAAGATTTATGTAATAGATAATGGATCAGTTGTAGGTGAGGGTAAACATGATGATCTATTAAGTACATCTAAAATTTATAAAAATTTCTACGAAAAACAAATTAAAAGATTGTAATGTTATTTTTTTATAGAATTTTAATTAACATTACTTTTTTACTGTCACCATTAATTATTCTATTTAGGATTTTCAGAAAAAAGGAAGATTACAAAAGAGTAAAGGAAAAATTATGTTTTTTTTCTCAATCTAAAAAATCAGGTAAATTAATATGGTTACATGGAGCTAGTGTTGGAGAGTTTCAAAGTATTGTACCTTTAATAGAAAAATTTGAAAAAATGAAAAATATTTCACAAATTCTGATTACATCAAATACTTTGAGTTCCTCGAAGATAATATCAAAAGTTAAGTCTAAAAAAATAATTCATCAATTTTTTCCTATAGATACAAATTTTCTAAGTAAAAAATTTCTCAATTATTGGAAGCCTTCTTTAGCGTTATTTATAGACTCCGAAGTTTGGCCAAATATGATTTTAAATTTAGAAAAAAATAATATTCCTATAGTTCTAATTAATGGAAGGATTACAAAAAAAACTTTTGACAGATGGAAAAGGTTTTCAAATTTTTCTAATTTTATTTTCAGTAAATTCAAATTGTGTCTATCAGCAAGTAAAGAGTCGCAAATTTATCTTAAAAGATTAGGTGCAAAAAAAACAATATATATTGGAAACTTAAAATTTTCTCAGTCTGAAAATGAGATCAATAAAATTAGTGCAAAAACAAAAAAATATATTTCAAAAAGAGTAATATGGTGTGCTTCAAGCACACACAATAGTGAAGAAGAATTTTGTGGTAATGTTCATAAAAAACTTCGAATGAAATATCATAATTTATTAACAATCATAATTCCTCGCCACATTGATAGAGTTGAAGAGATTGAAGATCAGCTGAAAAATATTGGATTAAAAACACATAAAGAAATTCCAGAAAAAAAAATTCCTAAAAACACAGATATATATATTGTTAACTCTTACGGAAAAACTAAATCTTTTTTCTCGATTTGTAAAAATGTATTTTTAGGAGGTTCTATTATAAATCATGGTGGGCAAAATCCACTAGAGGCAGCAAGATTTGGTTGCAATATTTTGCATGGGAAAAATGTAAGAAATTTTAATGAAATCTATAAGTTTTTAAAAAATCAAAAAATTACATATGAGATTGATAAATCAAGTAATATGGCAGATACATTGAATAAACTTCTTTCCTCTAAAAAAAATTTCAAAAAGAATATTAAAAAAAAAATTAACTTGATGGGAAAAAAAATATTAAAAGATACATTAAAAGAAATAGATATTTTTTTATAAAATGCAGTTTAAAAAACCAAAATTTTGGAAATATAAAAAAATTAATTTTTTATCAAAGATTTTGAAACCATTTACCTCGATTATTATTCTTAATAACCTTTTTTTAAATTTTAAAAAAAAAACAAAATTTTCGCAAATCAAATCAATTTGTGTAGGAAATATATACATAGGCGGTACAGGAAAAACCCCATTAACAATAAAATTATTTGATCTTTTTAATGACAACAATATAAAAACTGTAACTGCAAAAAAAAATTACAAAAATCAACTTGATGAAGAAATTATTCTAAAAAAAAAAACTAAGTTAATTGTAGCTAATAACAGATTGAATGCTATTAAAAATGCCATAAATGATTTATATGAGGTCATAATTTTTGATGATGGTCTTCAAGATAGTCAAATAGATTATGATTTAAAATTTGTATGCTTCAAAATTAAAAACTGGATTGGCAATGGTCAATTAATTCCAGCAGGGCCCTTAAGAGAAAAGCTTAATAGTTTAAAAAAGTATGATGCTGTCTTTCTAAATGGGCAAATTAACGCTTCAAAAGATATAGAAAAAACAATTTATAGTATTAATCCTAAAATAAAAATTTTTTATACTTATTATGAGCCAAAAAATCTTAAAGAAATTAATTTAGAGCGAAAATATCTAATTTTTTCTGGAATTGGTGAACCAGATGATTTTAAAGAAATCTTACTTAAAAATAAATTTAAAATTTCTAAGGAAATTATATACCCTGACCATTATAAGTATTCAAAAAATGACATTGAAAAAATAATTAAGCAAGCAAAACTAATAAATTCAGAAATAATTACTACCGAAAAAGATTATACTAAGATATTTGAAAATTATAAAAAAGAAATTAATTACTTAGAGGTTGAATTAAAAATTCACGAAGAAGAAGATTTGAAAAATTTTATAAGAATAACAAATGAATAAAATAAAATACTTTATACAATTTTTATTAATTTTTCTTTTTTTTATAATTTTTAAAATTATAGGAATAAAATTATCTAGAATTTTAGCAGGTAAGTTTTTTATGATTATAGGTTCATTTTTTAGATCTAAAAAAGTAACTAATAAAAATATTTTAAGGGCGTTTCCAAATATAGATAATATTTCAAAAAAAAAAATTGAGAAAGACATGTGGTCTTATTATGGAAAAATTTTTGCAGAGTATGTTTTCATAAAACAATTTCGGTTATTAAATTCAAGTTCTTTTGTTGAACTTGAAGGACAAGAAATATTAGATGAAATAAAATCTAATCGTAAACCAGTTATCTTTATTTCTGGCCATTTTGATAACTTTGAGTTGATGGCAATGCTGATAGAAAAGTCTGGGGTCGACTTAGCTGCAATTTATAGGCCTTTGAATAATCAATTTATTAATCCATTTATGGAAGTTATTAGAAAAAAATATATCTGTAAAAAACAAATCAAAAAGGGAATCTCAGGAACAAAAGAAATATTAAAATATTTTAAAAAGGGAACCTCAATAGCATTAATGATAGATCAAAGAGTATCAGAAGGTGAAAGAATAGATTTTTTTGGAGAAGATGCATTAACAACAACAATTCCAGCGCAATTTGTAAAAAAGTTTAGATGTAAAATAGTCCCAGTTCATATTGAGCGAGGAAAAAATGATAAATTTAGATGTAAAATTCTTAAACCTATCGATTTTGAGGAAAATGAAAACATAGAGAAAATAACTGCTAATTTAAACAAGGTGATTGAAAAAATGATTTTAAAGAATCCAGGCCAATGGATTTGGACTCATAATCGCTGGAAGTAATTTATTTTATCTTATCTCTTTTTAATGAAGCTTCTACATAAGAATAATAAGGTTCTTGATCTTCAACATTCCAATAATTAAGATTTTTGATTGAAATTTTTTTACCTGATAAAGCACAAATAACATGATCGCCATCTTCAATAATTTCAAAATTATTCGGCAGATACTTTATTTTTGCTAATTTTTTAAACATTTTTAGTTTATACATTAATATATGAAATTTGGAATAATTGGAAGTGGCGGAAGAGAGCATGCAATCTGTGCAACTTTAAAAAAATCAGCAAATGTTAAAAAAATTTATTGTTTCCCTGGTAATGCTGGAACAGCAGAAATTGCAGAAAATGTTCAAATCGAAATGGAAAAATTTCAAGACCTTAAAAATTTTATTCTAGAAAAAAAAATTGATTTTGTTATCGTTGGCCCAGAAATACCACTAGTGGACGGCATTGTCGATTTTTTGGAAAAGTTTGATATTAAAGTGTTTGGTCCAAATAAAATCGCCTCTCAACTTGAAGGTTCAAAAATATTTACTAAAAAACTATGTCAAAAGTATCATATTCCAACTGCTAAATTTGGGATATTCGAAAGCACAAAAGAAGCTGAGGAATATTTAAAAAATTGTAAATTTCCTGTTGTTATAAAAGCTGATGGTTTAGCCGCAGGAAAAGGTGTGTATATTTGTGAAAATGAGACTGAGTCCTTAGTAGCAATAAATGAAATTTTTAATGGAAAATTTGGAGAAACAAAAAATTTATTAATAGAAGAGTTTTTGAAGGGTGAAGAAATGAGTTTTTTTATTATTTCTGATGGAAAAAACTATAGGAAATTTGGCACTGCACAAGATCATAAAAGAGTACAAGAGGGTGACAAAGGGAAAAATACTGGAGGGATGGGTGCATATTCACCTTCCAGACTTGAAAGTGAGGAATTAAATAAAAAGATAATTAACAAAATTATTAAGCCAACTTTAAAAGGGTTAGAAGAATTAGATACTAATTTTAAAGGTTTTTTATATGCAGGACTTATGATTGTTAATAACGAACCATTTCTTATTGAATACAATGTAAGAATGGGTGATCCAGAATGTCAAACTATATTGCCAAAACTTAAAAGTGATTTTGCGAAAATTATTGAGGCAAGTTGTAATGAAAAACTTGAAAAAATTGATATCGACTGGCATGAAGATAAGACTTTATGTATTGTGCTTTGTTCAAAAGGTTACCCAGAGGATTATAAAATTAATGTTGAAATCAAATTAGATACTATACAATTTAAAGAAAATGAATTCCTTTTTCATGCTGGAACAAAATACGATAACAAAAAAATTTTTTCAAATGGTGGTAGAGTTTTAAATTTTGTAATAAGATCTAATAATTTTAAAGTTGCAAGAGAATCAGCAATAAAATTGATTAATCAAATTAACTGGGAAAATGGTTTTTTTAGAAAAGATATAGGATACAAAGTAATTGATTGATGAGAATAATTTCAGGCAGATTTAAGGGCAAAAAAATTTGCCTACCCAATGACAAAAGTACAAGACCACTTAAAGATTTAGTAAAAGAATCGATTTTTAATGTTATTTCTCATTCAAATGAAATCGAAATAAAAATCAATAATTCAAATATCTTAGATTTATTTTCCGGCTCTGGATCTTTTGGGTTAGAGGCAATTTCTAGAGGTGCAAAGATTGTTACCTTTGTAGAAGATTACCAAGATGTTTTGGAAATTTTGATTAAAAATATATCTAAGCTCGATTGCCAAAATCAATGTCAAGTAATAAGGAAAAATTGTTTTGAATATTTAAATACGATTGAAAAGAATAGTCTGAAGTATGATTTAATATTTTTAGACCCGCCCTTCAAAGAAAAAAATATCAATTCAATAATTGATAAAATTATTGAAAAAAAAATTATAAAAAAAAATGGTATAATTGTTATCCACCGACATAAAAAAGATAATATTGATATAACAAACAAAATAAATATTTTTGACACAAGATTGTATGGTATTTCTAAAATAATTTTTGCAAATTAATTATTTCTTAAAATTTTGATAGTCTCTTTTTTAATCAATTCAACAGCTGGTTGATCATAAGGATTTAGTTTGAGTGCTCTTCCTAATAAAATTGTCTCGAGTATAAAGAATGTAAACAATTCTCCCAAAGTTTTTTCTTCTCTTTTTTTAACAATAAAACTTCTAAAAGGTATATTTTTCTTTTTAAAAATATTTTGAGTCGCTTTAAATTGTGCAAACATGATCTCATTTAAGCTTTTATTTTTTAAAAAAGAATGAGATCTCAAAATATCGTTTTTTTTAACATTTTTTATTTCATTATCTTCATTAAAGAAGATGGTAAAAAAATTGTTTTTATTACCATCAAGATATAATTGCATCATACTGTGATTATCTTTCGGCATATTTGAAACTATCGGTAAAATACCTTTGCCCTTTTTACCTAAACTTTCTGCTACTAGTTGTTGATACCAACTAAATAAATCATTAGAATTTTCATCGTAATTTATAATTATTGAATTAAATTTTTTTTTTTCATAAAAATATAATATTGAGTCTACATTTGATATTAATTTTTCTATAAATCCTCTCTTTCTAATTAAGTTATCAAATTGTTTAAATTTTTGCGGGTTTAAACCCATAAGACTTGCGGGCAACATACCTGTTTCAGATAAAACGGAATATCTACCCCCTATAAAATTTCTATGTTCAACTATTTCACTTTTCATTTTATGTGCGATATGTGTTAAATAATTTTTTTTATTTTCAGTGATGAATAATGTATTTTTTTTTAAATTATCTAGATTAAAATTAACTATAGTTTCAAGCGTATTTCCAGATTTTGAAATAACAATATTTAATCTGGATATTTTTGTTTTTTTATCATTTTTAAAATCAAAATTATTGACAAACTCAAATTTTTTTTTAATTTTTTTTTTAAAAAATGAATGGATGGCTTCAGCTCCAAGAATTGACCCTCCCATTCCAAAAATTCTAAAATTATCAAATTTTTTGAATTTTTTAATTTGTCTTAAATTATATGAGTATTTATAGTTCTCTCTTAAACTTAACAGAGTAGGTTCTAAGTTATTTAGATAATTTTTTTTGAGTTTATTCCAAATAAAATTTACTTTGGACTTCTTTTTAATTTTTTGGAAACCTTTAAACTCGATATTTCTAGAGAACATTATTTTTTCTTAATCTGATCTAGAACAAAATCTTCTGCTGAGCTGTCACCACTTTTTTTTACTTTTTTATTTTGAAGACCGCCACTGATATTCAAAATATTTTCAATTTGAGTTTCTTCCTCTAATTTTAAAAGTTCATCCTCATAAAGTTCATCCTCTGGGCTGGGAAGATCCATAAAATTTGGAGGTAAAACTAATGGATTTTTTTTTTGAACTAAAAACTCATCACTATTTTCATTTTTTTTCCCACTTAAACCATCCTTTATAGACTGACAAGAGGTCAAAAATATTGCAAATAAAATTAAAAATAAATTAATTTTTTTCATAAGATCGATTTTTAAAAAAAATTTCAGCTATAATAAGGCAAAAAACTCCCATTGAAACAAATATATCTGCAATATTAAATACAAACCAATGGAAATTTGAGATATGAAAGTCTATAAAATCTGGCACAGAAGAGTAACGCACCCTATCGATAAAATTGCCAAATCCACCACCAAAAATTAATATATAGAAATAAGAAATATAATTTTTAGTTTTTATCAAAATTACAAATATTAAAGCTAAAATTAAAAAAATTATGATTGTTATTATATTGTAAAAAAAATTATCATTAAAATTTAACAGTCCAAAACCTATTCCATCGTTCCATATAAGCTGAATATTTAAAAAGCTTGTTAAATAAAGTGGATTGTTTTGATTTTCAAAAAAATTTATTACATAGTATTTTGAAAATTGATCTAAGCAAAAAATCAAAATAATAATAGAAAATTTAATTAAAAAATTTTTTAAACTTTGACTCATTTATTTTGCAATCAATGCCTTGCACATTTATTTTTATTAATTTTCCAACATACAGGACATTTTTCCCCTAAAGCCTTTTTTGTGGAAACTTTTATTTCATCATTAGAACTTTTTTTTACTTTAGCTTCTGATGTTATGCATAATTCAGCAAAATCAATATCTTTATAAAAGTCAAAAATTTTTTCATTTAATTCAATTTCTAAAGATGCCTCTAAACTAGATCCTATTTCTTTATTAGACCTTTTTTCTTCTATACTGATATTACAAATATCCCTTATTTTAATTAATTCTTTCCATTTTTTCTCAACTTCGAGGTTTTCAATTTTTTTTGGTAAATTTAGAAAATTTTCTAAATGAATACTTTTTTTATTTTTGGATACAAGTTGATAAATTTCTTCTGTGGTAAAAGCTAGTATTGGCGCAAACCATTTCAATAGGATGTTTAATATTACATTTAATAATATTAAAGTTGATTTTCTTTTTTCTGAATTTTTTTGATCACAGTACAAAGTATCTTTTCTTATATCAAAGTAGAATGCTGATAAGTCAACTGTACAGAAATTTAACAACTCTTTATACAAATTATGGAAATCATAATTTTTAAAATATTTTTCAAAATTTAAATTTAAAGTATAAATTTTATGAAGCATAAATTGCTCTAGTTCTGGTAAATTTTTTAGATTTATTTTTTCTAAATCGATTTCTTCAAAATTGTCATTTAAGTTTCCAAGTAAATATCTAAAAGTATTCCTTATTTTTCTATATGATTCGGAATGTTGATCTAGTATTGAATAGTCTATTCTTAAATCCTCTGCATAATTTGATGAAGCTACCCAAATTCTAAGTATATCAGCTCCATATTTTTTTAAAATATCTTCTGGAGCAATTACATTTCCTAGTGACTTTGACATTTTTAAACCTTTTCCATCAACAACAAATCCATGAGAAAGGATTGACTCAAAAGGTGCTCTTCCTCTAGTGCCACATGATTCTAATAAAGAGGAATGAAACCAGCCTCGATGTTGATCTGAACCTTCCAGATACATTGATGCTGGCCATTTCAAATCCTTTCTTTTTTCTAAAACAAATGAGTGAGTAGAACCACTATCGAACCATACCTCGACAATATCGCTCAATTTTTCAAATTCGTCTGCATTATATTTTTCACCTAAAAATCTTTGCGGATTATCTGAAAACCAACAATCAGACCCCTCCTTTTCATAAATTTTTGCAATATTTTCGAAAACTTCATCATCTACTAAAATTTCTTTATTTTTTTTACTTACAAAGATTGGTAAAGGAACTCCCCATACTCTTTGCCTTGATACACACCAATCGGGTCTTGTTTCGATCATAGATTTCAATCTTTCTTTTCCTTTGCTAGGATAAAAAGTTGTCTCGTCAATTGCCTTGAGAGCTTTATCTCTTAATTTATGACTCTCCATAGAAATAAACCACTGTGGTGTTGCCCTATGGACTAATGGAGCTTTTGATCTCCATGAATGTGGATACGAATGAGTTAATTTTCCGTTCGACAAAAGTTTTTTTTGTTCTTTAAGTCTTTCTATAACAATTGGATTTGCTTTAAAAATATGAATTCCCTCAAATAGTAAAATATTTTTTGTATATTTTCCATCATCGTCAACTGACTCAATTGCTTTCATTCCATTCTTTAAGCAAAGATTAAAATCATCTGGTCCATGACTTGGTGCACAATGAACTATTCCTGTACCCTGTTCAGTAGTTACAAATCTTGCTTCCAAAAGAGGAACATCATAAGTGAATCCCAGTTCTGAAAAAGGGTGATGACATATAGTTTGTTTTAACTCTTTTCCCTTAATGTTTTTAATTATTTTGAACTCTTTGATTTGACAATCTTTAATAGTAGAATCTAAAAGTTTTTCTGCTACTAAAATTTTTTTATCTTTAAAATCTCCATCATCATTTAATTTAACTATTAAATAATCCAAACTCTCATTGTAAGCTAAAGCTCTATTAGCTGGTATGGTCCACGGAGTTGTCGTCCAAATAATAACATCAGCTCCATCAAGTTCTTTAATATCTGTTTTCTTAACAGTAAATGCTGTGTAGATAGTATCAGAAGTATGATCTTGATATTCAACTTCAGCGTCTGCAAGAGCAGTTTTTTCTACAGTTGACCATAAAACTGGTTTAAAACCTCTATATAAACTTCCCTCTTTTAGAAATTTTCCAAGTTCTCTGACAATTTGAGCTTCCGCATCATAACTCATTGTAGAATAATAATTTTCCCAGTCTCCAACAACTCCAAGTCTTCTAAATTGTTTCTTATGTACCTCAATCCACTTTTCAGCAAAAACTCTACATTCTTTTCTAAACTCAACTATAGGAACTTCATTCTTATTTTTTTTACTTTTTTTATATTGCTCCTCTATCTTCCATTCGATTGGCAAACCATGACAATCCCATCCAGGGACATAAACAGAATCTTTCCCGTTCATTTGATGAAATTTTACAATTATGTCTTTGAGAATTTTATTTAAAGCTGTCCCCATATGAATATTGCCATTTGCATATGGAGGTCCATCGTGAAGAATAAATTTTTCTTTGCCTTTTCTTGATTTTCTTAGTTGCTCATAAAGATCAATCTTTTCCCAAAGCTCCAAAATTTTAGGTTCTTTAGAAGGCAGATTTGCTTTCATAGAAAATGCAGTTTTGGGAAGATTTAATTGCTCTTTACTCATTTTGTTTTTTTTGCCACTAGAAGATCTCTTTTAATTTGTTTTTTAAGTTGACTTACATTTTTGAACTTTTTCTCTTTTCTTATAAATTTTAAAAACTCAACTGTTAAATACTTATTATATAAATTTCCAGAAAAATTAAATAGATGAACTTCCAATAGTATTTTTTTGCCATTAAAAGTTGGTCTATATCCTAAATTCGCAATACCTTTAACATATTTTGTATCTCTTTGAATTTTTACTTTAACAGCATAAACACCAGGACAGCCTAAAACATAATCCTTAATATCAATATTAGCAGTAGGGAAACCAATTTTTTTTCCAATTTGTCTTCCCTTTTTAACAATCCCCTCTACAGTCCAACTTCTATCTAAAAGTTTATTTGCTGCAACTAAATTGCCTTTTTGTAAAAAATTTCTAATTAAAGTAGATGAAATAACCTTTTTTTTTATTTGTAAAGGTTTTGGCTTAACAATTTTATAATTGAATGAATTCTCATATTCTATTAATTGTCCTACATCTCCTTCTCTTTTATTTCCAAATCTAAAATTATTACTTACAAAAATAAATTTAGCATTCATTTTTTTTGCTAATATCTTTTTTATAAAGTCAATGGATTTTGTTTTAGAAAATTTTTTATCAAATTTTTTTATAATTACGAAATCAACATTATATTTATTTAAAAGATCTATTTTTTGTTTCTTGTTGGATAACCTAAAATTTTTAATATTCTTATTAAAAAACATTTTTGGCATTGGTTCAAAAGTTAAGACCCCAACTTTTAAAGAGTATTTTTTTTTATAATTTTTTGCTAAAGCAAATAATTTCTGATGGCCTAAATGAAGTCCATCAAAATTACCAATCAGAATAATTGAGCCTTTATGCTGAGGTTTAATATTGAAATTTGTGTAAAGATGAGTTGATTTTACCATTTTAATTCTGATTGCATATAATTGCAGATTGCTTCATAAGATTTTGAAATATTTTCTATGCCTTTTTCTTTAATTTCGTTTTTGTGAATTCCATTTGAGATAAGTAAAGAGTCAAAGTTTAAAAGGTTTGCCCCCTTTATGTCTGTATTTAAGTTATCTCCAATTGATAATATTTTTTTATTCTTATTATCAAATGATTGGTTATAAACTTCTGGATAAGGTTTACCAAAATATATGACTTCTCCCCCCATTTTTTCAAAAACCATTGCAACGGAACCTGCACATAATTCCCTTTGATTACCCCTATCCACGATTAAATCTGGATTAGTGCAAATCATTCTTTTTTGAATATTTTCTTCGAATAAATTTTTGTAATAATTAAGATCTTTATCATGATCATCAAATAATCCAGTGCACAATATATATTCACTGTTTTCTATCTTTTCTGTTTTCATTTTTTTAAAATCTTTAAACAAATCAAAGTCCCTAGGAGGGCCAACATGAAAAAAAAGTTTGTTAAATAAATTTTTTTTCAAATAATTTAAGGCTGCTTCTCCTGAGGTAAAAACGTGATCTCTAATTTCTTTTTCCATACCCAGTTTCTCCAAGAAAGACTTTACTGCACTATTTGGTCTAGGTGCATTAGTAAGAAGAATGTAATCTTTATTTTTTTTTTTTATCTCCTTTAAGGTCTTGATGGCCTCAATATGAAGTGAAACCCCATTATGGACCACTCCCCATAAATCAACATAAAATAATTGATAGTTGTCAGCAATTGAACTAAGTCCCTCTTTGTCTAAATTTTTAGTCATCAAAAATATCTATAACCCATAAAACCCTTAATTTCCTATCTTTTTTAATGAACTTATTTCTAACTATATCTTGAAATAGTACATCCAATCTCTATATGAGTTCCATATTATATAGGAGAATTTATGAAATTTAGACCATTACACGATCGAGTTTTAATCGAAGTTTTAGATAGTAACGAAAAGACAGCTGGTGGAATAATAATACCAGATACTGCACAAGAAAAACCCCAAGAAGGTAAAGTTGTTGCAATTGGTGGGGGTGCAAAAACTGAAGACGGAAAAACTATTCCAATGGATGTAAAAGTTGGTGACAAAGTTTTATTTGGTAAATGGTCTGGAACAGAAGTTAAAATTGATGGAAAAGAATATAGCATAATGAAAGAGTCTGACATTATGGGTATTTCAAGTAAATAATTTAATTTAAAAGGAGATAAAGAAATGGCAAAAATTGTTAAATTCGACGCTGAAGCTAGAGCAGCAATGATTAGGGGAGTAAATATTTTAGCTGACACAGTTAAAGTAACATTAGGTCCAAAAGGAAGAAATGTCGTTATGGACAAATCTTATGGTGCTCCAAGAATTACAAAAGATGGTGTTTCGGTTGCAAAAGAAATCGACCTTGAGGATAAATTTGAGAATATGGGTGCTCAGATGGTTAAGGAAGTAGCAAGTAAAACAAATGATGAGGCTGGTGACGGCACTACTACTGCAACTATATTAGCTCAAGCCATAGTTAAAGAAGGGGTAAAGTATGTTACTGCGGGAATGAATCCTATGGATGTCAAAAGAGGAATTGATGCAGCAGTTGAAGTAGTAAAACAAAACCTCGTATCTTCAGCTAAAAAAGTAAAAGATAGTGATGAGATTGCACAGGTTGGAACGATTTCTGCAAATGGTGATAAAGAAATTGGTACTATGATTTCTAAAGCAATGCAAAAAGTTGGTAATGAAGGAGTGATTACAGTTGAAGAGAACAAAGGAATTGAAACAGAACTAGATGTTGTTGAAGGTATGCAGTTTGACAGAGGATATTTGTCTCCATACTTTATTACTAATAGTGATAAAATGACAACTGAATTAGAAAATCCTTTTATTTTATTGCATGAAAAAAAATTAACAAACCTACAACCAATGGTTCCTCTTTTAGAGGCAGTTGTTCAAGCTGGAAGACCTTTAATGATTATTTCTGAGGATGTTGAGGGCGAAGCATTAGCTACTTTAGTAGTAAATAAACTAAGAGGTGGTTTAAAAGTTGTAGCAGTAAAAGCTCCAGGATTCGGAGATAGAAGAAAAGCTATGCTTGAGGACATAGCTATTCTAACAGGTGGTTCGGTCATTTCCGAGGATTTAGGAATTAAACTTGAAAATGTTAAACTTGATGATCTTGGTTCTTGTAAAAAAATTAAAGTTGATAAAGATAACAGCACTATTGTGAATGGTTCTGGTAAAAAATCAGATATAGAAGCAAGATGTTCTTCAATAAAACAACAAATTGATGAAACAACTTCAGACTACGATAAAGAAAAACTGCAGGAGCGATTAGCAAAATTAGCTGGTGGTGTTGCAGTAATTAAAGTCGGTGGTGCTACAGAAGTTGAAGTTAAAGAAAGAAAAGACAGAGTAGAAGATGCTTTAAATGCAACAAGAGCTGCCGTTGAAGAAGGTATTGTAACTGGTGGTGGTTGTGCATTATTGTATGCTGCTCAAGATCTTGAAAAAGTTAAAGCTAAAGGTGAAGACCAAAAGGCTGGTGTTGATTTGGTAAGAAGAGCATTGGAGGCTCCTATTAGGCAAATTACAAAAAATGCTGGCGTAGACGGATCAGTAGTTGTTGGTAAACTTTTAGAACAGAATAAAAAAACACATGGTTATGATGCGCAAAACGAAGAATATTGTGACATGTTCGCTAAAGGTATTATTGATCCTGTGAAAGTTGTAAGAACTGCTTTACAAGATGCAGCATCTATTTCAGGATTATTAGTTACGACTGAAGCCATGATAGCTGACAAGCCAGAAGACAAAGATGCTAGCGCACCTGCAATGCCTGGAGGAATGGGCGGCATGGGTGGAATGGGCGGTATGGGTGGTATGGGAATGTAAAGCCCCCAAACAAAAATTTAAAATTTAAAGGCCATCTTTTGATGGCCTTTTTTTTTGGATCAATTAAAATAGAATTATGTCAAAAAGATACAGTGGTAAATCTTTTAAAGATTCGAGCTTAAATAAGAAACCAAGACTAAGCTTTAAAGAAAAAAGAAGATTAAAAAGAGAAAAGACAAAAAAAACGAAATAACACCATATTTATTACCAAATATTATTGTTTAAGTAGATTTTTAAGAGTTTTCAAAAAAAGAAATTAATGTATAAGAGCCAGAATTTATGAGTAAAAATATTAGAAACATCACCATTATTGCACACGTTGACCACGGTAAAACTACATTAATCGATAACCTTATGAAACAAAGTGGTTCGTTTAGAGAAAATGAAGTTGTGGATGAAAGATTAATGGATTCTGGAGAATTAGAAAAAGAGAGAGGAATTACAATTTTAGCTAAACCTGCATCAATAAATTGGAAAGATTCTAGAATAAATATTATTGATACTCCAGGACACAGAGATTTTGCTGCAGAAGTTGAAAGAGTTTTAAGTATGGCTGATGGAGCTTTGCTATTAATTGATTCTGCTGAAGGTGTTATGCCTCAAACGAAATTTGTTTTATCTAAAGCTTTAAAACAAGGATTAAAACCAATCGTTGTTATAAATAAATTAGATAAAACTGACCAAAGAGCAAACGAGGTTCTAGATGAAACGTTTGATTTATTTGTAAGTTTAGACGCGAATGAGGATCAGTTAGATTTCCCAGTTTTATATGCAAGTGGAAGATCTGGATGGGCAGATAAAGAAGTTGATGGACCTAGAGAAAATTTAAATCCTCTTTTAGATCAGATTATAGAACACGTTAGTCCAGCAGACTTAGATAAATCAAAACCTTTTGCTATGCTATCTACGCTATTATATGCAGATAGTTTTTTAGGAAGAAGTTTGGTAGGAAGAATTGCACAAGGCACAGCTAAGGCAAATCAATCTATTAAAGCAATTAATTTAAAAGGTGAAAAAGTTGATGAAGGACGATTAACTAAAATTTTTAGATATGAAGGAACAAAAAAAGTTCCTATTGAAGTTGGTGAAGCAGGAGACATTGTTGTAGTCGCTGGTTTAGAAAAAGCAAATGTAGCAGACACAATTTGTGATCTTGAAGTTGAACACCCAATAGAGGCAACTCCTATTGATCCACCAACCATGTCAATTACGATAACTGTTAATACATCCCCACTCGCAGGAACAGAGGGTAAAAAACTTACTAGTACCCAGATCAGAGACAGACTGGTTCAAGAAGCACAAAATAACGTTGGAATTACATTTTCTGAAAATAAAGAAAATGATTCATTTGTAGTAAGTGGTCGGGGTGAACTAATGTTAGAAATTTTACTCACTCAAATGAGAAGAGAAGGTTTTGAGATGACAGTGAGCCCTCCAAAAGTTTTATATAAAAAAGATGAAAATGGTAATAAATTAGAACCAATTGAAGAAATTACTATGGATCTTGACGAAGAGCATTCATCAAAAATAATTGATTCAATGAACAAAAGAAAGGGTAAATTAATTGAATTAAAAGACACAGGTAAAAATAAAAAACGACTTATATTCCACGCGCCTACAAGAGGTTTAATGGGATACACAAGTAGATTCTTAACTCTTACTAAAGGAAACGGTGTGATAAACAGAATTTTTTATGCATATGGGCCATTTGAAGGAGATATGGAAGGAAGAAGAAATGGTGCATTAATTTCAATGGAGCAAGGTAAAGCCGTTGCATTTGCAATATTTAACCTGCAGGCAAGAGGTGAAATGTTTGTTACACACAATGATCCAGTATATCCAGGGATGATTGTTGGATTATCACCTAAACCAGGTGACATGATCATTAATGTAATGAAAGGTAAAAAATTAACAAATATGAGAACTCAAGGAACTGACGAAAACGTTGTGTTAACACCAGTTAGAAAAATGTCAATTGCAGAACAATTAAGTATGCTGAATACAGATGAGGCTTTAGAAATTACACCAGAGTCTTGTAGATTAAGAAAAGCTATTCTTGATCCTCACGAGAGAAAAAGAAGTGAAAAATCTGGCGCTGCAGCCTAATCAAACAGTTTATCAACTAAATATAAACCTAAGGCTACACAAGGACCTATTCCAAAGGCAAATAATAAAGTTCCTATTCCAACTGTCCCTCCTAAATACCAGCCAATACTTACAACCGTAATTTCTAAAATTGCTCTAACCAAAGCTATAGGTAAATCTGTTTTTTTTTGTAAACCTACCATTAAACCATCTCTTGGGCCTGCTCCTAAATTAGAGACTAAATAAATACCACCCCCAATCCCAACTGTAATTACTGAAACTATCGCTAAGATTAATTGGTTAAAATAATTAGAAGGCGTTGGAATAAATTTTATACAAAGATCAATCATTAGCGCAATTATTAAAGCATTTAAAATAGTTGCCATACCAAGTTTTTGATCAAGTGGTATCCACAAAATTAAAACGCATATACTTATAAAAAGTGTAATCATACCAATACTAAGATTTACATTAAGAGAAATACCTTGCGCTAAAACACTCCAAGGAGAAGCTCCTGTAAAAGAAACAATTAACAATCCTTCACCCAATCCAAACAACATTAAACCAAAACAACAAAAAAATAATGTCGAAAATTTTGGTTTAAAATTATATGTTTTTTCAGAGCTCCAGTTTACTTTTGGTATTTTCTTTATTTTTAAAAACATTTTTTTGATAAACTACTTCTATTATAGGAAAAGTCTATTAATGTAATCATTAAATGAAAAAAATTTTAGTCTTAATTTTTGTATTATTTTGTTCAAATGTTATTGCGCATATGGATCATTATAAAAAGTTAAATAAAATTGAGATGGATATTTTTAGAAATGGAGAATTAATAGGATACAACTATTATTTTTTTAAAAGAAACGGTGATGAAACGATAATTACTAATCAAATAAAGTTTTCTGTAAAACTTTTAGGAGCTTCTATTTTTCAAGTGGAAGGATATGGAGAGGAAAAATATTTGAAAGATCAGTTAATTTCTTATGCTTCTAAAACTTTACAGAATGATAAAGAAAAATTTGTCAATTTAGTTTTTAATGAAGATAAAAATAAATTTATTATAAAAGGTTCTTCCTTTTCAGGA
>CACNWU010000003.1 GCA_902624185.1 uncultured Pelagibacteraceae bacterium
GGGCTTAAGAGATTTTTAATCCAAATATTATTATCATCCAAAGTATATTTAAGTCTTTCATGTATTCTGTTATCTCCATCTAACCAAAATTCAATACTTGAGGGTTTTAGATTCCAGCCAGACCAATGTTTGGGTCTAGGTACATTATCTTTATTAGAATATTTTTTTCTAAAATCCTCTAAATTATTTAAAAGTTCATCTCTGTTTTTTAAAATACTACTTTGATTTGATGCCCAAGCTCCTATTCTGCTTTCATAGGCTCTACTATTATAATAATCATCTGCTGTCTTATCATCTACCTTATTCAAAGTTCCTACTATTCTTATTTGTCTTAATAAACTTTTCCAATGAAAGCACATTGAGGCATTTGGATTATTTTTTAATTCATTTCCCTTTTGACTATTTAGGTTTGTATAAAAAACAAATCCATCTTTATCAAAACCTTTTAGGAGCACCATCCTTACTGAAGGAATACCGTCTTTAGTAGCAGTTCCTAATGCCAAAGCATTTGGATCGTTAATTTCCCTCTTTTTTGCCTCAGCAAACCATTTTTTAAATAATTCAAATGGATCATCAAGATCTAAAAAGCACTTATTAAGGCCTAATGAGTTTTTTTGATTCATAATTTAAACAAAATAATCTATACAATATAAATAATGTCATTTAATACATTTGGAAAGTTTTTTCGCTTCACTACTTGGGGAGAGTCCCATGGGCCAGCTATTGGTTGTATAATTGATGGTTGTCCCCCATTAATTCAGTTAAAAGAGCAAGATATTCAGAAAGAATTGGATAAGAGAAAGCCAGGACAGTCAAAATTTACAACTCAAAGAAAAGAGAGTGATACTGTTCAGATTTTATCAGGGGTATTCGAGGGGAAGACAACTGGAACACCAATATCTTTAATTATTTATAATGAGGACATGCGATCTAAAGATTACAAAGATATTAAAGATAAATTTAGGCCTGGTCATGCAGATTTAACTTATTTTAAAAAATATGGAATTAGAGATTATAGAGGAGGAGGAAGATCTTCTGCTAGAGAAACAGCAGCAAGAGTTGCAGCTGGAGCTATTGCAAAGAAAGTTTTAGAAAAGAAATTAGGTAACAAATTCAAAATATCTGGTGCAGTTACTCAGCTTGGAATTCTTGGTTGTGATACAACAAAATGGGAAGATAAAGTTATTAACAAGAATCCATTTTTTTGTCCAGATAAATCAATGATAAAGATTTGGGAAAAATATCTTTTAAGTATAAGAAAAGCAGGATCATCTTGTGGTGCTATAATTGAAATAAGAGCTAAGGGTATTCCAGCTGGTTTGGGTGCACCTATATATTCAAAGTTAGATGCTGATATATCATCTGCAATGATGAGTATTAATGCTGTTAAAGGAGTGAATATTGGTTCTGGTATGAATTCTGCTCAACTATCAGGAGAGGAAAATTCAGATGAAATTTTTCAAAACAATAAAAAATTAAAATTTAATTCTAATAATGCAGGTGGAATACTAGGTGGTATATCCTCTGGGCAAGATATAATCATATCATTTGCAGTAAAGCCTACTTCTTCAATTTTAAAAAGTAGAAAAACGATTAATAAATTTGGAAAAAATACTACAATATCTGTAAAAGGAAGACACGATCCATGTGTGGGCATTAGAGCAGTGCCCGTTGGAGAAGCTATGTTATCATGTGTTTTGTTGGATCATTATTTAATGAATAAGGCTCAATGTAGTTAATTTAAATTATTTTTGTTTTTGCAATATAATATTTGAATTTAACACATCTAAAACTTTTTCTTCAATTGCATCAGAATCTAAATTTGCAGTTTTATACATATTGTCTGGTGTATCTTGATCTATAAAAATATCTGGTAAAGTCATTGATCTAAACTTTAAGTTTGTATCCATTAAACCTTTTTTTGTTAAAAATTCTACTACATGAGAACCAAATCCACCTATAGATCCCTCTTCTATAGTCATAATAGATTCATGAGTTGTAGCTAATTGCCAAATTAAATTTTCGTCTAAAGGTTTTGCAAACCTTGCATCTACAATTGTAATTTGAATACCTTTTTTTTTTAAACTTTCTGCTGCTTTTAAAGTTTCGTTTAATCTTGCTCCAAAATTTAAGATAGCAATTTTTTTTCCCTCTTGAATTATCTTTGATTTACCTATTTCAATTTTCTCGTTAATAGAAGGCAAAGGTATGCCAAAGCCTGTCCCCCTTGGGTATCTAAATGCGCACGGTCTATCATTTATATCTGTTGAGGTATTAATCATCCTTACAAGTTCTGACTCGTCACTTGCTGCCATTACTATAAAGTTTGGTAATGTTGATAAATAAGTTGTGTCAAAACTCCCAGCATGAGTCGGTCCATCAGCCCCGACAAGTCCAGCTCTATCAATCGCAAATCTAACAGGTAAACTTTGAATAGCTACATCATGAACAACTTGATCATATGCTCTTTGTAAAAAAGTAGAATAAATTGCTGCGTAAGGTTTAAAATTTTCAGTAGCCAAACCCGCTGCGAAAGTAACAGCATGTTGTTCTGCTATGCCCACATCAAAAGTTCTTTCTGGAAATTCTTTACGAAAAATATCTAACCCAGTTCCATCTGGCATTGCTGCGGTTATTGCTACAATTTTACTATCCTTTTTTGCATGTTGAATTAAAGTATTGGCGAATACTTTGGTATATGAAGGTATTTTGCTGGAACTTTTTAACTGTTCTCCAGTTTGGACATTAAATTTTGATACACCATGATAGTTGTCTTTAGCTTCCTCAGCAAAAGAGTATCCTTTACCTTTTTTAGTTTTAATATGAATTAAAATAGGACCCTCATGTTTAGAGTCTCTTGCATTTTTTAATATTGGTATTAAAGAATTTAAATCATGTCCATCTATAGGACCTATGTAATAGAATCCAAGAGAACTAAATAATGTTCCACCAGTCACAGCAGATCTTAGCAGATCCTCAGCTTTTCCTGCTTTTGCACTAAACCGTTTTGAAAATGCTGATGTAATGAGCTTAATAGTTTCTCTTAAACTAAAATAAACTTTACCTGAAAAAATTTTTGCAAGATAAGTACCCATCGCACCTACAGGCCTTGCAATAGACATATCATTATCGTTTAAAATTACAATCATTTTGGTTTTAGATGCTCCAGCATTATTCATAGCCTCGTAAGCCATACCTGCACTAATAGCTCCATCACCTATTACAGCTATTACATTATTAGATTTATTTGAAAGTTTATTTGCTTCAGCTATACCAAGTGCTGATGAAATTGAAGTTGAACTATGTGCTGCACCGAATGAGTCATATTCACTTTCTGATCTTTTTGTAAACCCTGAGAGACCTTTAGCTTGCCTTAAAGTTCTAATCTTATCTTTTCTGCCGGTTAATATTTTATGTGGGTAACACTGATGACCAACATCCCAAATAAGTTTATCATTTGGCGTATTAAAAATATAATGAAGTGCAACAGTCAGTTCTACCACTCCAAGGCTTGCCCCTAGATGACCACCAGTTACTGAAACTGCATCAATCATTTCCTTTCTTAATTCATCAGCTACATTTTGCAAATTTTTCTCTGATATCTTTTTTAAATCTGATGGAAAATTAATTTTATCTAAAAATTTATATTCTTTTTTCATTTATTTCTTTTTAAAATATATTCTAATGTTTCAGATAAATCTTTCGACCTAGAGCCATATTTTCTTAACATTTTGTTAATTTTTAAAATTAATTTATTTCCATATTTAATAGTATTTTCATGCCCTAGTAAACTAATTAGAGTTGCTTTGCCTTTTTTCTTGTCTTTTCCAGTTTTTTTTCCAGCAGCTAAAGAACTTCCTTTATAATCAATCAAATCATCAGCAACTTGAAATAGTAATCCAATATTTGCACCAATATTTTCAAATTTCTTAATTTCTCTTTTATTTTTTTTTTTTAAAATTAAAGGTGCTGCACAACAAAAGCTAAAAAGTTTTCCAGTTTTCTTTATCTCCATTTCAACAACTTTTTTTCTAGAAACTTTTTTATGTTCGTAATTTAGATCTAGATATTGCCCACCTGCAATACCAAGATGGCCAGAAGTTTCTGAAATTTTATTAATAAGATCAATTTTAATTTTTTCAGATAAATTTAAATTTTTATGGCTTAAAATTTCAAAAGCTAATGTTAGCAGTGAGTTACCAGCTAAGACAGCGGTAGACTCTCCAAATTTAATATGTGTTGATGGCTTACCTCTTCTAAGAATGTCATTATCCATACATGGCAAATCATCATGTATTAATGAGTAAGCATGTATACATTCGACCGCAGAGCCTATTATAATAAGAGATTTATAATTTATTTTGAATATCAAACCAACGTCAATCAAAATTTTAGATCTTATTTTTTTTCCACCCGAAAATAAACCATACTGCATAGGTATAATTAATTCTGATTTTTTTTGCTTTTTAATAAAATTTTTTAAAAATAAATTTGTATCTTTTGCAATTTTATTTAATTTTTTTTGCATTTTTTTCAGAAATTATTTTAGATATATTTTCTTTCGTTTTTTCATTAATATCTTTAACATCTTTTTGAAATTTTTTTTCAATCAAATTGTTAAGTTTTAACAAATTTTGGTATTTTTCTATAGAACTTTCCAAATCTTTGTTTCTTTCCAAATCTTCTATCATTTTATTTGCCTCACTGGTCAATTCGTCAATGGACAAAGAATTATAATCATTTGGTAAATTTTTATCTTTCATATAATACTCTCAGATAATACATGAAAATTAATCTTGCAAATATTAAAAAAGCTAAAATGCTACTTAATAAGGGTGACTGTATAGCCATACCCACCGAAACTGTTTATGGACTTGCTGGTAATGCTTATTCTGAACATGCATGTAAAAAAATTTATAAATTAAAAAAAAGACCAAATAACAATCCTTTGATAATTCATTATTATGACACTAAAGAACTAGCAAAAGATTGTCATTTTAATGATACTTTTTTAAAATTGTATAAAAAGTTCTGTCCAGGGCCAATCACATTTATTTTAGATCTAAAAAAAGACTCCCAAATTTCAAAAATTGCCACAAATAAGAAAAATACGTTAGCAGTTAGATTTCCAAAACATCCTGTTACAAGACATTTATTAAAAAAATTAAAATTTCCATTAGCAGCTCCAAGTGCAAATATTTCTACAAAAGTTAGTGCTGTAAGTTCTGCAAATGTTAAAGAGGATTTTGGCAATAAGATAAGCTTCGTACTTGAGGGAGGCAAATCTACAATAGGACTTGAGTCAACAATTATTGACCTAAGAAACAATCCAAAAATTTTAAGATTAGGTGGTTTAGATGTTACAAAAATTCAAAAATTGCTCAATAAAAAAATTATTGTAAAAAATAATCCAAAAAAAATCTTTACTCCTGGTCAATCAAAACTTCATTATTCCCCCGGTATACCAGTAAGGCTCAATATAAAAAAAATTCGAAAAGATGAGGCCTATTTATTTTTAAAAAAAATGAAAAAAACAAAACCAAATTATTTTTTTTTATCAAAAAATGGAAATTTAGATGAAGCTGCAAAAAATTTATATAGTACATTAAGAAAAATAAAAAAATTTAAATATAAATCTATTGCTGTTCACAAAATTCCAAACAAAGGTTTGGGTAAAACTATTAATGATAGATTGGTAAGAGCTTCAAAACTATGATGCAAACATCTCTTGAAGTAATTGGTTTATCAAAGCTTTATAACAATAAGGAAGCTGTTAAAAATATCTCCTTTAAACTAAATAAGAATGAAATTATTGGAATTTTGGGTCCTAATGGTTGTGGAAAAACAACAACCATTGGAATGATTCTAGGGCTACTTAAACCCACTAGCGGTAAAGTTTTAATAAATGATATCGAAATCGAAAAAAATAGAGTTAATTTGCTAAATTACCTTAACTTTATTTCACCATACATAGAATTGCCAAAAAAATTAACGGTTAAACAAAATTTAGAAGTATATGGGAGGTTATACGATGTTAAAAATTTAACTCGAAAAATTGATTACCTCTCAGAAAAATTGAGACTCAATGAAATTATAAATAAAATTACTGGAGAGTTATCATCTGGTCAAAAAAATAGAGTAAGTCTGGCAAAATCTATAATTAACGATCCAATGGTATTGCTTCTTGATGAACCAACTGCATCACTTGATCCTGAGACTGGAGATTTTGTTAGAAGTTTTTTAGAGGATTATCAAAAAGAAAATCAAACATCTATTCTTCTTGCCTCTCACAATATGAATGAAGTTGAAAGACTATGCTCATCTGTACTAATGATGAATAACGGATCAATTATTGATCAAGGCAATCCTGGAGAACTTATAAAAAAACATGGAAGAAAGAATATGGAAGAAGTTTTTTTAAAACTTACGAGGGAAAAATATGAATATTAATAAAATGTATGGTCTTTTCCTAAGGCATTTTTATTTAATAAAAAGTTCTCTGCCAAGAATTTTGGATCTTGTTTACTGGCCAACTATTCAAATAATACTTTGGGGCTTTATTTCAAAATTTTTTTCAATTTACAGTGACTATTATAGTAACACTCTTGGGGTAATTCTTACATGTGCAATACTTTATGATATTCTCTTTAGATCAAGCATAAGTTTTAATATGCTTTTTTTAGAGGAAATATGGAGTAGAAATTTTACAAATTTGTTCATTGCTCCATTAAAGCTTAAAGAAATAATTATATCTCTTGTCTTTACTGCCTTAGTCAGAACTTTAATTGGACTCGTGCCAGCAATTATTTTGACATCACCACTATTCGGGGTTTCAATTTTAAAATTAGGCTTTCCGCTTCTTCTTTTATTCTTGAGTTTATATATTTTTGGAATAACTTTAGGTTTATTTGTAAGTGCCGGTCTTATCAGATTTGGTCCATCCTTTGAAAATATTGCCTGGTCATCACTTTTTCTTTTAGCACCTTTGGGGTGCATATATTATCCTATAGAAATACTTCCAGAATTTTTTCAAATTATAGCAAGAGGTTTGCCTTTAGTGTATATCTTCGATGAAACAAGAAATATTCTTGTAAATGGTTCAGTAAATTTTGAAAATCTTAAATATGCTTATTTTCTGAATTTTATATATTTTATTTTTGGAATTACTTTGTTTTATTTTTCTTTTTTAAGAGCACGTGTAAAAGGAACATTGATAAATATGGGTGAATAAATGGTGCGCCCGCTAGGAGTCGAACCCAGAACCTCCTGATCCGAAGTCAGGCGCTCTATCCAGTTGAGCTACAAGCGCATATAATATTAATATAACATTTTATGGAAAAAAAAATAAATTTGATTGTTAAAGAAGGAGATAATAACCTTCGTGTTGATGTTTTTATACATAAAAGAGAAAGTGATGTCAGTAGAACTAGAATAAAAAAGTTAATTTTAAACAAAAAATTAAAGTTAAATAACAATATTATTATAGACCCATCAAAAAAAGTTTCAAAAGGTGATATTATAAATTTAATAATACCTGAGCCAAAAAAAGCCTCTCTAAAACCTTTCAGTTATAAATTAGATATTGTTTATGAGGATAAAGATTTAATAGTACTAAATAAACCAGCGGGAATAGTTATGCATCCTGGTGCTGGAAATTTAGACAATACTATTGTGAATGCTTTAGTGAATTATGATAAGGATTCTTTGTCAAGTATAGGAGATGAGTTGAGACCCGGAATTGTACACAGAATAGATAAAAATACCTCTGGATTAGTTGTTATTGCAAAAAATAATCAGACTCATGAAAATCTCTCAGTTCAGTTTAGCAAACACTCAATTAAAAGAATCTACCACCTATTAGTTTGGGGAAAAATAAGACCTTCAAGAGGAAGAGTTGAAACTTTAATTATTAGAAGTTCAAAAAACAGGCAAATAATGGAAGTGAGCAAAACAAAAGGTAAAAAGGCAATTACAAATTACAGGACATTAGAAATTTTTGAAAATAAAAAAATACCTACTTTAAGCTTAATTGAATGTGAATTAGAAACTGGAAGGACACACCAAATAAGAGTGCATATGAATTATCTCGGTTATAGTATTTTAGGTGACGATAAATATAAGAAAAAATTTAAAAAGATTAAAAATATTGATCCTTCATTAGAAAAAAAAATTATCAACCTTAATAGACAATTTCTTCACGCCAAAACAATTGGATTTTTTCACCCAAAAACAGGTAAGGAAATGATTTTTGACTCAATTTTGCCAAAAGAATTAGAAATTATTCTAAAAATGCTCAGAAATACAAGTAAATAAATTATTGAAAAATTTTTATTATTAATTAGATAGACTGACTATGAGTACAACTTTTAACAGTAATCTTCCGGTCCTAAGTAATGAGGGTGGATTATCTGCATACTTGGATCAAATTAAAAAATTTCCAATGTTAGATGCTGAGGAAGAATATATGCTTGCAAAAAATTGGAAAAATAATGGAAATGTCAAAGCAGCTGAAAAACTAGTTACAAGCCACCTTAGACTAGTCGCAAAAATAGCAATGGGTTATAAAGGTTATGGTTTACCAGTTAATGAAATGATATCTGAAGGAAATGTTGGTTTAATGCAAGCTGTTAAAAAGTTTGAACCAGAAAAAGGTTTTAGATTAGCAACATATGCGATGTGGTGGATTAAAGCATCAATCCAGGAATATATTTTAAGATCTTGGAGCCTTGTAAAAATTGGAACAACAGCTGCACAAAAAAAATTATTTTTTAATCTTAAGAAATTAAAAAACCAGATTGCTCCTCAGTCTGAGGGTGACTTAAGAAATGAACATGTCAATGAAATTGCTAACAAGTTAGATGTAAGTAAAGAGGAAGTTGTATCAATGAATCGTAGATTGTCAGGAAAAGAATTTTCTTTAAATGCTCAAGTTGGTGAAGATGGTGATGAGTGGCAGGATTGGTTAGTGGACAAAGAGTTAGATCATGACCTAAAATTTGCCCATCAAGAAGAAATGGAACAAAGAAAAGATTTATTAAAAGATTCCTTAAAAGTTTTAAATGAAAGAGAAAAAGAAATCTTACACTCAAGAAGATTAAGTGACGATCCAGTTACTCTTGAAGATTTAAGTAAAAAATACAAAATAAGTAGGGAAAGAATACGTCAAATAGAAAACAAAGCCTTTGAAAAACTTCAGAAGCATATGTTGTTACTTGCTAAATCAAAAAATTTGTTACCTGCCAATTAGATTTCAAAAGGATTTTCAATCAGTATTGTATCATCGCGCTCTGGACTAGTAGAGATGCTTGATATTTTAGTGCCAATAAAATCTTCGACTGCATAAACATAATTCTTTGCATTTTCTGGAAGTTCATCAATATTTTTCACCCCATTTGTTGATGTTTTCCAGCCAGCGAAAGTTTTATAAATTGGTTTTATTTTAAGCTGGTCATCTACGGCTGCAGGTAAATAATCAATTTTTTTTCCATCTAAATCATATTGTACACACATTTTAATCTCATCTAACTCATCTAAAACATCAAGCTTTGTTAATGCGATACCGTCAATTCCTGAAATTTTAATTGTTTGTCTTACCAGCACTCCATCAAACCAGCCACATCTTCTTTTACGACTTGTAACAGTTCCAAATTCTTTACCTCTAGTTCCTAAAAGCTCTCCAATATCATCCTTCAACTCTGTTGGAAAGGGGCCTTCTCCCACTCTTGTTGTGTATGCTTTGGTTATTCCTAAAACATAATTTATTGAATTTGGTCCACAACCGGTTCCAGTAGCTGCACTTGATGCTACAGTATTTGATGATGTAACAAATGGATAGGTGCCATGATCAACATCTAATAAAATTCCTTGGGCACCTTCAAATAAAATTTTCTTTTTTTGCCTTTTGAATTGGTCAATTTTAAACCATACAGGTTGTGAAAACTTTAAAATTTCAGGAGCAATTTTTAATAGATCATTTTTTAACTTTTCTTTTTCAAATATCTTTTTACCTAGTCCTTTTCTAATAGCATTGTGGTGTATTAAAACTGACTCTAATCTCTGATCAAGATTTTTTTCAGACCTTAAATCCATAACTCTAATAGATCTTCTTCCAACTTTATCTTCATATGCAGGTCCAATTCCTCGTCTAGTTGTTCCAATTTTTTCTTTACCAGCAGCATCTTCTCTTATTTCATCCATCTCTCTATGAAATGGTAGTATTAAATTTGCAGACTCGGAGATTATAAAATTATCTGTATCTACCTGCACACCTTTTGATTTAATTTCCTCTATTTCCTCAATTAATGCCCAGGGATCTACAACAACTCCATTTCCAATTATAGAAATTTTATTTTTCCTTACTATACCAGACGGTAACAGTCGAAGCTTATATGTAACCCCATCTATTACTAAAGTGTGGCCAGCATTATGACCACCTTGAAATCTAATAACTACGTCTGCTTGTTCTGAAAGCCAGTCTACAATTTTCCCTTTTCCTTCATCTCCCCATTGCGAACCAACAACAACAATATTTTTCATTATTTAAATGTTTTATTTATTTTAATTGAATTAAGATGATTAATTGGACCATGACCTTTTCCATAATTAGGATTTGATTTTAAGGCTAAATTTACATACTTAATTCCAAGCTCACAAGATTTCTTTATTGGTTTTCCACATGACAAAAAAGTTGTTATAGCAGTAGATAATGTACATCCAGTCCCATGACTGTTTTTAGTTTTGTATCTTTTACTGTGGAATACTTTAATCTCTTTTTTATTAACAAAAACATCTTGAACAAATTTATCTTTTAAATGTCCACCCTTAATTAGCACATTTTTTGCACCATATTTAATTAATTGATTTGCAGCATAAATCATATCCTCAGCATTTTCTATTTTAGTGTTAGTCAAAATTTCAGCTTCAGGAATGTTGGGTGTTATCATTAATACTTTTTTAATCATATTAGATTTAAGTAAATTTATTGCTTTATTATTAATTAATTTTGTTCCTCCTTTTGCAACCATTACTGGATCTAAAATAATTTTTTTAATTTTAATATCTTCCAAAGCTTTAATTACATAATTTATAACTTTTGATGAATGCAACATTCCAATTTTAATTGCATCAGGCTTAATATCTTTTGAGGTAAAAACAATTTGGTTTAAAATTTCCTTAGGGTTAATAGCAACGATTGATTTGACACCAGTTGTGTTCTGTGTTGTCACTGCTGTAATTGCTGTCATCGCATATGAGCCCAATGAAGTAACAGTTTTAATATCTGCTTGAATTCCTGCACCACCTGAGGAGTCGGAACCTGCAATAATCAATATTTTTGATTTTGGTTTCAAATTATTTAATCTTTTTTGTAATTAGATTTATACATTTTGAGAGCAAATTTTTATTTTCACTTTCACCCATAACTCTGATTTTTAATTCTGTACCTGAATTTCTTACTAAAATTCTTCCATGTCCCTTAATTAGTTTTTCAGCAACTTTAATTGATTGTTTAACTTCATGTTTGTTTATTGCACTTCTATCTTTTACATTTACATTTATAAGAATTTGGGGTGTTTTTTTAAATTTATCAAAAAATTCACTAGCTTTCTTTCCTTTTCTCAAGGCAAATAAACATTCTAGAGCAACTAGTAAGCCATCACCAGTAGTAGCAAATTTTCCTAAGATAATATGGCCAGACTGCTCACCGCCTAAGTTAAATTTATTTTTTTGCATTTTTTCTTTAACATACCTGTCACCTACATTTGAACGTATAAATCTTATCTTCTCTTTTTTGAAAAATTTCTCTAAACCATAATTAGACATTAATGTACCGATCACTCCTCCTTTTAACATTTTTTTACTCTTCCATCTCGATGCTAAAGCAGCAATAATTTGATCTCCATCTATGATATTACTCTTTTCATCACACATAATAATTCTATCAGCATCTCCATCCAAAGAAATTCCAACATGAGCTTTATGTTTTTTAACTGCTGACTTTATTTTATTGGGAAATGTTGATCCACAATTTTTGTTAATATTTAAACCGTTAGGTTGAACACCAATAGCGATAACTTTTGCACCTAGAGATTTTAACAGTTCAGGCCCGGCCTTATAACCAGCACCATTTGCACAATCAATAACAATTCTTAGTCCTCTTAAATTAAACTCTTTTGTAAAATTTTTTTTTAAAATCTTTATATAATCTTTTGTTCCACTCTCTAACCTTTTAACTCTTCCAAGCTTTTCTGGAATAGAAAGATTTTTAGAAATTTTTTTATCAATTAAACTTTCTATCCTTTTTTCTATTTTATCAGATAATTTCATTCCATCTGGTCCAAATAACTTTAAACCATTATCAAAATGTGGATTGTGAGAAGCAGTAATCATAATGCCCATGTTGGCCTTCATAGCTTTTGTTAGCATTGCTAGACCATTTGTTGGTAAAGGTCCCAAAGTGTAAACATGCATGCCTGCTGATGCTAACCCTGAGACTAATGCAGGTTCTAGTGCATAGCCTGATAACCTAGTATCTTTAGCAATGATAGCTATTTGTTTCCTTTTTTTTTGAGATTTAAAATATGTCCCACTAGCGAGACCAAATTTAAAAAACATATCTCCATTTATATTTCTACTATTAATTGCTCCTCTAATACCATCTGTACCAAAATATTTTTTTGCCATTAGCTGTTTATTATCTCCCTAAACACTTTTATTCCTTGTTGTAATTCATTAACATCATGAATTCTCAAAATTTGAACTCCCTGCATTATCAGATATATAGAAGAGGCCAATGTGCCACCAATCCGCGTTTTACTATCATTTTTTTTTGATATTTCTTTAATAAATTTTTTTCTTGAATTACCAACAAGTATAGGAAAACCAAGTGAATGAAAAATAGAAATATTATGTATTAAACTCATATTATGTTTCAAATTTTTTCCAAATCCAATACCAGGGTCTATTATTATATTGTTATGTTTAATGCCAATTGATCTTAAAAATTTTATTTTTTGATCAAAAAAATCATAAATATCAAGTAATTCATTTTCATAATTTGGATTGTTTTGCATGTTTTCAGGATCTCCTTGGGAGTGTTGTATCACAAATGGTGTTTTGTATTTTTTAAGTACAAATAAAGTTTGATTATCGTATTCTAATCCAGATACGTCATTTATTAATTTTATACCAAGCTTTATACCTTTTTTCATAATATTAGATTTTCTTGTGTCCAGTGACAATGGTAGCTTTTTATTTATTGAATACAAAATTTTACTGATTCTTTCCCACTCTAAATTTTCATTAATTGCTTTAGAACCAGGTCTAGTTGACTCTCCTCCAATATCAATTAGTTGGGCACCAGAATTGAACAAATCAAATGCATGCTTAATAGCTTTTTTTTTTGTATTATATTTGCCACCATCAGAAAAACTATCTGGTGTAACATTAAGTACACCTAAAATATTTGGAATTTTTTTAAAATTAAAGCTAGAGAAATTTTTTTTTTTTGCAGAAATTTTTTTAATATCTAGTTTTACTTGTTTTTTAAGAAGTCTTGAAAGATTGTTAATCTTGTCAATAGAAATTTTTTTTTTTGATTTTCTTGAAATAATTTCAACATGATCAAAGGAAATTTCTTTTATTTGATGAAGTGGGATTGACTTATGTTTTTTTACTAATTCTTTTGATTGAATGCCATAATAGAAATTACACGCTCTTGTGTAATATCTTCTCATATATAGTTTAATGAACTATTTTCGGTTTTAACCCTAAAGAGCTTAAAGCGGAACCCTTGTCATCCTCGACTTGTATGTCTTCTTTATCTTTTGGATAAATATTTTTATTTATTAAATTTTCTATTTCTTCTCCTGAAAGAGTTTCATATGTTAAAAGTGCTTTAGCAAGTTTATGAAGATCGTCTATTTTATCAGTTAATACTTTTTTGGCTCTCTCGTAACCCTTATCGACAATTTTTCTAATTTCTGAATCTACTTTTCTTGCAGTTTCTTCGGACATATTTTGTTGTCTAGCTACTGATCTACCAAGAAAAACCTCTTCTTCATTTTCACCATATGCTACTGGTCCTAATTCTTTGCTTAAGCCAGCCCGCATAACCATTGCTCTTGCTCTTTTTGTAGCTTGCTCTATATCACTAGCAGCACCTGTGGTTACTTTGTCTTCACCAAATATAATTTCTTCAGCCACTCTTCCACCCATCGCAATAGCTAACTGCGCGTGTAATTGCTCTCTTGTCTGTGATAATTCATCTCTCTCAGGTAATTGCATAACCATTCCTAAAGCTCTACCTCTTGGTATTATTGTGGCTTTATGGATTGGGTAAGCTGCACTTTCGTTAATTGTCACTATAGCATGACCAGCTTCATGATAAGCTGTTAATGTTTTTTCTTCTTCAGTCATAACCATAGATCTTCTTTCGGACCCCATCATTACTTTGTCCTTAGCATCTTCAAATTCATTTAATGTAACAATTCTTTTATTCTTCCTGGCTGCTAATAAAGCTGCTTCATTTACTAAATTCGCAAGATCTGCACCTGAAAAACCTGGAGTTCCTCTTGCAACAGTTCTTAAATTTACATCAGGAGCCATTTTAATTTTTTTGACATGTACTTTTAAAATCTTCTCTCTACCAATAATATCTGGATTTGAAACAACAACTTGTCTATCAAATCTTCCTGGTCTTAATAAAGCTGGATCTAAAACGTCAGGTCTATTAGTTGCTGCAATTATTATCACACCCTCGTTAGTATCAAATCCATCCATCTCAACCAAAAGCTGATTTAAAGTTTGTTCACGTTCATCATTTCCACCGCCTAAGCCAGCACCTCTACTTCTACCCACTGCATCAATTTCATCTATAAAAATTATGCATGGTGAATTTTTTTTTCCTTGTTCAAACATATCCCTCACTCTTGAGGCTCCAACACCAACAAACATCTCAACAAAATCAGAACCCGAAATAGTGAAAAAAGGAACACCTGCTTCACCTGCTATTGCTCTAGCCAATAAAGTTTTTCCAGTCCCTGGGGGACCAACTAATAATGCCCCTCGTGGAATTTTTCCACCAAGTCTACTAAATTTTTTTGGATCTTTTAAAAATTCTACAATCTCTTCAACTTCTTCTTTTGCTTCTTCAACACCTGCCACATCATTAAAAGTAACTTTTCCTTTTAATTCGTTCATCATTTTTGCTTTAGATCTACCAAAACCCATCGCTCCACCTTTACCACCTTGCATTTGTCTCATAAAGAAAATCCAAACTGCGATTAATAATAGCATAGGGAACCATGATAATAAGACACCGAACAATGAAGGCATTTTTTCTTCAATAGGAGCGGCTGAAATACTAACTCCTTTTTCTGAAAGTTTTTCAATTAAATTCGGATCGTTTGGTGAATAAGTGGTGAATCTATTTCCATTTGAATAAACACCTTTTATGTTATTCCCTTGGATTTCAACTTTTAAAACTTCACCATTATCAACTGCAGTAAGAAAATCAGAAAAAATAACTTCATTACCCCCTCTTACGTTGGTTTGGGGATTCTTAAACATATTATAAAGACCTATAGTTAAAAAAACTATAATAGCCCACATTGCTATGTTTTTCATATTCATGACTTTAAAATAAGAATTATTAATCAATAAACAAGTGTCAAATTTACCCTTATTGCAAAAAATATCGACTTTCTTTTGAAATTATCACTGTTTGATTGAGCTTTTTAATAACACAACCTCCTAAAGTCCCTTTGAAGTTATTATTTCTAAGAATCCTCTCAATAATTTGACTCAGTTTTTTACCTCTAACATAGTAGTAATTTCCCCCTATTTTTTTAAGACACTCGGATAAAGATCTAAAAATAATTTCGTCAGGAGCTTTAAAAAAATCTAAAGAAATGATGAAAATATTTCTTTTCTTAGAAAAAAAACAATTGTTTTGAATGTTACTATTAACGTAACGTTTGATAGCATGATTTGACCTTTTCAAATTATTTATTGTCAATAAAAATTTATTTTTATCTAAACCTTCCTTTTCAAGTTTTTTGATTATATTTCTAATTTTTACTCTTTTAAAATTTTCATCATAATTTGATGGGTCATTCACGTATTCATTAAATATTTTTTTTGAAATATAGATCAAATCTTGTTTATCAAAATTAATTAGGGGTCGAAAAATATTAAAATTTATATCTAATTTTTGCTCATCTAAAGAAACCAACCCTCTTAAACCAGATCCTCTTACTAGCCTAATCATAAAATTTTCAAGAACATCGTCTTGATGATGGCCCACTAAAATATTTCTTATGTCTTTTTTTTTACACTCTTTTAATAGTAATTTATATCTATTATTTCTAGCTACAGCTTGAATATTCTTTATTGGTTTTTTACCATGCCATTTCAAAATTTTTGCTCTCACAAAAATTTTTTTTAAAAGTGAATTTACATAATCAGCTTCCTTGCTAGAATTTACTCTAAGTTTGTGATCAACTATATAAAAATTTACCTTTATACCATTTTTTACTGAATACAATTTAGACAGAAAGGATAATGCCAAACTATCTGGACCACCAGAAACTGCTACAGCAAAGTTATCAGATAAACTTAATTTGTCTTCAAATTTTTTGAAAATTGAATTGAGTTTTTTGTCTTTTAATTTTAATTCAAAAAATTTATGAATCTTGTTTTCTGCATTCAAATTTTTGAGACTCATATTTAGCTTTTTGTATCACTGATTGATTGGCATTTGGATATTGTTTTTCTACTCCAATAATCATCTTGCATCCTTGATCTTTTTCACCGATTTGAACCATTGACACACCAAGTTTCAATAAATTTATTGGTGCTTTTTCACCTTTAGGATATTTTTGATATCCCTCTAGATAAGCAGATGCAGCATCAGTAAATAGTTGTCTTATTCTAAAAGTTTCCGCATACCAATACTGAGCATTTCCAGCAAGCTCATGTTCTGGGTTAGTTAAGACAAATTCTCTGAATGCCCTTTCTGCTGTAGGATAATCACCTTCTTTTAAAAAACTTGTTGCAAATTCATATTGTTTTTTCGCACTCTCCTTAGGAAGTATTTTTTCTTCAGTTTGAAAAGTTTCTGTAACAATTGTCGCTGTTGTTTCAATTGACTCTATTTTTTGAGAAGTTTCATTTGTTGAAGTATCTTTATATGATACTGATCCTAAATCTTGTGGCTGTGAACTACCTGGTAATTCTTTTTCAGCTTGCGTTTCTTTTTTTTTTGAAAGAAGTTTTGATTTATCGCCAGATGAAATGAAAGTTTCTAAATCTTGAAATCTGAGTTGATTGTCTGCCTGTACTTTTGAAAGTCTGTTTGATAATTTATCAATCTTGAAATTTATTTCTTCAAATTTATTTGTCAAACTTTGAAATTGACTTTCAATATCGGATAATTTTAGTAAATGCCTTGTAAGGACATCCTCAGAATTTAAATCTAAATTTTCAGATGAACTTGATGTTTCTTTATTTTCAAACGAATTTGAATAAACTGCTTTCTCTAAAGTTTTTAAATCTTTTTGAATTGTTTTAAGCAGTTCATATACGTCGTGATTATCTGCAAATAAATTAGAAGTAAAAATTAAATTAATTAATAGAATTAAGCCAAAAAATAGTTTGTTTATTAGAAAAAACATTAAATATTATTTGTAATTATAATGATGGCAAAAAAAAGACCTCGAACTATTTCAAGTTTGAGGTCTTTTTAAATAATAAATTAGTTAGCTTTAACAGTAACTGATCTTCTGTTTTTTGACCAAGCTAATGGGTTAGAGCCAGAGTCTACTGGTCTTTCTTTTCCATAACTTAACACAGAAATTCTGTCAGATGATATGCCATAAGTCATTAAATAATCTTTTGCTGCGTTAGCTCTTCTTTCACCTAGGGCCAAGTTATATTCTCTTGTACCTCTCTCGTCAGCATGACCTTCTAACACTATAGTTATTTTTGAATTTTTTCTTAACCACGCTGCTTGTTTTCTTAAAGTCTCTCTTGATGCAGTGGTTAATACTGATTCATTTGTAGCAAAGAAAACTCTATCAGGTACACCTGATGCTAAATATTCTACTGTATCAGTCCCAGTGTAAACATCTCCCTGCATCTGAGTTGATACTTTTTTAGTTGCACAAGCTGATAAGGCAAAGCATGCTAAAATCACTAGTAAAGTGTTTTTTAAAATCTTGTTAAATCTCATAATACTCCTTGATCAAATTTACTTAAGATTAATTTTTTCACAATTAAATAGATGTTTCAAGTATAAAAATCAAGATAATTTGATTAATTACTTAATAAAGATGACCAAGATGGGTCGGAAGCATCAGTAGGCGTTAATACTTGACGCTCATTATATCCAGTTAAATCAATTGACCACAATTTTGCTGAGAAGCCTTTACCTTTTTCGTCAGTTTTTGTTTCTCTGTAAAAAATAAGTACTCTACCATTAGGAGACCAGGAAGGGGCCTCTTGATAAAAATTTTCTGTTAATAATCTTTCGCCACTGCCGTCAGTTCTCATAACACCGATATAAAATTTACCTTTATGAAGTTTTGTAAAAGCAATTAAATCTCCTCTAGGAGACCAAACTGGAGTTCCGTATAATCCATTTCCGAAAGATATTCTTTTTACATTTTTCCCACTGCTGTCCATTATGTAAATTTGTTGATACCCGCTTCTATCAGAATTAAAACAAATATATTTTCCATCCGGTGAGTAAGATGGAGAAGTATCTATTGATGGATGATTTGTAATTCTATCTACAACTCTATTTTCTAAATCCATTGTATAAATATCTGAATTACCATCTTTAGCAAAACTCATAATAATTTTTTTACCATCTGGTGAAAATCTTGGTGCGAAAGTCATGCCAGGAAAATCTCCAACAACCTCTTGTGTTCCAGTTTCAATATCTAATAAATATACTCTTGGCAGATTTCTAAAATAAGAGAGGTAAGTTACCATTTGGCTTGTTGGATTAAATCTAGGAGTTAAAACCAGCTCATTTCCTAAAGTTAAAAATTTATTATTAAATCCGTCTTGATCCATTATCGCTAGTTTTTTTATTCTTTGAGTTTTTGGACCATCTTCTGCAACATAAATAATTCTTGTATCAAAGTAACCTTTTTCACCTGTTAATCTTTCATATACTTTGTCGGTAATTATATGACCTACTCTTCTCCAATTAGTTGGAACAGTTGTAAAAGCTAATGCCATCATCTCCCTACCAGCTAAAATGTCCCAAAGTCTAAACTCAACTCTTAGCTTGTCATTTTCAATACTTACTTTACCTGTAATTAATGCTTGAGCTTTGATTAATTTCCAATCTTCAAATCTTGGTTTCAAATTTGCGATATCAGGTTTTTGCAAGAAAGCTTTTTTATCTAATGGATTAAATAGTCCTGAAGTTTTTAAATTTCTCTCTACTATTATCGAAATCTCAGAACCAATATTTTTTTTATTTAAAATTTCATTAAATTTTTTTTTTGTTTCTTCATCTATTGATAAAGGTGATACAGCTATTGGAAGGGGATCTAAATTTCCTCTAGTTATATCAACTTCAATTAAAGCGTTGCCTTTAAAAGGAACTATAATTAAAAAAAGTAAAAGTAATTTTTTTTTCATGTTTTATCTTATCCTTCTAACATCTCTCTTGCATCAAAATTCAACTGTAATTCTTTCCATCTTTCATAACCAGTTGTTGGAACTCTAAGAGGCTGGCAAAGTTTTATAGCTCTTAATGCACTTTCTGCTAAAACTTTGTAAAATCCTTGTCCTGGTTTATTCATTCTTGCATGATCTAAAATTTCAGAGCTTGTTACAGTTCCATCTGGTTTTAATTGTAATTTTATTCTAACAAGTAAATTTTCATTATATGGTAAGCCTAAAGGTATACTCCAACATCCAAATATTTGAGCCTTTAAAGCATCTTCCTCACTCAAAGATAAACCCAAATTTTCAAAATTTTTATCTTGATCTTGAGTAACTTCGTCAGTTTTTTTTATTGTTTCAGCGGTCTCTATTTTTGATTTATCAATCAAAGCAGCAATATTATTGGGGTCGAATAATTCATCTTTTTCAAATTCTGAAACTTGCTTTACTTCATTATCAATTTTCTCTGGATTTTGCTTTTCCTCCTTAATCTTTTCAACCTTTTTTATATTATCATCAGGTAAAGGTACCGAGTCAGGTTTAATTTTTTTTACTTTTTTTGGTGGCGCTTGTTCAGAGACTAATTTTTTTTCTTTCTCCTTGATTTTTTCGATTATTTTTTTTGCTTTAGGTGCAAAAGGTATATTAGTTTTTTCAGTAATTTGTATTAATTCAACTGATACTATTGGAGGAAGATCGATTGGCTTTTTAGCTAAGAAAGGTAGACTCATTGTTGTAATAATTACTAACAATACGTGAAAAAGAGAAGATATTAAAACACTTCTACTCAATTGAAATTTACCTTTCTTTGTATGGCTCTGATATTAGAGCAACTTTAGTAAAGCCAGAACCAGAAAGTAAGCCCATTATTTCTAGTACTCTTCCATAATTTATTGATTTATCTCCTCTTACATAAATTCTTGTATCGGTCCTATTTTTTGAAACTGCAAGAACTTTTGCAATAATTTTTTCATACTCTACTTTTGACTCTTGAATAAAAATTTCTCCTTTTGAATTTATTGTTAAAGTTAAAGGTTCTTGTTCTTCTGGAAGTGAGTCTGCAGAACTTTCTGGTAAATCAACCTGTACTCCTACTGTTAATAGAGGTGCTGTAACCATAAAAATAATTAACAAGACTAACATTACATCTACAAAAGGAGTTACATTTATTTCACTCATTGGTTCTTTTGATGAACGATTTAATTTAAATGCCATCTTTTTAAATTATTGATAGAAATCTTTTTGAAAAATTTTCTAATTTAGAAGAATATTTTTTTGAATCATTATTAAACTTATTGTAAGCTATTACTGCTGGTATTGCTGCTAGTAATCCTAAAGCAGTTGCAAATAGTGCCTCTGCAATTCCAGGTGCAACAATCGCTAGACTAGTATTTCTTGAGATTGCGATAGATTGAAAAGAATTCATTATACCCCAAACAGTTCCAAATAAACCAATGAACGGAGCTGTTGATCCTATAGTAGCAAGGTAAACAAAACCTTTTTCAATTTTTGACATTTGTTTTTCAATACCAGCTTCCAACATCCCATTCAGCCTATCAATCAAATTTGATCTTGATTTAGTTTTCAGAACACTTTGCATAGACTCTTTAAATAAAACAGCCATTGGATCTTCTACATTAGAAGGTATACTGTTATAAAATGTCTCGGCTGATTTTGATCTCCAAAATTTTTCCTCAAACTCTTCTGATGACACATTAATCTTTTTAAACAATTTAATCTTTTCAATTATTATTGCCCAAGAAAAAATTGAACAAGCTATTAATATTACTATCACTGACTTCACAATAATATCAGCCCTAATAAAAAGACTCACTAAAGAGAAATCAGTACTAGATGCTAATCCAATAGCCTGTGAACTTATATCAGCTTCCATAATGACTTCTCACACTTAATTGTGTCATGATTTTGTCTTTATTGACCTCAGTTATTCAACTAATTTTAAAGTTTCATAATAATAATTAGCAATTAACATCGCATCTGCCTTATTTGAATCTTTTTTTTTGGACAATTGAGATGAAAAGTAGGGAAAAATTTCAATCGCTCTTGTCCTACTTGCATCCTTCTCAGAATTAATTAAACCAAAATATTTTTTCCATTTTGCAGGTCTAACAAAATAGACTGGTAGCTGCATAGCAGAGCAGATGCCTTTTAATATTCCAAATGATTGGCCAAAATTGAACATGCTAGTAACACCTTGTCCAGGCATAGCTGACACTTGCTCAATGACTACTCTGACTTCAATGTTATTCCATTTATTTAATCTATTTAATATTTCATTATAAATTTGAGAGCCATTAACTTGTCTTTTATTTTTTTTGCCCTCAGTCATTGTTGGCATTTCAACAACGTCTAAAATTTTACCATCTTTTAAAAAACAAATTGAACCAGATATTCCAGGATCTATTCCAATAATTAACATAATTTATTTTATAAATTCAGCGTTAGAGTAAATACTTTGCACATCATCATCTTCCTCTAATGTCTCAAAGAAATTAATTAAATCCTCGTTTTTTTCTTTAGAAATTTCAACACTATTAAGTGGAAGCCATTCAATTTCTGTCGATATAAAGTTACTAATTTTTTTTTCCAATTCTTTTTTTACATTATAAATATTATTTACTGAACATTGTATTTCGTGAAAACTTTCATTTGATCTACATTCGTCTGCACCAGCTTCAATAGCTAATTCAAATATATGTTCATCTGAAATCTCTTTTTTGTCAATTTTGATAATTCCCAATTGGTTAAAATTGTGAGAGGCAGAACCTTGAGTTCCGAGGCTTCCACCAGCTTTTTGAAATATTGTTCTAATATTTGAGGCAGTTCTGTTTTTATTGTCTGTGAGAGCTTCAACAATAACTGCTACTTTCTCTGGTCCAAAACCTTCATATCTTAAACTTTCAAAATTCAATTCAGTATTCATAGAAGATTTATCAATGGCTCTCTCAATATTGTCTTTTGGCATATTTGCAGATCTAGCTGCTTGTATCGCGGATCTCAACCTTGCATTCATTGAGGGATCTTTTTCACCTAATTTTGCTGCAACTGTAATTTCTTTTGAAAGCTTTGAAAAAATCTTAGATCTCTGCTTATCTGCTTTACCTTTTTTGTGTTTAATTCCTGCCCAATGTGAATGACCTGCCATAAAATATAATTAAGTATTTTTTAACTGACCTCCAAAAATATAACTTACTGCTTTGTTTGCTAATCCTGTTTGTATATCACAATCAACAATAACACCACTTAAAGTAGCTTCTCCTGTAGCAGGAAAATGTTTAATTGAATCTTTTTTTAAAAATCTATTTAAGGAATTATCTTTATTCATTCCTATAACAGAGTCATAATCACCACACATGCCGGCATCAGTTTGATATGCTGTGCCATTTTTTAAAATTCGAGTATCATTTGTGGGTACGTGTGTATGAGTTCCAACAACAAGAGTTGCTTTACCATCAAAAAAATGTCCAATAGCGTTTTTCTCACTAGTAATTTCGCCATGAAAGTCGACTATTAAAATATCATAATCTTTTTTTAACTTGTGATTTTCCAAAAACTTTTTTGCAGTTACAAAAACATCATCACATTTTTTCATAAAAACATTTCCCATTAAATTAAGAACCCCAATTCTCATATTTGCCCCTAAAGAATAAATTTCAAATCCTTTCCCTGGTGCTGGTTCAAATAAATTTTTTGGTCGTAGTAATCGGTTTTCTTTATCGATAAAATTCATTATATCTTTTTGATCCCAAACATGATTACCTGTTGTGATTACATTCACACCAGAGCTAAAAAAATCTGTACAAATTTCTTTGGTTAACCCAACACCTGCTTCAGCAGCATTTTCACCATTTGCAATTACAAAATCAATTTTATTCAATTTAATTTGGTCTGAAAGATTATTAATGATCTTTGAACAACCAGAAATTCCGACCACATCTCCTAAAAATAATATTCTCATTTAACTATTTTCTGTTACCACAAAATCTAATTTAATATCATGTTTATTAATTGGTATCTTTTTTACTTTTTGAAAAGAATAAGCTAAACCAATCGTTATTATATTTTTTCTTTTTTTAATTTTTTTTAAATATCTATCGTAAAAACCTCCACCGTAACCAACTCTATTTAAGTTTTTATCAAAGGCTATTAAAGGAACTAATAAGATTCCCGGATAAAGAATTTTATTGGAAGTGGGCTCAGGAATTCCATAATGATTTATTGATAGTGGGTCTTTTGTTGACCAGTGAAAAAAATCCATCTGGGAATTTTCTCTAACTTTTGGCAATGAAATTTGATAATTTCTTCTCTCAAATTGATTTAAAATACTATTAGCATCGATCTCAAAGTTATATGGATAATATCCTCCAATAATTTTACTTGTAATTTTGTTTTTTTTTAAAATTTTTACAATGTGTCTAAAATTTATCTTTAAAGATTGAAGACCTTTTTTTTTTCGAATTTTAAGTAAATTTTTTCTTATTTCAGATTTATTCACGGTGATTTACTAAGATAAATTTTCTAAGTTCGCTTTATCAACGAAACTTGAAATCTCGTCAGCAGCTTCATCAATTAGTTTTTCGTAGTTTTTTTGATTTTCTTCTATTTCATTTTTTAATTTGAAGTGATCTTTATTTAACTCATTAATTTCTCTCTCCTTTTTATCTTTATACTCATAAATCAAAGATTTAAGCTCTTTAAATTTATTTGAAAGATTTCTCAATTCATCTTTTTTTTGTTCAACTTTTTTTTTTGTTTCGTAATACTCATCCATAACTTTTACCGCAGTAATTAATAAAAGTTTATTTTCACCTAAATTTCCTAAATCATTTTTCAAATTATTGAATTTTTGATTTATCTGGATTAATAATTCCTCTAAATGTTCTTCTTGGCCGTCTTCACAAGACAATAAAAACTCTTTGCCATTAAATTTAATACTTACGTTTGCCATTTATCTATTTCATCCAATAAAGTATCTGTTTCTTGATTTAATTCATCAATTTTTTCTGAAAATTCCATTTGTTTTTTTTGCTCAATTTTTTCCTGGTTACGAAATTCATCTAATTTTTTACTTAAATCATTATAATCGTTCTCTAAACTTTTATATTTATCCTCCAAATCCTTTTTTTCAATTTCTAATTGATTTTTTTGATTGCTTAAATTTTCAATATTCTTTTTTATATCTGGGTTTTTAAGATTTAAATTTTTTAATTTTGTTAAGGCTAAATTAAGTTTTTTTTCTTTTTCGTTCACAGATTTCATATATATATGTTTATATTATTAAATAGAATCTTCTTAGTCTAGACAGGATAATTTTTTGAGTAAACAATATAAAGAATTAGCTAATTGTATAAGATTTTTGTCCATTGATGCTGTTCAAAAAGCTAATTCAGGTCATCCTGGAATGCCAATGGGCATGGCGGATGTTGTAACTGTTCTTTTCAAAGATTTTTTGAATTTTAATCCAAATAATCCAAGTTGGATAAATAGAGACAGATTTGTTCTTTCTGCGGGACATGGATCTATGTTACTTTATTCTCTTCTTTATCTAACTGGCTACAAAAGTGTTTCATTAAATGATATTAAAAATTTTAGACAGTTAGATTCAATTTGTGCTGGCCATCCAGAATATCATCCAAATACTGGAATAGAAACAACCACTGGACCTTTGGGACAAGGAATATCAAATGCTGTTGGTTTTGCAATTTCAGAAGAAATTTTAAAAAAACAAGTTGGAAAAAAAATAATTGATCATAAAACCTATGTTTTAGCTGGTGATGGTTGTTTGATGGAAGGGATTAGTCATGAGGCTTTAAGTCTTGCAGGACACCTTAAGTTAAAAAATCTTATTTTACTTTTTGATAATAATTCTATTTCAATTGATGGGCCAACTAGCTTGGCAGTTTCAGATGATCATGAAAAAAGATTCAAAAGTTATGGATGGGATTATTTAAAAATAAACGGTCATGACTTTAAAGAGATATCAAAGGCTCTTAAAAAAGCACAAAAATCAAAAAAACCTATTGCTATTTCATGTAAAACAACAATCGGATATGGATCGCCTAATAAAGGTGGTAAAGCTTCATCACATGGAAGTCCTCTAGGCGATGAGGAAATTAAATTAGTCAGAAAAAAACTAAAATGGAATAATAGTGCTTTTGAAATTCCAAAAAAATTAAATGAAGAGTGGAAATTAATTGGAGCTAAAGCCTCAAAAAAAGCGGAGAAGCATGAAAAAGTTTATATAAATAAAATTAAGAAATTAGGTTGGCTAGGATGGTCAATATCAAATAAATTTAAAAAAGATTTTCCCCCAGGATATAATTTTTCAAGGGATGCTATTATTGGTTCGATTGAAAAGGCAAAAGTAGACTATTTAAAAACTTTAGAGCCTATGGCAACAAGAAAATGCTCTGAAAAATTTTTAGAAATTGTTTCAAAGCTACCAAGTTTAATTGGTGGTTCAGCAGACCTAGCTGGTTCAAATAATACAAAAACTAAAAATCATAAAATTATAAAACCAAATGACTTTTCGGGAAATTATATTCATTATGGAGTAAGAGAGCATGCAATGTGCGGAATAATGAATGGTATTTCACTTCATAGTGGATTAATACCATATGGTGGTACCTTTTTAATTTTTAGTGATTATTGTAAACCATCAATCAGATTATCTGCGATGATGAAACAAAAAGTTATTTACGTTTTTACTCATGATTCAATTGGCTTAGGAGAAGACGGTCCAACGCATCAACCAATTGAACAATTAACTAGCTTAAGATCAATTCCAAATTTAAATGTTTTTAGACCAGCCGATTTTATTGAAACATTTGAGTGTTGGCAGAAAGCTCTTGAAAGTGAAAGTTCTCCAAGCGTTATTGCTCTTACTAGGCAAGCCATTAATCCTATAAGAATTAAAGTTTCTTCCGAGAATAAGTCATCATTAGGAGCATATGAGTTTTTAAGGTCTGGTGATGATATAAAAATAACAATAATAGCATCTGGGTCTGAAACAAGTTTAGCAAGTGATGTTTGTCATAAATTAGCCACAGAGAATATTTATTCAAAAGTAATATCAATGCCTTGCCAGGAATTATTTGATCAACAAAGCAAAGATTATAAAAACAAAATTTTAACCGAAACTGAGTTAATTGTTTCAATAGAGGCCTCTGAAACTCATTATTGGAAAAAGTACACAGGATTAAATGGATTGAGTTTTGGAATTAATGATTTTGGAAAAAGTGCACCATATAAAGAAATCTACAATCATTTTGGATTGGATGCCGATAATATAATTAAAGAGATTAAAAAGAAATTATGAAAATAAAAATTGGAATAAATGGAATGGGCAGAATTGGAAGAATGATTGTTCGATCTATAATAGAAAATAATTACGAAAATTTTGAGATTAAACATATTAATAATAGAACAAATTCTGAAGCTTGTTCCGCTCTATTAAAATATGACTCAATTCATGGAAAATTTAATGCGAATATAGATTTTGATGATAAACACCTAATCATCAACAAAACTAAAATTACATTTAGTCAAGAAACAGATTTGAAAAATATTAATTGGAAAAAATATGATGTGGATTACGTTTTCGAATGCACTGGAAAATTTAACTCGAAAGATAAATTAGAGCCTCACCTAAATAATGGAGCAAAAAAGGTTATTGTTTCAGCTCCTTGTAAAAATGCAGATAAAACTATTGTGTTTGGAGTGAATGAGACAGAATTAAAAAAAAATGACAAAGTAATTTCTGCTGCATCATGTACAACTAATTGTCTTGCACCAGTTGCTCATGTTCTAAATGAAAATTTTGAAATTGAAAAAGGTTTTATGACAACAATTCATGCTTTTACAAGTGATCAGAGAATTTTAGATAATTCCCATAAAGATCCAAGGAGGGCTCGCTCTGCAAGCCAATCTATTGTACCAACATCAACTGGTGCATCAAAAACAATTGGTGAAATTATCCCTTCTTTAAAGGGAAAATTAGAAGGGATAGCGATGAGAGTACCTACTCCAAACGTTTCTTTGGTAGAACTTGTTTTTTGTACAAAAAAAGAGTTAAGTGTTGAAAAAATTAACTTAGCATTTCAAAATTTTAGTAAAAAAAATAATATTCTTGAAATAACTAAAGAAAAGTTAGTATCAATAGACTTTAATCACAACCCCGCATCATCTATTGTTGATGCAAATTTGACTAATGTTGTAGGCAAAAATATGGGCAAAATTTCTGCTTGGTATGATAATGAATGGGGCTTTTCAAATAGAATGTGTGACATAGCAGTCTATCTTCACAAAATTTCTTAATGATTAATATTAAAGATCAAGAAAATCTTAGTCAGAAAAAAGTTTTGTTAAGGCTTGATTTAAATGTTCCGTTAAAAAATGGTTTAATCACCGATGAAACAAGAATAGATAAGATTGTTCCTGTGATTAATTTTTTGATTGAAAAAAAATCAAAAATTATAATTGTCTCACATGTCGGGAGACCAAAAGGTGAAGTAAACGAAAATCTTTCGCTGAAACCAATTTGTTTAAATTTAGAGAAGAAAATTAATAAAAAAATCAAACTACTTAATGATAATATTTATGAATTAAAAAAAGATGATTTATTTATGAGTCCTGATGATCAAATAGTCTTTTTAGAAAATATAAGATTTTATAAAGAAGAGGAAAAAAATGAGACAACATTTGCAAAACATTTAGCTAGCTTAGCTGATTTATATGTAAATGATGCTTTTTCTTGCTCCCATAGGGCTCACGCATCTATAAGCAAAATTACAGAATTTATTCCATCATTTGCTGGACTACAATTGGAAACGGAAATAAATGCTTTAAAAAAAGTCACAACAGAAATCAAAAAACCAACTACTTGTATTATCGGAGGATCAAAAATTTCAACAAAAATTGGGGTAATTAAAAATTTAATTCCTAAATTTGACAACATTATAATTGTTGGAGGGATGGCCAATAACATTCTTAGTCACAAAGGAAATAAAATTGGTAAATCAATTAGAGAGGAAGATTGTGAAATAATAATAAATGAAATTTTTGAAACTTCAAAAAATTACTCTTGCGAAATCATATATCCTAAAGATGTAATGATTGGAAAAAATACAGAAGGTGCTTCTCAAGTGAAAGAATTAGGCGAGATTCAAGATGATGATTTAATATTAGATATAGGGCCAAAAACAGTGAATAAAATTAAAAGTATTATCGAAACTAGCAAAACAATTCTATGGAATGGTCCAGCTGGCTATTTTGAAAACCCAAATTTTGCTAATGGAAGTTATGAAATTGCAAAAACCATAATAAAAAAAAATAAAGAAAGATCAATTTACTCTGTTGTTGGAGGTGGAGATACCATAGCCTTAATAAACCAAATCAACTTGACTCAAGATTTCAACTTTGTTTCAACTGCTGGTGGAGCATTTTTAGAATATCTTGAAGGAAAAGAACTTCCTGGTATAAAAGCTTTAAACTAAAATGTCAGAATTAAATAATATTGCTTCTAAGATTCTAGAAAAAGGTAAAGGAATTTTGGCTGCTGATGAGAGCACTGGAACAATGTCTAAAAGACTAGATAGTGTAAATGTTCCATCTACTCCAGAAAATAGATTATTGTTTAGAGAAACTCTATTTAGTGCATCAAGCATGACTGAGTGTATTGGAGGTGTAATTTTATATGATGAAACAATTAAACAAAACTCTTCACAAAAAAATAAAATTCCAGAATTAATTTCAAAAATGGGTGCTGCACCAGGTATAAAGGTTGATACTGGCGCTAAAGTTTTAGCTGGATCACCCAATGAAAAAATCACTGAAGGTTTAGATGGATTAAGAGAAAGGTTAAAAGATTATTATAAACTTGGTGCTAAGTTTACAAAATGGCGAGGTGTTTATACTATAACAAAAAATTATCCAAGTAAGCTTTCAATTCATGCTAATGCTCATGCTTTAGCAAGATATTCTGCACTAGTTCAAGAATGTAATATGGTGCCTATAGTTGAACCAGAAGTTTTAATGGACGGAGAACACTCTGCAAAAGAGTGTTATGAAAAAACTTCTGAAGTAATTCAAAAATGCTTTGAGGAGCTTATATTGCATAAAGTCGATTTAAAAGGAATTATTCTTAAACCGAATATGATTTTACCTGGTAATCAATCTAAAGAAAAAATTTCTAATGATGAAGTTGCGAAACTAACTTTGGCTTGCCTAAAAGATTCAGTACCGTCAGAGGTGCCTGGAATTGCCTTTTTATCTGGAGGTCAATCTGAAATAGAAGCAACAGAAAATTTGAATTTAATAAATAAATATAATGATACAAATTTCACAATGAGTTACTCTTATGGACGAGCGCTGCAGCAAAGTGCTTTAAAATTTTGGTCAAAGGATTTACAAAATATTGAGGGAACTCAAAAGGTTTTTAACCACCGAGCTAAAATGAATACTTTAGCTGCTCGAGGAAAATGGTCTAAAGATCTTGAGATTTAATAAAAAAAAATTTATCTATCTCATCTCTCCCTTAAAAATTAAAAAATCTTTTTATGATGATTTAACTAAAGTTTTTCAGCAAAAAAAGGTTAGTTTTTTTCAAATGAGGCTTAAAGACGGAAGTATTAAAAAAAAATTAATAATTGGAAAAAAAATTAAAAGAATATGCAAAAGATTTAATGTTAAATTTTTAATTAACGATAATGTTTTTCTTGTAAAAAAATTGAATGCTGATGGTTGTCACTTGGGTCAAAAAGATATGCATATTGCTGATGCTAGGAAATTAATTGGTAATAAAATTATAGGGATTACTTGTCATAACTCAATTAAATTAGCGAAAAATGCTTTGGAAAATAAAGCTGACTACATAGCTTTTGGTGCTTTCAATTTATCCAATACAAAAAAAGTGAAATATAAGGCTTCAATTAATTTATTAAAGAAAGCAAAAAAGATGACAAAAACTCCTATTGTTGCAATTGGAGGTATTAATTCTGAAAATTATAAAAAACTTCTATTGAATAAAGCTAACTTTTTAGCTATTTCAGGCTACATTTGGAATAATAAAAAACTTAAACCTGTAGAAGCAATAAAAAAATTAAAATGAAAATAAATGCTAGCGAAATTAGAGTTGGAATGTTGTTAGAGCACAAAAATGATTTATGGCAGGTTTTGAAAACCCAGCATGTAAAACCAGGTAAAGGTGGTGCGTTTGCGCAAGTTGAAATGAAAAGTGTAAATAAAAATACTAAATTAAACGAAAGATTTAGATCTAGTGAAACTGTGGAAAAAGCTTCATTAGAGGAAGAAAATTACAATTTTTTGTATGAAGATGAAAATAATTACTTTTTTATGGACCCAAAATCTTTTGAACAGATAGAAATAAAAAAAAGTTTAATAGGTGAAAAAGGTAAATTGCTTACAGAAAATTTGGAAGTATCAGTTAACTTTTACAATGAATTACCAATGTCAGTTGAGCTACCAAATCAGGTAGTGGGAAAAATAGAAAAAACAGATGCAGCACTTAAAGGTCAAACAGTTTCCTCGTCTTATAAGCCAGCCACGTTGACTAGTGGGCTCAATATTCAAGTGCCACCTTTTATAGAGGTAGGGGATGATGTTATTATCGATACAAGAAATTTAGAATATATAAAAAAAGTTAAATAATGCGATCTATATCTCCTAACTTAAATATTATGATAAAAGCAAGTGAGAAAGCTTCAAAAGTTTTAATTAGGGATTTTGGTGAAATAGAAAAACTTCAAGTTTCTAACAAAGGCCCAACTGATTTTGTAACAAATGCAGATATAAAAGTTGAAAAAATTATTATTGAGGAATTAAAAAAAGCAAAACCTAATTATTCTATTATTAGCGAAGAGAACGGAGTTGAAATTAATAAAGATAAAAACAACACATGGATTATTGATCCAATAGATGGAACTGTAAATTTTTTACATGGTATTCCTCATTTTGCGATTTCTATCGCTCTCAAAAAAGAAAATGAAATAATTTCTGGATTAATTTATGATCCTATAAAAGATGAAATGTTTTTTGGAGAAAAAAATAATGGTGCGTTTTTTAATAATGAAAGAATTCGAGTTTCAAAAAAAAATAAACTTTCTGATTGTTTGTTTGCTACAGGTGGAAATATAGTTTCTGATTATAATTTTCTATACAGAAAATCAGGTAGTGCTGCCTTAGACATGGCCTATGTAGCAGCTGGAAGATATGACGGGTATTTCCAAAAAAATTTAAATATTTGGGATATTGCTGCAGGTATAATAATTATCAAAGAAGCTGGAGGAGTTATTAATGAGATTGATACTAGTAATCAAAAGAACATCGAAATAATTACTTCAACGCCAGATATAAATTCAAAATTAAGGGAAAAATTGGACAATTTTTAATTGTTTTAAAAAATTCTTTTGCTATAAAGCCGGTAATGAAAAAAAAAATTCATCCAAACTATCATTCTATAAAAGTTGAAATGACAGATGGCACTCAATTTGAAACAAAATCTACATGGGGTGCTGAGGGAGATGTACTAAAATTAGAAATTGATCCTAAATCACATTCTGCATGGACAGGTGGAAAACAAAAATTAATGGATAAAGGTAGAATAAGTAAGTTCAATAAAAAATTTCAAAACTTTAAATCTGAAAATAAAAAATAATGGCCAATTCACCCTTAATGCCAATGGCTACTGCTGTTTGGCTAGTAGAAAATACAACTCTTACATTTAAACAAATTGCAAATTTCTGTAATATGCATGAAGTAGAAATTCAGGGAATAGCAGATGGAGAAGTCGCGAAAGGTATCAAAGCTTATAATCCAATTATTGCTGGTCAACTATCAAGAGAGGAGATTGATCTTTCTTCAAAAGATGAGAATAGACCACTACAAATAAATAATACTGATATCGAAATCTCAAATAATGAGAAGAAAATCAAAAAATATATCCCTCTTTCTAAAAGACAAGATAAGCCAGATTCTGCCTTATGGCTTTTAAAACAACATAATATTTTAAAAGACTCCCAAATTGCTAAATTAGTTGGAATTACAAAAAATTCTGTAACATCCATTAGAAATAAAAGTTATTGGAACTATAATGGATTAAATCCCAAAGATCCTGTTGCTTTAAATCTTTTTTCACAAAAAGAGTTGATTGAGGCAATTGAAAAAGCAGAGAGAAGAATTAAAAGAGAAAAAAAAGAGAGAGAAAAGCAAAACAAATTAAAATAATGATTAAATTTAATAGACATAATTTTTTAAAAGTGATACTTAACCACTTTTTTGGAGGTCATTATTAAAATAGAAGTAAAAGATAACAATATCGAGCAAGCTTTAAGAGTTTTGAAAAGAAAGCTCCAGAGGGATGGTTTTTTTAAAATTATTAAGTTAAAAAATACCTACGAAAAACCTTCGGAAAAAAAGAAAAGAATTCTACAAGAAAATATTAAGAGAGTAAAAAAACTTAATAAAATTAAAAATAGAATTTAATTACCGCGGGGTGGAGCAGTCTGGTAGCTCGTCAGGCTCATAACCTGAAGGTCGGCGGTTCAAATCCGTCCCCCGCAACCAATCAAATTTTAAATTTTGATTTTTTACTATCTTTCAAAAAACCTTTTACAGTTTCTATAGTTAAAGACTCAAAACTTTTTCCAAATTTTTCTATTTTTTCAATTATTGAAGGTGGCACAGTTATTATATGACAACCTAGTTGTTGTGCCTGTAAATAATTATAAGGCTCCCTAACACTTGCCCAAAGAATTTCAACATTTGGGAATTTTTTTGATAAAGAGATGCTCTTTTTAAACTCTGGAATAGGATCTTTGCCCATATCTGCTGCTCTACCTGCAAAGATTGAAATTATAACTTTAGATTTTTTTTCTAAACATTTTAATATTTTTCTAGTTTGTGAGGCACTATAAACAGCAGTTATATTAAGTTTAATATTTTTTTTACTGAGTTCATTGATAAGTTTTCCAGTAAATTTTCCTTTCGAATTTACCACTGGGATTTTAACATAAACATTTTTACCCCAGGAATTTATCTGGAGTGCCTGAAATTTCATTGTTTCATGATCATCTCCGAACACCTCAAATGATATTGGTTTTTTACAAATTTTTAATATTTGTTTTGAGTATTTTGAATAATCTTTAGCTCCAGCTTTTCTCATCAAGCTCGGATTTGTTGTAAATCCTTTTACTAATTTTTTTAAGTTAAATTTTTTTATAAGACTGTAATCAGCGATGTCACAAAAGATTTTAGTTTTCAAAAAAATCCTATAAATTTTTAGTTATATCTTCAGTCATTTTTTTTGCATCAGCAAATAACATTAATGTATTCTCTTTATAAAAAAGATCATTGTCAATACCGGCATATCCTGGCGACAGGCTTCTTTTTACAAAGAGCACTGATTTACATTTTTCTACATCTAAAACTGGCATACCATAAATTGGGCTTTGAGGATCAGTTTTTGCCACTGGATTTGTAACATCATTAGCACCAATTACAAAAGCAACATCTGCATTAGCAAAATCATTATTTATTTCCTCTAACTCGAATACCTCGTCGTAAGGAACATTTGCCTCTGCTAATAAAACGTTCATATGTCCAGGCATTCTTCCAGCCACTGGATGAATTGCATAAGAAACTTTAATATCATTTTTTTTTAATGTATCTACCATTTCTCTTAAAGCATGTTGTGCTTGTGCAACTGCCATACCATATCCAGGTACAATAATCACTGATGAAGCATTTTTCATAAGAAATGCTGCATCGTCTGCATTTCCACTTTTAACTGGTTTTTGTTCTTTATTTTGATTATTAGATGTTTGTTCTGTTGCACCGAAACCTCCCAAAATTACATTAAAGAAAGATCTATTCATTCCTTTACACATTATATAAGAAAGAATTGCACCTGAGGAACCAACAAGAGCACCAGTGATAATTAGTGCTGTATTTTCTAAAGTAAAACCTATTCCAGCAGCAGCCCAACCAGAATATGAATTTAGCATTGATATAACCACTGGCATGTCTGCGCCTCCTATAGGAATTATTAACAAGAAGCCTATTAAAAAAGAAACAGTAATTAATATCCAAAATAAATTTGATGATTGTGAAACACATAATAAATAGGTCAAGACAATTATTGAAATAAGTATCAATGCATTCAATAAATGTTGACCTTTAAAAGTTATCGGTGCTCCAGACATAATTCCTTGAAGTTTTAAGAATGCAATAACTGAGCCTGAAAAAGTAATTGCACCTACAGCAGCACCAATTGACATTTCAATTAAGCTAGCAAGTTTAATATTTCCTGGTTCCCCCAGATTAAATGCCCCTGGATTTACAAAAGCTGATATTGCTACAAACACAGCAGCTAATCCTACAAGACTATGAAAGCCTGCAACTAATTCAGGCATAGCTGTCATTGGAATTTTGTACGCTATGAATGCTCCAATCAAACCACCCACTAATAAAAAAACTAAAACAAAAATAAATCCTGTTGAAAAGTTACCTACTGATAAAAAAGTTACCGATACAGCAATAACCATACCTATGATTCCAAATAAATTTCCTTTTCTTGAAGTTTCTGGTGATGATAGACCTCTTAATGCAAGAATAAACAATACCCCTGATAATAAATAAAAAATTGCTGAAAGATTAGCTGACATTATTTATCTTTCTTCTTTTTTTTATACATTGCCAACATTCTTTGAGTTACTAAAAACCCACCAAAAATATTAATTGCAGCCAGTGTTATTGCTAAGTAGCCATAAATGCTTGAAAAAGTAAAAACCTCATTATCGTTACTTGCTAGTGCTGCTATTATGGCTCCAACAATTATTACTGATGAAATTGCATTTGTTACAGACATCAAGGGTGTATGCAAAGATGGCGTAACACTCCAAACAACATAGTATCCAACAAATATTGATAATATAAAAATACTTAGTCTAAAAATAAACGGGTCAATTTCCATAATTATGTAATTAAAGTTTGTTTTATAATTTCATCCTCTAGATTTATGTTTAATTTTTTGTTTTCTTTATCATACAAATTTGTAACAAAATTAAATACATTTTTTGCGTAAAGATTCGATGCTGAAGTTGGTAACTTATTAAGAATATTTGTCTCACCCATTATTTTAACACCATTTTTTTCAATTAATTGATCTACTTTTGTAAAAGAAGTATTTCCACCCTGAACTGCTGCTAAGTCATAGATTACTGAACCAGGCATCATATTTTCAATCATACTATCTTTAATAATAATTGGAGCTTTTTTTCCAGGAATTAGAGCTGTGCAAATAACTATGTCTATTTTTTTTAAGGTTTCAGCTAACAGTTCTTCTTGTTTTTTTTTAAATTCATCTGATGTTTCTTTTGCGTATCCACCTGCTGTCTCAAGATTTTCTGATCCTTCAACTGTTAAAAACTTTCCACCAAGACTCTCAACCTGTTCTTTTGAGGCCATTCTAACATCAGTCGCAAATACGATTGCACCCATTCTTTTTGCAGTTGCTATAGCTTGTAAACCAGCAACACCAGCTCCAACAACTAAAACCTTTGCAGCAGGAACTGTTCCTGCAGCTGTCATCATCATAGGAATTGCCTTCTCAAATTTTGCAAACGATTCTATTACGGCTTTATAACCTGCTAAATTTGCTTGAGATGAAAGAATATCCATCGATTGTGCTCGTGTTATTCTTGGAAGTAATTCCAATGAAAAATTATTAATTTTTTTCTTTATTAAGACATCTATTTTTTCTTTATTGAGATAGGGATTTAAAATGCCAATTAAATTTTGATTTTCTTTAAAATATGAAAGTTTTTCATCAGAAGGTAAACCGATTTGAATGATAATATCTGCAGCATCAACAATTTTTTTTTCATCTTCTAATATAACTACTCCTAATTCCTTAAAACTTTCATCACTAAAGCCTAGATGAGCCCCATAATTTTCCGTAAGAGAAATTTCAAATCCACTAGATATATATTTTTTGGCTATATCAGGAGTGATAGCAATTCTCTTCTCAATATCTAAATTTTCTGAAATTGAAACAATCTTCATAAAAGTTTACTATAGTAAGAATAATGCCATTAAAACTAAAACTACTACAACCGCGACAGTTCCCCACAATACAAATTTGGTAAATTTATCCCAAGTTTTTTTATGGTCTTCATTATCCATAAAAATTATTTTTGTCTGGCTTTAAATTTTGGATTAGTTTTATTAATTATGTAAACTCTTCCCCTTCTTCTGACAAGTTTAGAGTTTAAATCTCTTTTCTTAATTGATTTTAAAGAACTTTTTATTTTCATAATTTTTATAAATGCCGGCAACGTCCTACTCTTCCATGTCTTAAGACAAAGTACCATCGGCGCAGAAAGGCTTGACTTCCGAGTTCGGAATGGGATCGGGTATAACCCTTTCGCAATAATTACCGGCGGAAGTTTTATACCTTATTAATAAATATTGTAAACTAACTTTTAATAGAAAAACTTAGCTAATTTTTAGGGTTTTTTTTTAAAAACTGATGAATGTAATCCCTCAGATTAATTTTACCAAAATTTTTATGAACCTTGTTTGATAAACTCATATTTGTTAGAGCCGAAGCATATCTCTCACCTTTTCTTGGGGCAAGCAACTTTACTTCAGTCTTAAATAATTTTGCAACTTCTAAAATAGAGAAACTTTTTTTATTTGATATACTATAATACCTGCACTGATTTTTTTTCCAAGCCTTAAAACAAACCTCAACTGTATCTTTAATATGAGTAAAACGTCTTGATTGTGATCCGGGCTTGACGACTGGTAAAGGTTTATTTTTTAAGTAATGGTCCTCAAATATTCCTATTACAGTTGCCATGCTACCTCTACTAATTTGTTTTGGTCCGTAAACATTATAAAAAAAAATTACTTCATATTTAAAATTAAACCATTTTTTTAAATTTTCTAAAAGTTCAAGATTTTTTGCTTTTGTGAATGCATAAGGTGATAAATTTTTATCTTCTCCTTTATTACCTAAAGAGGCTGATGTAGCAGAATAAATTAATTTAATCTTATTTTTGAGACAAAAATCAAATATAGCATTTGTGCCAATACTATTAGATTGAATACAATTATTCATCTGTAAAAAACTTTGGTAAATTCTGGAAAATTCACCAAAATGAAAAATCGAAATAATATTGTTTTTAAATTTATCTAAAACTCTATTTACATCTTTAGTATGTGATTTTAAGTATCTTATTCTTGAATCTTTAATATGATTTTTTTTAGATCCTGAAGAATAGTCATCAAGACTAATAATTCTAAAATTAGTTTTTTCTATAAGCAATTCAATTAAATTTGCACCCACAAAACCTGCTCCACCAGTAACAACGATAATTTTTTTCATATTTTCAATAATAATTACTTTAAATTCAAAAAACTTTTAAAAGTTAAATCAAAACCCTTATCTAAATTAATTTTTGATTTCCAACCGTAACTTTTGGCTAAATTCACATTAAGTTTCTTTCTAGGAGTACCGTTGGGTTTAGATTTATTATATCTAATTTTCAACTTTATTTTAAGCTTTTTCATAATAAATTCTAAGTAAGATTTAATAGTTTTTTCTTCACCAGACCCTATATTTATTAAACTATGTTTAGTTTTTTTTTTTAAAAAAAATTCACATGCATCTGCTAAATCATCTACATACATAAGTTCTCTTCTTGCTTTTCCATTTCCCCAAATTTCAATATACTTTTTATTACCTATTTTTGCATTATAGGCTTTTAAAATTAAAGCTGGATAAAAATGTGAAGTATCTAAATCATAATTATCATTAGGGCCATACAAATTTGTCGGCATTAAACATACATAATCTAAATTATATTGTTTGTTGTATGCCTCGCACATTTTTAAACCTGCAATTTTCGCAACCGCATACGACTCGTTTGTTGATTCTAATTTACCATCTAATAAATAACTTTCTTTGATAGGTTGTTTTGAAAACTTAGGATAAATACAACTGGATCCTAAAAAAATTAATTTTTTTACTCCTACTTTAAACGAGGAGTCTATTACATTTGTTTGAATCATTAAATTTTGATAGATAAAATCTGCAGAATAAATATCATTTGCATGAATACCACCAACTTTAGCTGCAGCAATTATAACGAAGTCTGGTTTTGTTTTTTTTAAAAATTTTAAAGTACTATTTTGATCCAACAAATTAAGTTTTTTTCGATTTTGTATAATTAGATTTCTATAACCTTTTTTTTTAAAATATCTTAATATTGCAGAACCAACCATCCCTTTATGACCAGCTATAAAAATTTTACTATTTTTATTTAATTGCATTTAAATATTGATATTCAGACTTAATCATTTCATCAATTAAAGATTGTAAATTTTCTTTTGGCTTCCATTTCAATATTTTTCTTGCTTTTTTTGCATCACCTAACAAAGTATTTACATCCAAAGGTCTAAAATAATTTTTATCACACTCTATTATAGAGTTACCTTTAACATCATACGCTTTTTCTTTAAGGCCTTTTCCTCTCCAGAAAATTTTTAAATCTAATTTTTTTGCAGTAATATTTATGAATTCTTTAATAGAATACTGTCTTCCAGTTGCAATCACAAAATCACCTGGTTTTTTTTGCTGTAGAATTTTCCACATTGCTAAACAATAATCTCTAGCATGCCCCCAGTCTCTTTTTGCATTTAAATTTCCTAAAAAAAGTTTTTTTTGTTTGCCCTCTTTTATTTTGCATAATGCGGAAACTATTTTTTTGGTTACAAAAGTTTCTCCTCTTCTTGGACTTTCATGATTAAATAAAATACCGTTAGATGCAAAAATATTATAAGCCTCTCTATAATTCCTTGTAATCCAATGAGCATACAGTTTAGCAACACCATAGGGGCTTAAAGGATAAAAATCAGTTTTTTCATTCTGAGGTATACTTTGGACTTTTCCGTACATTTCTGAAGTTCCTGCTTGATAAAATTTTGTTCTCTTTTCCATTTTGTGAAACTTAATCGCCTCTAAAATTCTAAGTGCACCAAGTGCGTCTGCATTGGCTGTATATTCTGGTACCTCAAAAGACACAGCAACATGAGATTGAGCTGCAAGATTATATATTTCATCTGGTTTAGTTTTTTTGATAATATGTGAAACTGATGATGAGTCTGTTATATCTCCATAATGAAGACGAAATTTATAATTTTTTTCATGTGGGTCTTGATAAATATGATCTACTCTATAAGTGTTAATGCTCGATGATCTTCTTTTAACACCATTAACAATATAACCTTTTTTAAGTAATAACTCTGCTAAATATGAACCATCTTGACCAGTGATACCAAAAATTAGAGCAATTTTTTTTTTAATCATTGTTTATTTTAATAAACTATTTACTTCATTCAGTCAAAGAAGTTAATTAATTTTAAAGTATCATTTTTGATATTCATATATGTATTCAAAAGTTTTTCTAAATGCCATTTTATATTTATAAACTTGTTTAAAATGATTTTTTTTTAATAGTTGATGAATATCATTAAATTTATAATTTTTGATTAACATATCGTGATAATGGTGCTCAAACATAATTAGTTTTACTCTGTTTAAATCGTTTTTTAAACCCAAAAGAACATTGAGTTCATAACCTTCTGTATCTATCTTTAAAAAATCAATATTCAAAATTTTATTTTCTGAAATATAATCTGATAGAGTAATTTGATTTATAGTTATATCTTTAAAAATTAACTCTTTGTTCAAATTAAAAAGAAATCGAGATTTCTTTTTGAAATAATTAGAATTTGTATTGATGTCATTGATAGTAGAGGAAGAACTTTCACTAACTTGTTTCATATTTATTTCTTTTTTTTCATTACCTAAGGCATAATTTTCAATTGATATATTTGTGTACCTAAATTTTTTTTTAATTTTAATTAAATTTTTTTTAAGTTCACTAAAGTTTATAGCACTTGGTTCAAATGAAAATATGTCTATAATTTTAAAATGATTTAAGAATAACTTTAAAGTTTCTCCCTTGTGAGCGCCTATATCAAAAAAACACTTAAATTCTGAATAACCTTTACTTTTAAGAAATTTAAAAAGTTTTAGTTGATAATAATAATCAAAAAAACTTAATAATTTTAAAGAAATATATTTAATCATTCTGGTATAAAAATATATCTATTTTTAGAAACCTTTTTAACCTTTGATTTTAACTCTATATCGCAATTATTTATTTTATTTTCACAATTTTCAAAGTTTGAAATACGCTTTTTCATTACTTTATCAATTCTAAAATGACTCTCGTTTATATAATAAAACGTGTTGATTATAGGACTGTATTTATATTGTTTTATCTCATTATCCAATCTATTAAAATTTCTTGATATAAATATGGCAGTAACTATTAATAAAAAAATAACTAATCTTTTATTTAAATTTTTAAAATTAACATTGTATTTTGACATAATTAAAGAAACTGGGAAAAAAATCAAAAAGGCTATCAAAACATATCCTCCATATCTTAGCGCAGGGTGATTCAAAAACCATTCAAATAATAATAAAATGATAATAAAAAAAATAAAAAATATTTTTTTGTTAAATTTTAAAATTATCTTTTTCTTTTGATAAAATAGTACCAAAGAAATAATAGATAAAACAATTAGGCCTAATAAAAAATCTGATACCTTATTAAAAAAATATAAATCAAACCAGTTTATTACCCAATTAAAATTTGTCAGATACAGTTCCGGATTATCTATTCGAAAGTTAGGAGTCAGGCCAGCTTTAGACCACAATTGATAATGATTATTCATTTTAATAGCTTCAGCTGTGCCTAATGACCAATCAAAATTGTCGAAACAGGTTTGAAAAACTGGATATATCAAACATCCAGTATTTAAAAAATAAATCAATAAATTTAAAGAAAATAAAATAATAAAAATGTAAAATAATTTATTTTGAAAAAATTCTAAAACTATGTTCAATTTTTTCCGTGTATAAAAAATCCATAATAATGGAATAAAAAAGATTATATATAAAATATAAAAAGCTTTTAAAGATATTATAATTCCTAAAGTAATTAAAATACAATTAATATTTATTTTCAAATCTTTTTTAAAATCTAAAAGACTTATTAATTGTAACAAAAATATAAAAACTAATATTTGTGCAGATCTATCTGTACCATGCTCTTGTAATCTGTAAAAAAAAATATTTATAAAAGCAAAAAAAAGTAGGGCAAGATAAAAAGTATAATTTATATTTTTTTTTTTTAAGTCTGTAAAAATTTTCGAAATTAATATTAAATTTGAAAATCCCATTATAAGTAAAGAAGGTATATAAAATGAATAATATTTTATTACTGGAAGATAAAATAAAGAATTTAGATAAAAAATGGATGATGGAGTTCGAAATCCATGATTGAATTCTCCTATGCCAATCTGCATTGAATATTGAGTTAGATAATAACTATAAGGAAAATGATAATAGGGAAAATCATCATGAGTTTTGAAAATTAGTAGTGCTAAAAATAATATCGAAAAATTTATAAAAAAAATGAAAATATTAAATTTTTTTTTAATATATCGATAATAGAAAAAAAATGATACTAAGCCTAGGAAAACAATAATCATATTGTGTGTATATCCATGGGGTAAAAATATGTGCGATATATAGGAATATAGAATTAAAAAAAATATTCCAGTCAGACCAGTAAAGCCTAGTTGGTCAAAAGAAGTTCTTCTATTAAATATTCTCTCAAACAACAAACCAAATCCTAAAACTGCTATTAAAATTATTTTGTAGAATATAAAAAGTGTGATGATATTAAATGTCATTATTCAAAATTAGTGTTAGTTTAAGAATTCTAATAGTTATATACTTTACACATCTTTATTTTGCGAATAAAAAAATTATTTTTAATTAATATAACCTTTTTATGATATATTTTTTATACAAATTTTTATTTAGTAATATTAAAATTCTGTAGTAATAATCTATGAAAAATTTAACTCTTGTAATTCCAGCAAAAAAAGAAAAAGAGTCATTGCCGAATGTCCTAGAGGAGCTCAAAAAATACGAATTTAAAATATTGATAGTTTTAGAAGAAAACGATATTGAAACAATTGAAGCAATAAAACAATTTGATTGTGAAATATTATATCAAAAAAGTAAAGGTTACGGTGACGCTTTAATTCAAGGCATAAATAATGTTAAAACAGAACTGTTTTGTATATTTAATGCTGATGGTTCTTTTAATCCCGAAGAATTACCGGCGATGCATGATAAAATCAATAAAGATAATTTTGATTTTGTTTTTGCAAGTCGATATGAAAAAAATTGTTCTAGTGAAGATGACACTTGGGTGACCTTTGTTGGAAATTTTATATTTTCTAAAATTGGAAATATTTTTTTTAATTTAGAAATAAGTGACATTTTATATACCTATGTTATTGGTAAAACAATTCTTGCTCAACAACTAAATCTAAAGAGGAAAGATTTTGTATTTTGTGTTGAATTACCTATTAAAGCCAAAAGACAAAATCTAAAAATCACAACATCAAAATCAAATGAGAGAGCTAGAATTGGAGGTAAAAAAAAAGTAAATGCGATTAAAGATGGATTTTTAATACTAATTGCGATGATAAAATTATTTTTTAGAAGTAATTGATTTGAGCTTTTTGTTTAAAATAAAATAAGTTACACAATATAAAAAAATAGCCGCAAAAATAAGTGATAATTGATAAATAGTGTGTTTAAAATCTAATGAACTCATTAAAATAATAAATAAATTAAATGAATTAATTATTAAACTTGAAGATACATTAAGCACTATTTTTTTTTTATTCTCAAATTTAAATTTTAAATATAAAAAAATTAGTTGATGTAAATGATTATTATCAGCTGAAGTTGGAGATTTATCACTTAATATTTTTCTAGTAAGAGAAAATAAATTTTCCAAACACGGGTACCATAAAAACAAAATTATGGTGTAGGGTGAAATAGCAACTTGATAATTTGGAGATGTTGTTACTTCAAAATTATAAATTGAAATTAATATAAACCCAAGTATAAATCCAAGAAGGTAAGATCCTCCATCACCTAAATAAAATTTATTAAAATAATTTAATAATAATAAAATAGAAAAAGAAAATATCAAAAAAATCTGATTTTTTTGGCTTATTAAATCAGAGTCTATTAAATTATACTGAGTAAGAAAAATTATGATAATTAAAAAATAACCTATCAATAAACCATTAAGACCATCTATAAAATTTGAGCCATTTATCAAAATCATCAAACAAAAAATTGTAAATAAATGACTTAAAGAACTACTTTCAAATATCCTATCAATTAATTCTATTCGTGTTGGAGTTACTTGAAGATTAGAAATAAATACAAATAAAGAAACAGCAAATAACTGTAAAATAAATCTTTTCTTTGGTGATGATAAAATTTTTGAGTCTGATAAAAATCCAATGAAAAAAATTAAACATCCTATTAATGTAAAAAAAAAGTTTTTTTCTAAGAATATTGTCAATAATATTGGTAGGATTAAAATGCCCCCTATTAAAGGTATTTTTTTTTCATTAAAAAATTTTTGATGACTTTCTCCTGAATAATTTGGTAAAAAATTCTTTTTATTTGCAATAAAAACTGATGGCACAATAATCGATACATATACAATAAATTCAATCATTGATTTTTCTTTAAATAGTTTAGGCCCAAACAAATCAAAAAATAAAACGACTTAACAAAACTGAATTCTAAATATTTATGATAAACTCTAAATCCATCTAACAATTTTTGTACTACCGAGCTGGACAAAGAATTTCTAGTTTTTCTCCAAAATGATAGATTTTTATCTAATCCACCTATTGCTATATCTTGTTTTAAAATAGACAGCCATAAAACAAAATCTTCTTTCGTTTTTAAGTTTACAAATTTTATATTTTTAGAAAAAATTTTTTTATCTAAAATAACTGTTGATAAACCTATGTCACAGGATGTCAAAATATCTTTATAGCTTTTGAAAGTTTTAGCTTTACGTTGTCGAATAAATTGATTTTCTTCATCAATTATATCATAAGAGGTATGAGAAATTTTAAAATTCCTATCAATCATAAAATTAATTTGAGTTTCAATCTTTTCCTTTTTCCAATAATCATCTGCATCCAAAAAACAAATATATTTACCATTAGAATATTTTATACCCTTGTTTCTTGATAATCCTGCTCCGATATTTTGCTCATTATTAATGATTTTAATTTTATTGTTTGATTTATATTGTTTTGTCAAAAAATCTAATTCAAATTTATCTTCATCATCATAGATGATGATTATTTCAATCTTGGGGTAGGTTTGCTCAAGAACTGAAGATATTGACTTATTAATATATCTGATTTTTTTATAATATGGAATTATAACACTTACTAGATCCATTAAATGATAACAATTTTTAAAATTAGTTTTTAAAATACAATATATGAATTAAAATAATTTTGTGTATTATTTTTATTTTATATTATTATATTAATCAAATCGCAGCTATTAATAACATTAAATTTAAATGAAAAAAAAAGTCATAATGTTTATGCCTTCAATTGAAGGTGGGGGTGTAGAAAAAAATTTTTTTATTGTTGCCAATTTTCTGACAAAATTTAAAGCTGTTTTAGTAATTACTATTTCAAAAAAATACAAGGGACTGTTCTTAAAGAAAGTTAAATTTATCACTTTGAAATCTGAATTTTGGGATAAATTGAGTAGAAGATTAAAATATTTTTTAGCTCTTTTTTTATTAATCAAAGAAATTATAAATGATCGTAATGTTATTGTTTTCTCATTCCAGGCTAATATCTATGCAATTTTAATTTGTAAGTTGTTTGGGATTAAAATAATTGCTAGGTCTAATTCTGCACCATTTGGATGGTCACAAAATTTTTTAAAAAAGATTTTGTTTAAATTTTTTTTAAATATTTCGGATAAAGTTATGGTTAATTCTTTTGAATTTAAAAAAGATCTGAAAAAATATTTTAGTGTAAATTCAATTTGTATTTATAATCCATTAAATCAAAAAGAAATTAAAAAAAAATCTAGAATTAAAGTTAAAAAAATATTCAAAAAGAAATCTTTAAAAATATTGAATATTGGAAGATTTACTGATCAAAAAGATCAGATTACTCTCTTGAAAGCACTAAATATTTTAAAGAAAAAAATAAAATTTGAAGCTGTCATAATGGGTAGAGGGATACTCAAAGATGAATTGAAAAATTTTATACTGAAAAACAATTTAAGTAAAAATGTAAAATTAAAAGAATTTACCAAAAATCCTTTTCCAATTATTAATCAAGCTGATGTTTTTATTTTATCGTCATCTTATGAAGGATTGCCAAATGTGCTGTTAGAAAGTCTTGTACTTAAAAAGTTTATAATATCTAGCGATTGCAGAACTGGTCCTAAAGAAATTTTACTTAATGGAAAAGGAGGATTATTATTTAAAGTTGGTGATTACAAAAAATTATCAGAATTAATAATATTTTTTCTCTCAAATAAAAAAAAATGTAAAATTATGCTTAGAAAATCTATTAACGCTTTAGACAGATTTGATTATAATAAAAATCTTAAAAAATACGTAAAATTAATTAATTCTCTCGACTGATATTAGACTATTTAAATGTCTAAATTATTAAACATTTTTTCAACTCTTTTTTCATAAGTATAATTTTTTGAAAGAAAAAAATTATTTTTTGAAATAATTTTTCTTAATTTAAAATTTAGTGAAAGTTTATTTATTGCTAATCTCCATTTTTGTACATTTAAATCCTCAACAAAAATACAATTTTTTTTATTTATTAAAATTTCTCTTAAAACTGGAAGTGATGATGCGATTATAGGTTTTGTAGATCCGAGGTAATCAAATAATTTCATAGGTGAAGTGTATTGCGCTATATTTCCAAAATTACCCGCTGCAGAAATTTCTTTTTCATAAGGTAGGATCAAAATATCCATTTTGCTCATTAAATCTTTAACTTTTTTGTAAGGTATAAATTCTTGAAAAAAAATATTTTTATGAAATGTCTTCTTTCTTTTTAAACTTATATTTTCTTTGGTACCACCAAAAATATAATATTCATTTTTTCTATCTAAATGAGACAATCTAAATAAAAAATCTAAACCTCTAGATTTATTCACTAGCCCAAAATACCCAATTTTAAGATTATTTTTTTCTAAAACCGTTGGATATCTCGATCTTAAATTTGAGGCACTACTCAAAATGGTGAAATTTTTTGGTTGAATTTGATAATTTTTGAAAAAATTTTCTTTTATCGAATGAGTTATAAAAATTAAATTGATTATTTTTTTTGAATTTAAAATTTTAAGATTTTTAAAAATAAAATTATTTATTCTTCCTTCAAACTCTAAACCTGTATGAATTTCAAAAATAACTTTTTTTCTCAAAAGAACTAAAATAAATAATGTAAAATAATTTCTAGTTATAAAAACTTTAGGATTAAATTTTAATCCAATAATTATTGAATACAATGAAAACAGATAATACTTAAATCCTCTTGGAAACGTATTAAAATTTTTAACTTTGATTATTTTGAAATTTTTTTTTATTCCATAATGCTCCGAAACACTTTTTTTAAGTCCAGTATTTGGGGTTATCAAAATTACCTCTCCAATCGATTTTGCAATTTGAGAGCACATATTTACAACTTGTAAACTATTTGCATTATGAGATGGAATTGAAGAATTAAATAAATAAACTATTTTCATTTTAAATAACTCTATTTAGAGCTATATTTTTTATACCAATTAATTGTTTTCATAATTCCTTCTTGCCAACCGATAAAATTTTTAAATTTTGTAACACTTAAAATTTTTTTATTATTTCCATGGGTTTTCAAAATGTCTGCTTTTTGTAAAGAAACTTTTTTGATTTTGGGATTAATCCCATTTTTTTTCATAAAGTTAATAATTTTTTTTAAATTAATGGGTTTATTTGAACATATGTTAAATATATCATTTCTCTTTAATTTCCTGTGTTTAAATAATAAAATTTCAAGAATTTTAACAACATCTCCTATATAGGTAAAGTCTCTTTCATGATTACCAAAATTAAAAAGTTTAAATTCTTTTTTTTTATAAAATGAACTTATAAATTTCAGCATCATCATATCAGGTCTTCCCCACTCTCCATAAACAGTAAAAAATCTCAAACCAGTCAATTTTAAATTATAATAATTATTATAAATTGAGCTAATTTCCTCATTAATTTTTTTGGTTAATGAATACATGTTTTTGGGCAAAATTTTTTCATTTTCTTTAAGAGGAAAATTTTTATTTTCTCCATAAACGGAGCTAGACGATGCATAAAATAATCTTTTAATTTTAAATTTCTTACAATTCTCAATAATATTAAAAAAACCATTAATATTTGCCTCTATATATTTTCTTGGATGATCTATAGAATATCTAACTCCTGCTTGTGCTGCTAAATTAAAGACAAAATCAAATTTATTTTTTTTAAAAATTTTCTCTAATTCCTTGCTATTATTAATATCTAGTTTTTTAAATCTAAAATTCTTATTTTTTTTAAGTAATTTTAATCTTTTTAACTTTAAATTTTTATCATAATAATTGTTAATGTTGTCTATACCGATAATTTTTATTTCTTTTCTTTTAAGTAAATGATTACTTAAACTAAAACCTATAAATCCAACTGAACCTGTAATTAATATTTTCATGCGTTTAAAATTATTTTTTTTACTCTTTTATTCCATGTAAATTTTTTTGCTGTTTCTTTAGACTTTTTTTGTAATTTAATCATTTTGTATTTTTTTTTAATTAGATCATTTAAAGCCTTTTCCCATAACTTTAAATTATATTTTTGAACTAAAATAGCGTTTTCTTGATTCTTTAAAACTTCACATATTCCATCTAATTTTGATGAAATAATAATTTTCCCTGCAGCTAAATAATCAAACATTTTTAGTGGAGAGTTATAATTTGATATATTAACACTCTTTGATCTACCATATTGAATTGGAGCACTTGGTAAAAGCAGTACATCAGATTTAGAAAGAATCGTCGGAACTTTTTTATAATTTACGTATCCATGAATTTTCACATTATTTGATTTGTTATATTGTTTCTTTAATGGATCACCATAAATATGAAAATCTAAATTGTTGAATTTTTCTGCTAATCTTAAAACTAATTCTACACCTTTTCCTTCATGAAAACTTCCTACGTAGCTTACTGATTTTATTTTAGTAACTAATTTTGATTTTGAGAAATTATCAATATCCACACCATCATGTAAGATTAGTGTTCTTTTTTTTGAAACATTAAATTTTTTTTCTAAAGCTTTTGAAATAAAAATTATTTTCTTAATATATCGAGAATTTATAAAATTTAAGTTAATTAATATAAATTTTGTAATAGATTTTAATTCTGAGTGAATTTCGATAAAGTGGTTAATTTTATATATGGAAAGAAATACACTTGAAATTAAACTTCTGGTAATAACTATATCAGGGCTATGATTTTGTTTAATATAATTTGCAGTTTTAATACCAAAATTAAGTCTTCCGAAAAAATTAATAATTTTATTTCTTAATAGAGATTTAATTTCAAATTTTTCTTTTCCCCGTAACAAAAAATCACTCTTAAGTTTTTTGTAAGAAATTTTTTTTTCAAATGGTAACAACAAAATCAGCTTTGAATTATTCCTAATAAATGCGTCACACATTTTGATTACTTGGTGTGTATACGCACTTTTATTATTTAGTCTAGTCTCAGCAATATAAATTGTTTTCATTTATTAATTAATAAAAAATAAATTATAATACTTTGATTACCTTTTTATTTTTAAGTTTTTTAATTTTTTTTTTGATGACATCATGACATGTCAAAATTACATAAATATCGTATTTAGGAAAAATTTTTGAACTATTGTAAAATAAATTTTTTTTTGCAAACTTAGAGTCTACTAAAGGATCAAAACCATTTATATTCAAATTACTTTTTCTAAGTTTATTATAAATTTGCAATGATAATGAGTTTCTTAAATCAGAAACATTTTCTTTATAAGTTAATCCACAAACTAAGATTTTTTTTGTTTTTATAGATTTGATCTCAAGTAATTTTTTTTTTATAATTTGATAAATTTTAGCAGTCATGGAGTCATTTATATTTCTGCCAGCTAAAGTAATTTTAGTTTTAAAATTATTTCTTTTACAAATATTAGCAAAATAATAGGGATCAACTGGCAAACAATGTCCACCAACAAGCCCTGGTTTAAACTTTAAAAAATTCCATTTTGTTCTAGCTAAATTAATAATATTGTTAAAATCTAAATTTAAATTTTGACAAGCAAGATATATTTCATTCATCAAACCAATATTTACATCACGCTGAATATTTTCAATTACCTTGGCTGTTTCTGCTTCTTCAATACTTTTTGTAAAAATAATTTTTCTACTTATAAAAGAATATAATTTTAATATTTCCTTTTTTTTATAATCATATGGGTATGCTACGATCTTGTTTATATTTTTAAGTTGATGATCAACATCACCAGGATTTATTCTTTCAGGACTATAACCAACAAATAGGTTGGTTCCTAATTTTAATTTATTTTTTTTTTTAAGTAATGGGACACAATAATCTCTTGTAAGTCCAGGATATACTGTTGACTCGAATATTACGATATCATTTTCTTTTAAAATAGATGATAAATTTAAGCAAACATCCTTCAAGTGTGATAGGTCAGGTTTTTTATTTTTTTTTATTGGGGTTGGCACAGTAACAATAAAAATATTTGATGTTTTTATTTTTTTTAAATCTGAAGTTAATTTTGAGTTAATTTTTTTTAATTCTTTCTTACTAAATTCATTAAAAATATCTTTACTCTTTTTTAAATCATCAATCCGTTTTTTACTTTTGTCATACCCAAGAAATGAATATTTTTTTGAAAAACTCACAAGTATTGGTAATCCAACATAACCAAGACCAACTACACAAACTTTTAGCATTCAAATCCTTTTTTCATCAAAAAATTAATTCTATAACTATTCTCACAATTTTAAAATTTAAACAAATAATTTTCTAGCTTACTTTCAATATATTTGTTTTCATTTTCAGAAAGTTCTTTTTTATGAATCAAAATGTTATTTTCTGATCTTTTAAAATCAAACTGAACTTCATCAAAATTCTCAAATTCTTTCTCAATAAATTGAAATATTTTTGTGAGAGATGATTTACGGTTTAATACGAAGTCCTCAAAATTTATGAAAATAAGCCTTCCATCATTTTTCTTAATTTGGTCTATTTTTTTCATAATAATTAAATACCAGTCACAAAAAATTTTTAAATCGTAACCAGGAAAGCCTTGGCCTTTTCTTTTAAGCTCTGCGTAAATATCTCTTGGGTCTCTTAAAACACAAATATTATAAGTATTATAAAAAAATTTTGTTGATTGTTTTGGTTCAAAAATTGAACCTGCTTGATCTAAAATAATATCTTTCTTCTTATTATTATTTTTAACAAATAATTCAAAAAAAAGTTTTTCCACTTCATTTTTAAAAGTATTTAAATCACATAATAAAAAAAACTCTTTTTGATTTGGAAGTTTTTTTTTAAATAATTTTGTCAACTTCAACAAAATTTTTATTCTCATTTTTTTTATTAATTCATTTTTATAATTTAAATAACCCGAATCCCCTTTGTAGCTTAAAGCAGTAATGCCTTTTAAAAAATGTTCTAAAAGTATTTTTAATTCTTTATTATGTTTAATTAAGTTTTTACCAGTTTGTGTCCCTTGATTTTTTTTTGAATAATAACCAATTAAATCTTGAAAATTATCGTGTGCAATTTTTGAATTATTTATAGTAAACGTACTTGAAATAACTTTTTCTAGATCCATTAAACCACCAGGATCATATGTTAAAGAAAAATTACTATTTGGAAAAGGATCATAAAACAAATTTGTTTTTTGAAAAAACTCATAAATGGCAGAAGATCCACTATAACCAGTTCCAAGAGTATTAATTGTTTTTAAAACTATTTGTGACACAATTACTTTACCTTTCTAATTAAAAAACTTTTATCAGATAGTTTTTCGCAAAAAATATTTTCATATTTAAGTAAGCTACAAATTTTTTGAACTTTATCAGAAATATTTTTTTCTGAAATTTTTTCAAATTTTCTATCTAAATAAGTTTTTTTATAAGGTTTAAAAATTTTAACTAATAATCGTATCAATTTTTCTTTAATCTGAATTTTTTTTAGTTCAAATTTTATTTGCTTCCAATTATTTTTTTCTATTTTATGGGAATATAAAATTTTTTTCCATGTCTCGACAATTAATTCGGATGAAAGAGAAATGCTTGGAATAAAGATTTTATAATTAAATATTTCTTCCTTAATTTCTTTATTTAAATTCTTGAAATCCTCAGTTAAAATCTTTCTCACCTTATTTTTTAAAGAATTGATATCCTGTATACTGTCACTTATTTTATTTGCAGGTTTTCCATATTGTGATTTACTTTCAAAAGGCTCATAACTTAAAGTTGGTATTTTATACATAAATGCATGAAATGCTGTTGAACAAGAATTATGAATTAGTAATTTACAATTTTGTAACTGAGAATTTATATTTCCTTCATTATTCACTTGAATATTTTTATTCTCAGAAAAAAAATTTTCCCAAGTATCTATTTTTTCCATTGGATGGGGTCTTATAATAAAATTTTCCTCTGGAAAAGAACTTGCCAGCTGTTTGATCATATTTTTAAATTCATCAAATTTTTTCAAGCTTTCAGGTATAATTGTGTCTAGTTCTTCTTTATACCTCTGACTTCTTTCAAAAAAACCTTGTTTCTTAATTTCTTCAATTATTTTCGACGTCTTTAGAAATCCATTTACTAAATTAAAATTCGATGAAATTAAAATACTTTTTTTTTTGTTTTCATTACCCTGCCAATAAGGTTTAAGGTTATTCTTTAAAATATCAATTCTGGGAGATCCGGACAAAACAAACTTCTCTTTGAAAGTTGGATACATTGATTTTAAAACTTCAAAGTCGTGCTTTCCCCAACAAAAAACTTTATCAATCTTTGATAATGCTTCATTACTAAATCTTGACTCACAAAAAAATGTCAAATCATCATAGATTAAACCAGCCTCCTCATCCAAGCTAGTAATACTCATTTTATTCATTTTAATTTCATTATGAAGTTTTGTTTTTTTTTGACCATGTACTAAGCTTTTAGTGTGAAATACCCCTTCTTTTAAAAATTTTTTATTATTTAAATTTTTTATTGTATCGCTGTTTGAAACCATAACCTCAAAATTGTTATTTGCAGCAATGCAAGCTAGCAAAATATTGGAGTCCAGTTCTCTTTTAGTAATTTCAGTTAGTATATAAATATTCATAAAAAAAATTAATCAAAATTAATTTTTTGATATTCTGCTTACTAATTTAGAAATTTTGTGGTCTTGCTTATTTATATCTTTCAAAATTTTTTTAGCCTCAATTGGAGCAAACTTCATTGCCAATTTTAATAAATTCATCCAATTAATATTGTTTTTTTTTCTAGCGTTACTAATTTGATTAATCAGCTTTTCGTAATTATTCTTCATCAATTTTTTTTTGTTCATTCAAAATAATCAATTTTAATTGACTAGATGATAAAAATTTACCATTCAAGTCACTTGAGTATTCAAAATTTAAAGGCACTTTTTTTGCATTAAATTTTGATTTGTAATATGAAAATATTTTTTGATTATTTTGTGGCAAAATAACGTAATTATCTTTCATTTCCAAAGTGCTGAAACTATCACTTTTTGATATCATTTGCTCATGAACCTTTTCGCCTGGCCTTATTCCTATTATCTTTAACTTGTTGGTTTCTTTCATCGCTTTAGCCAAATCAGTAATTTTAAAACTTTTAAGCTTTGGGACAACTATTTCACCACCAAAATTATTGTTTAATGATTTAATAACTAAATCTACACCTTCATCTAAAGTGATATTAAATCTTGTCATTGCTTTATCTGTGATAGGGAAATAACCTTTTTTAATATAGTTTTTGAAAACGTTAAATACAGACCCTCTGCTTCCAAATACATTTCCATATCGAACAACTGAAAATTTTATATTATTTTTTCCCTTAATATTATTTGCAGAAATAAAAAGTTTATCAGAACAAAGTTTTGTTGCTCCATAGAGATTAATTGGGGCACAAGCTTTATCAGTTGATAAAGCAATTACATTTTTAACTTCATTACTTAAAGCAGCAGATATAATATTTTGCGCACCAAGAATGTTAGTTTTCACTGCTTCAAAAGGATTGTATTCAGTTGATGGAACTTGCTTGAGTGCGGCGGCGTGGATAATATTTTCTATACCTTTTGTTGCAGACAACAATCTATCAGAATCTCTTACATCACCCAAAAAAAATCTTATAAACTTATATTTATTTGTAGGATATTTTGAAGCCATAACAGATTGCTTTAACTCATCTCTACTAAAAATTACTAGCTTTGATATCTTTTTTTTAGACTCTATTAATTTTTTTACAAATGCGTTTCCAAAACTACCTGTTCCACCAGTGATTAAATATGAATTTTTTTGCATTAATTAATTTATTAGTTTTAGTTGTTTTATGATTTTTGACAAATGATTTTTTTTGAGGCCAGGAAAAATTGGTAAAGAAATCACTCTTTTATAAAATTCCTCAGAATTTAAAAGCTCTTTACGATTTATATTAAAATTTTTTTTATAAAAAGGCTGTAAATGAATAGGGATATAATGTACTTGAAGTCGTACTCCAATTTTAGAGAAAATCTCAAATATTTTTTTTTTATTAAATCTTATTTTTTTAAACATTATCTGCAAAGGAAATAAATGATACGAATGTTTGATTTTGTTTAATTCAGTTGGTAGAACAAAATTTTCACATTCAGCCAAATTTGATAAATACATCTTGGCAATATTTCGTCTTTCAGACACAAATTTATCTATTTTATCTAATTGTGTAATTCCTAATGCACATTGCAAATCTGTGATGCGATAATTCATTCCAGTTGAAAAAATTTTATAAATCCATGGATCAAACTTTTTATCTCTTACCATTGAGTGATTTCTCATAAGTTTGATTTTATCATCAATTAACTTATCTTTAGAAATAACGCTTCCACCTTCTCCAGTTGTAAACGTTTTAACAGGATGAAAACTTTGAGTTACAAAATCTGCATACTTTATTGCATATTTTTGATCTGATTTATATTTTGCACCCATTGAATGACAGGCATCATTTATTAGAGTAAAATTATATTTATTAGATAAGAACCTCAACCCTTCCCAATCACATGGGTGTCCAGCATAATCCACCGCTATAACAGCTTTGAATTTTTTTTTTTTAAGTTTATTTTCAAGTTTATCTAAGTCTATCGTGTATGTTTTTTTCTCGATATCAATAAAAACTGGAGACGCATTATTATTTACAATGCAATTTGATGTAGCTATAAAAGAAATAGGTGTTGTCGCAATTAAATCATTTTTTTTCCAATTTAAAGCCTTTCCTAAGAGGTATAGGGCTGATGTTCCATTACTGACAGCCGTACAAAATTTGCCACCAAATTTTTTGTTTAATTTATTTTCAAATTCTTTAACTCTGGGTCCAGAAGTTAAATAATCGCTTTTTAAAGCCTTTATAACATTTTTGATATCTTTTGAATCTATTTTATGTCTTCCGTAACTAATCATTTAAAATTTTATATTTTTTCCTTTAAAAAAGGCATTTCTTTTTTTGTGAAATCTATTTGTTTGTAAATTAAGATGCTTTTTATTCAAGTTCAATAAATGTTTATTTTTTTGTAAAAAAATAAGAATTTTTTTTAATGAGAAACATTTATCTTTTAGATATAAATTATCAATAACTTTTTCTATCAAATTTAAATCTTCTTTATAATCCAATGTTAAACGTACTTTTTTAATAAGTCTTCTCTCATTTCTAAAACTTAGTTTAGCTATTTTAAATCTTTTTGGGTTGGTCCATATAAATGGGGTAACATGCTCTTTATCAAAATTTTTCTTAACAAGTCTGTTTGCAATTTCTAAACTTTGAAAACTAAAAATTTCGCAACTAAACCCATCCGGTAGACAATTTATATCTATATTGTTAACATAGTCATAATCATTTTTTCTAAAAAAATTGAGTAGTTTTTTTATATAAATTACATCAATTAATGGGCAATCCGCAGTTATCCTAATTATTATATCTCCTTGATATTTTTTTGAACATTCATAAAATCTATTAAGTACATTTTTTTCACTTCCCCTATAAAAAGTTATATTATTTTTTTTTGCAATTTTACAAATTGATAAATCTTTTTTATTTGTCGTGGTTGCAATAATTAAATTTCTTTTAAAATTTAATTTTTTTAATCTGAACAATAAGTGTTCTAGAAGTGTATGTTTTCTAACTTTATATAGTAATTTATTAGGTAGTCTTTTACTTGAATTTCTTGCTTGAACAATACACAAAACTTTTCTTTTCATTATTTTTAATATATTTGAAAATGATATATTTAATTATTATCTTATTTTGGACAAAAACTGTATATAATTAATCTTATTCATGAATAAAACAAAATCATTCAAAATTAAAGATAGACTTATTAGTGACTCCAAACCCTGCTTTATTTTAGGAGAGATTGGTCAAACTCATAATGGTTCGATTGAAAAAGTTTTTAAACTAATAGATGAAATTAGCAAAACTGGATGTGATGCAGTTAAATTTCAAATGCATTTTGCTGATGAAGAGTCGACTTTAGATGAAAAATTTAGAGTCAAAATTAAAAATTATAAAAGTAGGTACGATTATTGGAAAAGTGTAGAATTTTCATTAGAGGAATGGTTTAGAATTAAAAAATACTGTGAAAAAAAAAATATTTTTTTTATTAGCTCAGTTTTCTCGATAAAAGGAGTTGATTTTCTAAAGAAAATCAAAGTTCCAGCTTGGAAAATACCATCTGGAGAATATGAGTCAGATGATATTTTGAACGAAATATACAAAACAAACTTACCAGTTCTCTTTAGTACTGGCATGATGAGTCTTAATGAAATAAATAGATTGCACTATAAATTAAATAAAAAAAAAATTATTCACTCAATTTTACATTGTGTAAGTAGTTATCCGTTGAACTTAAAAAAAGTAGGACTAAATAATATTAAAATTTTTAAAAAAAAATTCAATTGTCCGATTGGTTACTCAGATCATTCAGGAAATATTTCTACCTTAATTACGGCTATGGTAATGGGAAGTAACATTCTTGAGGCTCATATAAAGATTGGGGATAATGATAAAGGCCCAGACTCTTCATCTTCGATTAATATAAAAAAATTAGAGGATTTGTGTAAATTCAGAGATGATTTATTTATTTTGAACAACAATCTTACAGATAAAAGGAAGCTCCCAAAAGATGTTATTAAAATGAAAAGTTTATTTGGTAAAAGCTTAACATTAAAAAATGACCTTGAAAAAGGGTCATATATTTTAGAAAATAATTTAACTTTCAAAAAACCAGGAACTGGATATAAAAAATCTGATATTAAGAAATTTATAGGAAAAAAAGTTAATAAATTTGTTTCCTCAAAAAGAGTTTTAAAAAAAGGTGATATAGAATGAGTAAAAACAAAAAAAAAGTATGTGTAGTCATTAATAATCGAGCGAACTATGCAAGAATAAAATCTGTATTAATCGAAATTAAAAAAGATAAAAGATTTCAATTACAAATAATCGTTGGCTCCTCTGGTTTAATTGGTCGTTTTGGAAGTGTAGTTGAAGTAATTAAAAAAGATGGTTTTAAAGTTGATTTTGAACTTTATACTTTGGTTGAGGGTGAAAATCTTGAAACAATGGCTAAGTCAACTGGGTTGTCTATTGTAGAATACACCTCTGCATTTAAAAAGTTAAAACCAAACATGGTCATAGTTATTGCAGATAGATACGAAACCTTAGCGGCAGCTGTTACAGCATCATACATGAATATCTTTTTAATCCATACTCAAGGGGGTGAAATTACAGGTTCAATTGATGAAAGTGTTAGACATGCTACTACAAAACTTGCTCATTTACATTTTCCTGCAACTAAAATTGCTGCTCAAAATGTCATTAAAATGGGTGAGGATCCCAAAAATGTTTTTAATGTTGGTTGTCCTTCAATGGATTTAATTGAAAAAAAAAATCTCAAAATCAACAATATCTTTAAAAAAAAATACAGTACATATGGAGTTGGTGAGTTAGAAATTAACTTCAATAAACCTTACATAGTAGTATTACAGCATCCAGTTACAACAGAATATAAAAAGGTAAAGGAACATATTAAAGAAACTGCTAAAGCTTTACTTAAACTTGATATTCAAGTTATTTGGCTATGGCCAAATGTTGATGCTGGATCAAATCACGTATCTAAAACACTGCGTAGAATTAGAGAGATTAAAAGACCAAAAAATATTATTTGGCAAAAAAACTATACGCCTGAGGATTATTTAAAATTAATCTATAATTCTCAATGTATCGTAGGAAATTCTAGTTCTGCTATACGAGAAGGTTCTTATTTAGGAATTCCAGCTGTAAATATTGGCGAAAGACAAAGATTCAGAGAAAATGGATCTAATGTAATTAACGTAATATATAACGAACATAAAATATTAAAAGCAATCAAAAAACAATTAAAAGCGTCAAAATTTAACAAAAATACACTTTACGGGAAGGGTGATGCAGGAAAAAAAATTGTTCGGATTATATCAAAAGCAAATTTAAATATTATAAAAAAATTAAACTACTAATGAGAAAAGTAAGCTTAAATGATCATGAAAATTACTTAAAAAAGAATATTTTTTTTACAAAAAATAAATGGCCTCATTTTAATTTAATATTTGATGATATAAAAAAATTATCAAAAAAAATAAAATCTAATAAAACAATAGTTTCTTTGGAGAGAAACAGTCTTTATGGAGGTGTAAGTTTATTTGCACCTTATTTCTCTAAATCAAATTTTATTTCCGTTGATTGCTCTATGCCAAAAATACTCAGGAGAGGGAGCTATAATAAAATTAAAGATAAATCTTTAATCATAGAAAAAAAAAATAGTTATTTTTTTAGTTTTGATAAAATCAAACTTAAAAAAAATTCAGCTGATTTGATCATGGTGCCTAATTTAATGCATCATATTCCAGATATAAAAATATTTTTTGATCAAATAAAGAATATTTTGAAAAATAATGGAACCTTATATATATTTGAACCACTAATAAGAGAACTTCACCAAGAGCCAGATGATTACTTTAGAATAACACCATATGGCTTTAAACATATTCTAAAAAATTATGGTTTCAAAAATTTTCAAATTAGTTTCAATGGTGGGCCATTTACTGCAGTAGGATATTGCTGGGATCAAGCTTTACAATATTTACCCAAAGATAGAAGAATTGTTATGAAAAAATGGTTGGATGAAGAGATGAAAAAATTAATAAAAATGGATAAAAAATACAAAAAAAATAACTTTAGAAAAAATACGTCTTTCCCAATGAGCTTTTCTATTACTTCAAAATTAGTAAAAAAATAAGATGATTTTCAAAAAGAAAATTTTAGCAATAGTTCCTGCAAGAGGTGGGAGCAAAGGTTTGAAATTTAAAAATTTAAGAAAAGTTAAGAATAAAAGTCTTGTAGAAATTACGGGAAAATTTATAAAAAAATGTAAATTTATTGATCATGCTATTATTTCAACAGACAATGATAAAATTGCTATAGAAGGCAAAAAAAGCGGTCTCTATTTTATTAGAAGACCAAAGAGTATTTCTGGAGATAAAGTTGCAGATGTAAAAGTACTCTTGCATGCCTATAGGGAACTTATAAAAAAGAAAAAATTCTTTGATTTAATTGTTATGCTTCATCCGACGTCACCCCTAAGAGAAATAAATGATTTAAAAAATGCAATTGAATTTTTACTAAAAAATAAATTTGATAGTGTATGGACTATTTCACCAACTGATACTAAATATCATCCAGATAAACAATTGCTATTAGATGGAAAAAGAATAAAATTTTTTACAGCAAAAGGTAAAAGCATAATTGCTAGACAACAATTATCAAAAGTTTATCATAGAAATAGTAACGCTTATATCGTTGACGCAAAATTTCTTCTTAAAAAAAAATCAATTATAAGTAAGAAAACTGGTGGTTATATTGTCAAATCTAAACAAATATCAATTGATACTGAAGATGACATTCAAATGGTAGAAAAAATATTTAAGAATTAATAGAAATTACCTTCTTATCTTCAATCTTAAATTTAACATCGCAGTGGTTAAGTAGCGAGCTTTTATGAGTAGAAATAAAAACAGTCACTAAACCTTTTAAATTACTTATAATATCAATTATTTTTTTTTCATTATATTCATCTAAAGCGCTGGTTGCTTCATCAAATATAATTATTTCTGGATTTCTATAAATAGCTCGAGCAATACTTATTCTTTGCTTTTGCCCACCTGAAAGTTTTGAACCATCTTCCCCAATAATAGTATTTAATCCATTTGCTAATTTTGGTAAAAATTCCTCAACATTAGAAAGTTTGATTGCACGCTCAAAATTTTTTTCATCAAAATTATCAAATTTTCCAAAGATTATATTATTTTTAATTGTATCATCTAGAAAAAAAGTGCTTTGAGATACGTATCCAATTTTTCTTCTCCAATAGCCAAGGTTACTTGAAATATTTAAATCATCTACTTTTACAGTGCCTGAACTAGGTTCTACAATTCCCGATATTAAATCAAGTAAAGTTGATTTTCCTTCACCAGATTTACCTACAATCCCTATGAAATTACCTTTTAAAAATTTCAAATCGATTTTATCTAGAATTAAACTTTCTGAATTTGGGTATTTAAAACTAATATTTTCTAAAACAATGTTTTTTTTGAAATTAATCTTTTTATCAATATCCCACGAATTTAATTTGATTTTAAGCTTATGTTCTTCCCACAGAGTTTGTACAGAAGCATAACCATATCTTAGAGCTTGAGAATAGATCACCAATTTATTTATAATTGGAAAAAGTTTAAATGCTATAGCAGCTAATAGTGCAACTTCAGGTATTGAATTCTTTAAATCTTCCTCTACTAGAGAAACTTTTAAAGCAACGAAAGTAAGAATTAAAACTATTAAAATTTCAATAATATATCTTGGAACTGGTGTAATAATATTTATATACTTAATCAGAATCTCTTTTCTAAAAACTTTTTTAATAAGTATTTTTTCGAAAAAAGACTCTTGTTCATATAATTTTATTTCTCTGAAACCTTTTAATGCTTGTTGGGTATATTTTAAGATCAATCCGTCATATTCCATTCTTTTTTCACCCCATTTTTTTAATAACTTTTTAAAGATTAAAGAATAAAGTAGGAAAAATGATAAAAATATTGCTAAAATTACTGATGACTCAACTGGTCTTAAGATTAAAACCATGACAGCAAGACCTATAAGAATAGCAGAATTTAATATCAAATCTAAAATAACTTTCAGATTTTTTTTTGCCAGAAAGGTACTTTCGTGAATAATATTTCTAAGCATTGATGAAGAGTCTGCGTATACATGAAACAAATAATCTTGTGACATATATTTTTTGAATAATGTGGAGATTAATTCTACGTTTACACTTAAATAAAATCTAGATGCTAGATAATTTAAAATAAATAGAACGAAATTTTTTGTAATAATAATTATGTTAAAAATAATTAGACCATACAATAAAACTTTTTCTCGATTAAAGTCATTTATATAATCCTCAAAATCAAAATTTTTCCCAAACAATGAGATAGATTTTGGTTCAATAATTAACGATAAAAAAGGAAGAATTAAACCAATACTTAAAAGTTCTAAAATTGTAACAAAAAATAAAAATAATAAAATTACGTAAACTTTCCATCGCATTTTTTCTGGTATAAGAAAATAAATTTTACGTAACATTTAGTATATTAGTTTATAAATTTACTTATTGAATTTATTAATCTTAATGAAGATTTGCCATCAATATTGCCAATGTACTTATTTATAGTTTCATCCAAATGATTTTGCTGAACATTAGGAAAATCTAATTCTTTTTGACAAATCTTATTTAGAAAATTCATTAATTCCTCTGATGAGTATGCGAGATGTACAAAATCATTTATTTCAAGTGTATGTTTCAAAAAATTACTCTTATTCTTAATATCGAAATATGGCAAAATAATATTTTTTTTTAAAATTAACGATTCTATTAATGCTGTTGTATTAACACCAATAACTATTTTTGCATTATTTATTAATTTTCTAGAGTCCCCGCTTCTCACAAATTTACAATTATTTAATTTACTATCAGTTAATATCAGTTCCTGTTTTTTTTCATTTTCGTAATATATTTTTGATTTTAATATAATTCGTTCGTCAGGATTTTTTCTTGCAAAATCTACTAGAGTCTTTGTCACATCTGTAGTTAATTTATCTCTATCAAATAATTTTTCATTTTCATATCCATAAGGTTGACGAAGTGTGGGTATTAAAAATAAAATATGATTTTTTTTTACCTCGTTGTCTTTTTTAAAATAAAAATCAGCTCTTGGCATTCCAATAACAGAAATTTTTTCTGAGGGACAAATGCCACCTTCTACCAATAAATTCTTGTAGTCTTCGGTATAAACAGTCATATAATGACCATTAAATTTTCCATTTTTTGAATTTATTTTAATGTAAAAGTTTTTTTCACTCTTAAGAATTAGGGATTCTTTTTGACAAACTATGAATGTTAAATCTAATTCTTTACAAGCATTATGAAGCTCTTTTTCTGTATAATATCTAAAATTGAAGCTTACAATTGCAGATATTTTATTTTGCCTTTTAAAAATCTTAAGGATTTCTTTTAAAAATTCTTTATATTTTTGTTTTGTTTCATTTATTTTTTTATTATCAGTTACATAACTATCATCATTTAATTTTTCATCTAGATTAGAAAAGAATTTGTTATAAATTAGTTTTATATTATTTCTTGGAAAAAATAAAAATTCACATTCATTTTTTTTGTCATTAATTATATATTCGAAATCATTAATTCCGTAAGATCTGTATAAGATAAGAATTTTTTTTTTGCTTTTTTTACTTTTGTCTCTGAAAAAAAGATTACTAAGATAATTAAGTTGGTAAAGTGAGAGACTCCACGCAAATGAACAGAGAAATGGACTTTTAATTAGAGAGCCCAAAATAAGAATAGCTGAAGAAATCGTTGCAAATATTTTGCCTAAAATTTTTTTTAAGATATTAGATACCATCAAATTATAACTTTATTAAATAGCTAAAAACCTTCAAATGAATAAATAAATTGTAATTTATTTAAAGCATATATATTACAATTAAATTAAAAATAAATATGTTTATTTATTTTAAGCAATAAACAAAGAAATATTGAATATTTATTAATTTTATGAAATTTAAAAAAAATAAAAAATATACATTTTGTTTCGATATAGATAATACAATTTGTAAAACTTCAAAAAGTGATTATAAAAATTCAAAACCAGATAAACAGGCTATTAAAACAATTAATTTATTGTATGCTGAGGGACATACTATAAAAATTTTTACTGCTAGATATATGGGTAGAAATAAGGATAATATTTCTAAGTCGAAAAAAATAGGGTATAAAAAAACAATATTACAACTTAAAAAATGGGGTTTAAAATTTCACAAAATTTTTTTAACAAAACCAAGTTCAGATATTTATATAGATGATAAATCTTATGGATATAATTCAAAGTGGAAAAAAGATTTATGGAATTCTTTTAAGAATTAAAAAATGAAAAATCCTAAAATAAAATTTATTAACAATTATATTAATGACTTCAATGAAACTTTATCAAAAGTTAAATCTCAAAAAAAAGAAGTTAATGAAATTTTTAAAACTTTATTAAGATATAAAAATAAAAGAACGGTTCATGTTTTTGGAAATGGTGGAAGTGCGTCTATTGCATCTCATTTTAGTATGGACCTAACAAATAATTCAAAAATTAAATGCTTAAGTTACAATGATCCATCAATTATCACTTGTTATTCAAATGACTTCAAATTTGAAAACTGGATTTCAAAAACTATTCAAAAATACGGTAATAAAAATGATTTGCTAATATTAATTTCATCGAGTGGTAAGTCAAAAAATATGTTGAATGCTGTTAAAGCTGCAAAAAATAAAAAATTTTATAAGATAATTACATTTACAGGATTTAATTACAAGAATCCCTTGAGTCGGCAAGGTGATATGAATATTTGGATTAACTCTAAAAGTTACAATATAATTGAAAATGCTCATCAGTTTTTTTTACTACTTTTAGTGGATATGATCAAAAAGTTTATAAAATAATATTAGTTATAAAATTTTAAAAGTTGTAAGTTTTTTTTACCCCAAGGCTTTTCTTCCAATAAAAACAAATGTTGGTCAATTTCTTTTAAATATTTATATTTCCATTTTCTTTTGAAATTTTTTATCAAGAACTCAACATTAGCTTTTCTTCCATCAACAAGTAAAATAGTTCCCGGTATAAGATAAAATTCTATCTTTAATATATCACATGAAATTGGAACGAGATCTTTATGAGCAGAAGAGAAAGAATTTATTGAATTTTTAACTTCGAATAAACCTGGTCCGTCTAAATAAATGAAATCAGGGTTACAAAGTGGCAATATATTATACTCAGAACATATTCTTGAATTAAATTCTCTCATTTTTACTGGGGAATGTAACCAATTTACTTTAGCCTTATTTTTTTTTAAAGTTCGTAATCTTTTTTTTGAAATATTTAAGTATTTTTTACTTTGATCTAAAGAAAAAATTTCAAATTTATTTTCCTTAATAGGTAGATTATGTTTTTCGAATTTTTTTGAATTTTCATAAAAAGAAAGGCTCATTATCAATGAAGACCATCCAGTTCCAAATTCTAAAGCAGTAAGTCTTTTATTTAAAATAATCAATTTATAAAGAAAAAATAATTTTTTAATATTTGGGGCTAACACTTTTTTACTTTTAGAATACAAAATTTTTTTATCGAGACCGACTGAATGGAGAAAATTTAGTATTATAGAATTTTTTGGAATTTTTGGAATTTTTATTTTCATAGGAATTTATTAATATATTAAAACATTCGTATAAAATCTATATAATTGATAATTAATAGAAATAGAGATAAAATTAAATTTAATTTTTCATAAATTTCCTATGGCAATAAAATTTTCAGAAAACCAAGTCAATTTAGCAAGAAAAAAATATTATGGTAAACTTTACTTTAATCATAATTTAAATTTCCCTAAGATAATAATAAATAAGATTTTAATTCATATTTTTAGAACAAAGATTTTGATTCAGAATTTTAAAAGAAAAATTTTCAGTTTTTTTATAAGAATTTTTAAAAAAAGAAATGAAAATTTTGATCAATTAGACTTTAAACTGAACTTGAATGAGTCTGATTTAGACAAACTTTCCTCAAAATTAGAGAAAAATAATTTTATCTTTATAGAAAATTTTTTTAATGATATTTCTTACAAGCAAGTATTGAAATATTGGCCTAATATCAATTTTTTCTCTCAAAGCTCAAATATTCTAAAATCTTATTCTACGGGATTTAGCGATATGAGTGACAAGAAATTTAATTACTATCTTGGTTTAAAGAATTTATTTACATTCATCAAGTCCCCAGATTTTGAAAGATTAATCAATAAACTACTTAAATTTGAAAATAAAAAGTATTTTAATTATTCAATAGGATTATCAATGGTAGGTGATAATTCGTATTTGGCTCCACACATTGATGGAGTTCAGACCGAAAAATCGAAAACTTATAATTTTATTTTTTTTATTGATGGAAATAATGATAATCCGTTACTATCTGGTGGTACAGGACTTTATTCAGACAATAATTTTGAAAAACCAATTTTTGTGCCAACAACTCTTAAAAATTCTGTATTAATTTATAATTCAACATCTGAATTTTATCATGGATTTAATTTCACTAATTTAAATAAAAAGATTTATAGAAAAACAATTAATTTTCAATTTTTTCCTAAAGATCAATAATTTTTAAAAAAATGAAAAATTTAAGTTACAGAAATGATGTTGATGGACTTAGGGCGTTAAGTGTTTTAGCTGTCCTATTCTATCATCTAGAAATTTTTAATATTTCTGGGGGATTCTTGGGAGTTGATATTTTTTTTGTAATAAGTGGATACATTATTACTCGATTAATAATAAAAGAGTTTAATCTAAAGAAATTTCAATTATCAAATTTTTATTGGAGAAGAATAAGACGAATTTTTCCACCTTTAATTTTAACCTTATTATTTACTAACTTAATATCTTTATTTTTATTTTTTCCGAATGAATATGACTATTTAAGTAGAGCTAACTTAAGTGTAATTTTTTTTATATCAAATTTTTTTTTCTGGAAAAATACTGATTATTTCGATGAACTAACCTCACAATCACCTTTGCTTCACACATGGAGCCTTTCGGTTGAAGAACAATTTTATATTATTTTTCCTATTTTATTTATTTTTTTTTATAAACTTAAAAATAAAAATCTTTTTTTTTATTTTATTTTAATTATTTCAATTTTAAGTTTAGTTTCAGCAAATTACCTCGGAAAAATATCATCAGATCCAAACTTTTTTTTTACTACGAGTAGAGTATTTGAAATTGGACTTGGAATATTAACAGCCTTAGTTGAAAGAAATAATTTTTTTACAAAATTCAAAAATAAAATTTTAAATAATTTTTATTTAGGTTTTTTAAATTTATTTTTTTTAACAGTTTTAATATTTAGTTTTTTCTATTTAAATGAGAGAATGAATTTGCCAAATTATTATACTTTAATACCGGTATTGAGTTGTTCATACATAATACTTTTTAACCATCAAAAATCTTTAATTTCTAAAATTTTATCAAATAAATTTTCTTCGTTAACTGGAAAAATTTCTTATGGAATGTATTTATATCATTTTCCAATAATAATTTTTTTCAATTACTTTGGTTTAGATAAATTTAAAAGCCTATTAATTTTTGTTATTTTTTTTATTTCTTACATTTCCTGGAAATACTTTGAAACCCCTTTTAGAAATAACAGCATAATTTCAAAAAAAATTTTGACAATCTGTATTATGGGATCAATACTAATTTTTACTCTAAATCTTGTAAACAGGGAAACAATTAAGAATTATTTAAGTTTTTCTATTCCCTTAGAATATCAAAAAATTATGGATCAGACTAAAAAAGAGTCTGAAATTATTTTAGATGATAATAACTGTAGAATCATACAACCAATAAAAACAATTGATCAAAGTTCTTTTTTAGAAAGAGTGGAAATTTGTAAAAAAAAATATGGTGATTTTTTGTATTTAGCAGGCGGAAGCCATGTGCAGGATCTTTATAACTCTATCTATTTAAATCTTCCAAAGGAAAAGTTTGTGGTCGCAAATATATCAGGCTCCTGTGCAATATATTTTAATAATGAAAGTTGTGATTATGACAAAGTTTTAAATTTTATAAAAAATAATAAAGATAATATTAAATTTTTCTTTTACACACAAATTGGTTCTGATTATTTAAAAAACTTTTATGGTCCTGAGGTAGAAACTAAATACGTAAGCTTAATCGTTTCTTTTTTAAAAAAAGTAAAACAAAATAATATAGATGTAATTTGGTTCGGCCCACAACCTCAACCTGACATTGAGATGAATTATAAATTTATTAGAAGCATGCAGGCAAATAATTTTAATCTTTTTTCATTGAAACACGTAGACAAAGTTGACCAATATATGAAAAAAATAGCCCGAGAGAGTGATATTAAATTTATATCTAAAATAGAAACTACTAAATATGATCCCAAAAAAGATTATCTTGTAGAAAATAAAATTACTTATTCTGACTCGGATCATTGGTCATTTTTTGGGGAAAAATATTTTGGTGAACAAATATTTAATAGTCAAATATTTAATGATTATTATTATAAATAATTCAAAATATAGATTAATTCTTTTGATTAAATCTTAATTTTGTATATGTAAAGAAAACAAAAGTCGTATAAAAATAAGTGAAAATTTTTTTTAAATTAATAGAAATACCAATATTACTAATTTTTGTTCCAATTATTTTAATTTTAAATTTATTTAAACCAATTAAAGTAGGATATATAAAATCTCGACATCTAGGAACTTATGCAACACCATTAGAAATTTTAAATTGTGAAAAAAAAATTATTTATAATGATGAAAAAACGCTTTATGTATGGTTCAAGGACCAGTTTACAGATAACATCACTCTATTTAAAAAACTAACTCATAAAGATGTTATTCTTCCATCTCTAATTTTAAAGCCAGTTTTTGAATTTTTTTTTGATAAATTATATTTTCGAAAAAAATATGTCATTCCTTTTAGATATCTTAAAAGAAAAAAAATGAATGAATCACATTTATGGCAAACAAGGGACGTTAATCGTGTTTTAAATAGTTTACCCTCTTCTGTAAAATTAAACCAAAATGATATAGATGAAGGAAAAAGATATTTGATAATAAAAAAAATTGATGAAAAAAAAAATTTTATTTGTTTTTCAAATAGAAGTTCAGTTTACAAACATGAAAATGTAAGATCAATAAGAAATGCATCAATTTTGACACAAATAGATTCGATTAACTATTTGACTAAAAAAAAATATGTTGCATTTAGAATGGGAAGAAATGAAGATATTAAACTTCCGGAAAATTTGGATAGAAACATTATTGATTACGCTTTTGATGATATAAATAAATCTGATACGTTAGATTTATTTCTTCATAGTAAATCAAATTTTATAATTTCAAATAGTGGTGGTATTAATAATTTTGCTACTATATTTCGTAAACCAAAATTTGTAGTAGATTTTACACAATTTAATGATTTAAATACTGAGAATTCTTACTTTTTTCCCCTATTGATTCCAAAAATTTTTAGAAAAAAAATTAATAAACAACCACTTAAATACTCTGAGGTGTTTAATCTTGGCTTAGATAAATTAAAAACAGAAGAAAACCTAGAGGAGCTTGGTTACGAAATAATTGATAATAATTCGAAGGAAATACTTGAGGGAACAAAAGAGATGCTAGATATAATGGATAAAAAAAATGTCTATTCTAATACAAAACAAAAAAAATTCTGGGATATGGTAAATGAATATTCTCCTAATATAGGTAGTTTTAAAGTAAGTGAATATTTTTTTGATAAAAATAACCATTTATTTGAATAGATTTGCATTTATAATAATTTGAATATATAGAAATAATCTAATGAATTTTAACTTGCATAAAGTTTTTAGTTTTAAAGAATCTTTTAACAATGATGATTTAAAATTTTTTGTCAAAAATGGATATGTTGTTTATAGGGGTTTATACGACAAATCTAAATTTACTGAAGCACAAAAATTTTTGCTTAATAAATATTCTATTTTAAAAAAGAAATTTAATTCCAAAAAAAATAAAATAGACTCTTGGAAACTTGCGTCTGAGATTTCAGAAAGTTTTGAAAACAGTAGCTTTTCAATTAATATGTATAAATCTGGTAAACTATTAGAAGTATTGAAAAAATATTTAGGTCCAGATATATGTGTTTTCAATAAAAAATGCAGTTATATAATTGATCCAAAATTTAAAAATTACTCAACAAAGTTAAGTCCTCACGTTGATGGTTGGGTCGGTAATAGTGTAGAAATGTTACAAGTAAACACTTTTATTACAAAAGCTGATAAACTTAACTCAATGATTTTTTATCCTGGATCACATTTATATGGTCTTTTACCTGTGAAAAATAGGGAATTAGATAAAAAAATTAAATTAAATATTAAACCTATAGCTTTAGATAAGATACATGAAGGGGATGTATTAATTTTTCATCCTCTAATTTTACATGGGACAAAAATTTCTAATAATAATCGAAATTTCAGATTTTCTGTTGGTGATCGTTTCAAATCTTTTGAGAAAGAGTTAACCTCACAAGAATCTTCATTAGGATATAAAGTTTTATGCGCAGGACCAATAAATCATATAAAAAGAATTATTGGTAATGACTATTTACTTCCTTTTAGAGTACTTGGAGGAAAAGCTGGAATTTCAGCTATAAACAAAGATATTTACGATTATCTTGATTAGGTTTTTAAATTATAAAAGTTTATTAATTAATTTCCCTTTACAGAGTTTAAATAAAATTTAAAGCTTTTTAAAATGTTATTTATCTTTGGGTAATCTGAATTACCTATAATTGATACCGCATGGGCTCCTGTTATTTGTGACAAAAATAAATTTAGAAAATCATTTTTACTTGTGCAACTTAACAAGCTTGCTGTTGCATGAAAAATGTCCCCTGCGCCCATAGTGTCAACTGCTTTATTATTCAGTTTTGGGACTTTAATGGACTTACCTTTTTGATTTACAAACATTGAAAATTTATTTCCAAGTGTCAAATAACCAAATTTAGCATTTAATGAATTAATCAATTTTTTCAATTCCTTTTTATAATTTAGTTCTCTAGAACCTGAATATAGCTGCAGTTCCCTTTCATCAAGTGAAAACATTTTTGCTTTTTTGAATTTTTTTCCAATTATATTAAATCCATAGTTTAAACTATTTGCCTGAATATTTATTGACAATTTATTCTTATATTTGTGAAGCAGGTTTGTTATTTTTTCTGAAAAGAGTCCATGTCCAAAGTCTTGAACAATAATAAGATCACATTTTTTTGCATAGTAATTAATCTTTTTAATCAGTTGAATTTCATCATTAGGACTTAAAAGAGACTCTTCATAATCGTTAATTGTAAAAATTTTTTTAATAACATTATTTCCGATATCTTCTGTAAGTCTTGTCTTTATTATTTTAGGAAAATTATTCGAAGAAATTATATTTTTATCGAATTTGAACTTATCTTTAAATTTTTTATGAAGATCTTTATTTACTATAGATATCAAGCAAGAATTTTTGGTGATTGAAGAGACATATTTATGAGTTGCCAAAGCTCCTCCAGGCATAATCTCACTATTTAATTTTATACAAGAAACTGTGCTAGATTTTGGTGATATGCCTTGTGTCCTAACTTGAGTATATTCATCTAAGATTACTTCTCCAACTATCAAAACTTTAATCTTTTTTAATTTTTCAAATTCTTTTTCAATATTTATTTTTTTTAGAGTTTTTATTGCATTCTTAAGTTCTTGATCACCTATTTTAAAAAAATTTCTGGATAATATATCTGATGAACTTTTTACATTTTTGCCAAGATATTTAACTTTACCTCCACATTTTTTAAGAGCTGAAATTTCCTCAGCTAGTCTTACGTCATTAAACTTATTTTGATATTCAACACCTTTACAATAAAAGTTTGGTTTTATCGTTTCTATAGGAGATACAGCTGTTGCTTCATTTACTATAAATGCCTCATCAACTATTTTCAATTGTTTAATATAATTTAATCTTGTGTTCTGATCATAAAATGGATTATGTAATCCTTTTTTTATATACTTGTCTGACGTGATTGTGACTACAAGTATATCTCCAAACCTTTTACTCTCTTCAAAATGCTTAAGATGACCAGGATGTATCAAATCAAACGCTCCATGACACAAAACAATCTTTTTCTTTTTAAGTCTTAATTTTTTTAACTTATGAATTTCTTCTTTAGTAATTTCAATTTTTTTATCCATAAAATTTTTTTAAATTTTGGCTTAAAAATACAGATCTTAAATTTGTTTTTCTATCCTTAATTTTTTTATTATTAAAATTTTTAATAAGATCAATAATTGCATCATTTGAACTTTTTGATTTTTTAAAACCAATTGATAATATTTTGCCTGCATAAAGTTTATAAGATCTTACATCAATAGAGCTGTTTTTTTTTATTTTTACCTTTTCTAAATTTTTATTAATCATATCAGCTATTTTACTTATTGAATAATTTTCAAAACCTACGTTAAAAATTCCTGTTTTGTTATTGTTTAAAAAAAACAAATAACTTCTTATCATATCATCTATGTGTAATTGTGGCCTTATTTGTTTTCCACCATTTACATTTATTAAATCTTTTTTTAACGCATCTAGAGTCATGGCATTTACAGTTAAATCTAACCTTATATTGTCAGAGTATCCACAAACGGTACCAGGTCTCAAGATAACTGTAGAAAAATATTTTTTAAAGTTTTCAACCAATTTTTCACCAACCATTTTTGTTTTATTATAATCAGTTATCGGTAAAAGTTCTGTATTCTCATCGACGCGGTTTTTTTTACTTATTCCATATACACTGCCTGATGAGGCGAATATAAATTTATTAATTTTAGATTTTTTACACATTTTTAATAATTTAAGAGTATGCAATACATTTGTTTCCCAAGTTATTTTTGAATTTAATATTGCAGCCGGATCATTTGAAATTGCAGCAAGGTGCATAACTGTATCAACTCCCTTTAAAGTATTTGCATTTACTTGACTTACACAAAGTTTTAAGTTTTTCAAATTTTTATGTTTTGGAAGATAATCACCAAAAATTTTTTTATCTACAGAAATCACTTTATGTTTGTGTTCTAATAAAACTTTGATTAGCTCAGTACCAATATAGCCACATCCACCAGTTACTAGTATTTTCATCTAAGATAAATAAAATTTCTTAATACTTTCTGCAATGTATTTAATTTGTTTTTCACTTATAAATTCATGGACAGGTAAAGATACGCTTGTGTTTGCCATTTTTTCAGCTATTGGGAAATCCCCTCGCTTATATTTTAAATTTTTTGCGGCTTTTTGAAGATGAATAGGAATTGGATAATGTACTTTAGCATCAATATTTTTATTTATTAAAAATCTAATTAGCTCATCTCTATTTTTAACATTGATTTGATATAAATGAAAAACTTCTCTCAAGTGTTTCTTCCTACTTGGTGTTTTTACCTCTTTAATTGGTTTTAGAAGTTTATCTAATAGTTTTGCATTACTTATTCTTTTGTTTGTTATTGTGTTTAATTTATTTTTGATTTTATAATTTGCTATTGCAGCTTGAATAGAATCCAATCTTGAATTATATGCAAAGATTTCACAATTATTTCTATCTAATAAACCATGATTTCTAATCATTGAAAGTTTTTTTGCTAGAGATTTATTATTTGTCAAAATAAATCCTCCATCTCCCCATACATTTAAATTTTTTAAGGGGTGTAGGCTGAAAGTGCATGCATCAGAGTATTTTACAATACTGTTGTTTTTAAATCTTGCATCTATACAATGGCAAGCATCCTGTATTAGTTTTAATTTTTTTCTTTTCGCTAAACTCTGAATTTTATCTAACTCACATGGTCTGCCTGACCAATTAACCACCATAATGGCTTTTGTTTTTTTAGTAATCGCTCTTTCTAATTTTTTTTCATCAATATTGTAATCATCTTTAATATCTACAAAAACTGGTTTTGCACCAGCTGTGACTATCGATGCTACTGTTGCAATAAAAGTATAAGGTGTTGTAATTACCTCATCTCCATGACCTATATCCAATGCTTTAAGCACTAAAAAAAGAGCGTCTGTGCCGTTACCAACTGAAATTGTAAACTTTGACTTCATTCTTGAAGACATATTTTTTTCAAATTTGTCAACCTCTTCACCTAAAGTATAATCTGCTCTTTTTACTGTTTTTTCGATTTGATGAAATATTTTTTTATAATCTGAAAATTGCTCAATTAAATAACTATGATTAATTTTTATTTTTTTATTTTTTTTATATTGATTTGGTAAATAGTTAAATTTCATTTTAATTTTTTTTATTTTTCAAACTTATAGTAACTTTTTTCATATTTTAAATAGCTAAAATTTTTTTTATAAAAATTAATAGTTTCTTTTAAACCCTTTTCCAATGAAGTTTTGCACCTCCAATTAAGAGATTTTTGTGTGATTTTGCTTGATAAGGAGTATATTTTGTCCTTTTTAACCCTATCCTTAGTATTTTCAACAAGCTTATCAAATTTCTTTTTTTTTATTGTATAAATTTTTTTTACTATTTCTTTAATAGATATAATTTCATCTCCACTAAAATGATATACTTGGCCAGATTTACCCTTTCGGATAGTTTTATAAATTCCATTACAAAAGTCATCAGAAAATAAAAAATTTCTTTTAGAACTTCCGTCCCCATGTAGAGAAAATAATTGATTTTTATCAGCGGTGATACAAACTTTTGGGATCAATCTATAAATAGGTTGTCCCGGTCCATAAAAATTAGAGAATCTACAAATAATAACTGGAAATTTTTTTTTTTTATTCATATGAATCAAATATTTTTCAGCATTCAATTTTGAAGCAGCATAAGGAGTTGATGGATTGAATTTTTTATATTTTTCACTTATATTTTTATTTGATCCAAAAACTTCTGGTGTTGAAATATAAATATATTTTTCCAAAAATGTGTCTTCACTTAAAAATTTGATTAAATTAATTTTAGACTTGTAATTAACGTCATTATAATATTTTTTATATTTCCAGCTTTCATTGACCATGCATATAGAGGCAAAATCTATGATAATATTTGGTTTAATTTGTTTAATTAGATTAATTAACAGTTTTTCGTTCAAGTTATTTACTTTTTTTAAAAAAATTTTTCTTTTATTGTAAATAATATATTTTTTATTTTTTTCTTTATGGTAGAAGCCATATAACTTAAATTTTTTTGATTGAATATATTTTGCAAATGATGATCCGGAAAAACTATTTACACCTAAAATTAATATCTTTTTCATAAGATTATTTACATTTTTTTATGAATAAAATAAATAAAATTTATAATAATTACATTGTTAAAAAGCCGTGGGGTGAAGAATATACTATTTTTAATAATAGAAATAAATTAGCTGTGACTTTAGTTAAAATTAAACCTAAGAAAATGACCTCTCTTCATTGTCACCCTACAAAAAAAACTGGTTTTATAATTTTAAAAGGTAATCCTAGTATTCAGATCGGTATACATAATAAAAATACATGGAAGTCAAAACCTTTGTCAATTTTAGTAATTAGGCCTGGATTATTTCATTCAATAAAGAATTTAAATAACACTCAGACAATAGTTGCTTTAGAATTTGAAACTCCTTATTTAAAAAAAGATTTGATTAGACTCAAAGATACTTATGGAAGAACCAAAAAAGGGTACGAAACAAAAAAATTTATGAAAAAACTAACAAATAAAGATTTAAAATTTAAAATGACCAAATCGAAAAAAATTTACAATATATATAATAAAAAAATAATCATTGAAAAAATCAGAAACAGAAATCAAATTTTGAAATTTAATAACAAATCTGTAATGGCTATTCTAGATGGAAAGTTAACAGACAAAAAAAAACAGATTGTCTTATCTTATGGAGAAATAATAAAAACCACTAGTTTAAAAATCTTGACAAAACATTACAAGATTAATAAACCATTTTTAGCAATGAACATCATTTAGAAATACACTATGAAAAAAATTTTAATTATCACATCTAAACTTGTTCAAGATCATGAGTTTATATACCCGTTTTATAGACTAAAGGAAGAGGGCTATGATGTAATTACATGTAACTCAGATAATAAACAGGTGCTTGGATATTTTGGAACTAAAATACCTCCTAAAGAAGAAGATAAAATAATTGATGTTGATAAGATTAATGTTGAGGACTTTGATGTTTTAGTGTTGCCTGGAGGAGTTAAATCTATGGAAATTTTAAGACTAAATGAAAAAATTTTGGAGATAATTAAAGCTTTTTTTAATAAAAAAAAACTTATAGCTGCAACTTGTAGCGCAACAATGCTTCTAATTTCTTCTAAAATTATAAAAAATAAAAAGGTCTCTGGATATTATGCGTGGAAAGATGATATTATTAACGCAGGTGGAGTATTCGTTGACAAACCATGTGTTATTGACGAAAATTTAATTACTTCCCCACATTATAAATATGTAGGTGATTGGATGAAAGGGTTAATCAGTAAAATAAATTAACTTTACATCTTTATTAAAGGTCGAATAATTTTTCCTTTTTTTAAATCTTGGACAGCCCTATTGATTTCATTTAGTTTATAAGTTTTATTTCCAAAATATTCATGTAAATTTAGTTTATTTAAATATCCATTAAATTTTTTAAAGTTAAAATCGTAAATAAATTTTTTATTCCATGAACCTGAAATCTTTTTTCCAAATAAAAATTCCCATGGATCTATATTAAATTTTGTAGAATGTTTATAATTTCCCACTATAAACAAAATTCCACCAAATTTTTTTACAAACTTAATACTTTTGTGTAAAACATCTTTATTTCCAGTGCACTCCAATACATAGTCATAATGATCTTTTAAAATCTTATTATCAATTTTGTTGACTATTTTTGATGCACCAAATTTATGTGCAAGCTTTAATTTTTTTTTATTTAAATCTAGGACTGAAATTTCTTTAAACTTACAAATTTTTGAGGCAAAAACAGCAAGCAAACCAACTCCACCAGCTCCTAAAATCAATATTTTTTTATTTTTTTGATTATTTGTATTATTAAAAATGCAGTTAAAAGCAGTTGGTGCAGCACAGCCTAATAAAACACTTTTTTTTAAGTCACTTTTTTTTTTAATTTTTTGAATTTTATCTTCACTTATTATTGCGTAGTTTGAAAATGTGTTCACTGGTCCAGCGTTAATCTTATTATTTTTTGTATCATGGTAAATTGAGCCACCAGCACTTATCCCTTTTGAGAAAACCCAAGTCAGACAGACAAAATCTTTTTTATTTACCTTTTTTACTGAACTGTGTTTTTTTATAACAATACCACTGGCTTCATGCCCCAAACAATGAGGTAAGTATCGATCTTTACCTCTTAAACCGTTAATTTCTTGAATTTGTGTATGACAAATAGATGAATATTTTATTTTTATTAAAACTTGGCCTTTCTTTAAGTCTGGTAAAATTAATTTTTTAATCTTAATTTTATTTTTTTTAATAAGTACCGCTGCGTTTGTAATCATTAATTTCTAAAAGAGCTTTTTTCTCTGTTATCCAATATAATATCTCCAGATATTATTCTTGAACTTTTATCTAGTAAAAAATTTATCGTAGAAACAATTTCACTGGGCAGAATATACTTCTTGAGTGGCATTCTAGTATTTTTAAATTTTCTGTAAGCACTTATATTTTTTTTTTTAAGTCTTCCAAAACTATTATCATCCGTCTCAAAAGCACCCATTATAATATTTTTGATATCTATATTTTTTTTAAATAGTTTTTTGGAAAGAATTTGTGAATATATATTTAACGCAGCTTTAGCTGTTGTATAACCAACCGATGCTACGTTTTCAATAGAAGCCACGGTACTAATATGAATAATCTTTAATGATTTTTTTTTTTTTATTTTTTCTTTAATAATCAAGTTATTAATTTCAGATTGAATAAATAAGTTTTTGTCAAATAATTCAATAAAATTTTTTTTTGATAATAAATCATCCTTGATTCCAAATCCCCCACCCATGCAATGAATTATGGCATCAATATCTTTAATTTTAATCAAATTTTTTTTTAACTTTAAAAGAATTTTATCATCTGAAAGGTCGCCATAAAAAAAATAATTTTTCCCAGATATATTCTTTTTTAAATTTAATATTTTTGATCTATTTTTACCAACACAAATTAAATCATTTCCCACTGAAGAATAATATTCAGCTAAAAATTTTCCTAGACCACTTGAAGCACCATTAATAAGTATTCTCATTATTTAATATTCCTTGCTTTATCTCTTTCTTTTTCAATTTCTTTCTTATTGAGATATGGATATAGATCATCATATTTCGGTAAACTAAATGTGCCATCAAGATTAAGTTTATTTTGCAGTCTTGGTGTAAGTTCTTGATAAGGGTCCATATTTATCTCAAACAAAACTGGTTTTTTTGATTTTAATAATTTGCTAATATTTTTTTTCATATTTTTTCTATTCAATTTAATGTAATTTAAACCAAAGGTATTTGCTATTTTTTTAAATGATGGAAAAGACACTCCTGTAGAAGGATCTGCTCCAGTAATAAAATTAAAATTTTTTTTTTGCATCAACTTCATTGTTAAATAACCTTTGTTTTCTAAGACAAATAATTTAATTGGAATATTATAATTCTTAACTGTTTGTAGTTCTTGAATATTAAACATTAAGCCTCCATCACCAGAAATACAAATTGGGGTATTCTTATTATTTGCAAAATAGGCACCTATTGCGCCTGGTAAACCAAAACCCATCGAGGCAAGTCCGCTTGATGTAAAAAGCCTCTGATTATTTGGGTTTTTAATTTTGAACGTTTGCATTGTGCAAGTGAAACTTGTTCCCATATCTGTAACTATAGTCTCATTACCCCCTAAACTTAATGATAGCTGATTTATAAAATCGAATGAATTAAAATATTTTGAATTTTTCTTATAATTATTCTTTACTACAGGGTATTTTTTCTTCCAATCAAGCAAAAGTGAATTCCATAAAGAAAAATTTTTAATTTTATTTTTTTTAAAAAAACTAATTGCCATTTCATGAAAATAATTCAAATCAATATTTAATTTATAAATAATATTTTTAAAATCTTTAGAATTCATTTCATTGGGATCAATATCTACAAGTATTTTTTTTGAATTATTTGAAAAATTTTTTTTATCATACCCTGTTTGTGGTATTGAAAGTCTTGATCCAAGAATTATTAATAAATCTGAATGTTCAATAGCTAAATTTGCAGCCCTTTCTCCAAATACACCTGCTCTACCTACAAATAATTTACTGTTTGTAGGTATTATATCTGATGCATTCCAAGATGATACAACCGGTATCTTTACTAAGCTTAATAATTTAGCAAATTGTTTCCTTGAATTTGATAAATGAATACCATTTCCAATAATGAAAATAGGTTTTTTTGATTGATTTATTTTTTTTTTTATAAATTGTAAATTAATTTTGTCTTTTTTTTTTCTATAAGTTATTTTTTTTTTATATTTTTTTAATTTTTTTATATCGATTTTTTTTGCTTGGATATCTAATGGAACATCTATCCAAACTGGTCCTGGTTTACCAGATATCATTTTTTCGTAAGCTTGATTTAAAATTAAATCTATATCTTCAGCATTTGATATAACTTTTACAAATTTTGTAATTGGTTTTACAATATCAATAATATTGATTTCCTGAACTCCAACTTGTCTTGTTTTCGATTTATTGATCATATCCCTTTTAGGAACTTGACCAGATACCACAAATACTGGGATAGAATCTATCCACGCACCCGTTACTCCTGTAATTGCATTCGTTGCACCTGGGCCCGAGGTAGTATGAAGCAAACACGGTATATTATTTACTCTATAATATGCTTCAGCAGCCATACTTGCAGACTGCTCGTGATGAAAAAAAATAAATTTCATTTTTTTATTTTTTCCAAAAGCATCATTCAAATGCATCGCTCCACCACCTGTAACACCAAATATATGCCTAATTCCCTTTTTTTCTAAAAATTTCGCTATATATTCGGATACTTTTAATTTCATTTATAATCCCAATTTATTTGCATCTGAAAAATAATAATCACCATTATAACCAATAAACTTAAAAATTTTTTTCCACTCACTTTTTTTTAAAATAGTTGTACCTAAAAGAGTCCAGTCTAGAAATTTATCTCTATCCTTTTTTTTTTCATAAGAAGCCAATGATATATAGCTTTTCTTTGAAATCCTTTTAATTTCTGAAATTGTTTTAATTGTGTCACCTAAATTTTGCATATATATGGAATTAAATGCAATTACTAAATCAAATTCCTTTTTTTTATAATTTTTTAGATTATGGTAATCTTTAAGGTATAATTTTCCTTTAATTTTTTTATTTGCTTTTTTTAATGGATACTGATGATTTTCAATACCTTGAAATCTAATTCCTGGTAAAAGTTTATTCAAATCAAACAATAAAAAACCTTTTTTACATCCTATTTCCAAAATCTTCGATTTTTTAGTTAATTTATATTTTTTAATTAATTTAGGTAACAACCTTTTCCATCTAGCATCATATTTAAAGCCACCATATCCATTTTGACGATAACCATCGTAATAATCTTTATCTAATTTCCAAGCTAAAAATTTATTTTTAATATTTCTTGTTTTAGTTATTTTTTTTCTATTTATTTTTTTCTTAAAATAACCAATGTCAAAAAATGGCATGTTTAATTTTTTTTTATAGGTCGGGCTGTAATTCTATTTTTTTTTTCATCACTGTCATTTGAATAAAGTCCCATAAACCATCTGCAATTTGAAGTATTTTCTTTTAAATTGTTTTTGTCAATCTTTTTTACACCGTGCTTTACTGTTGCATATCCAATGCCAATATCTCCTACATCGATTTCATTTTCTAGATCAATTTCTTGTCTTTTTTTATTCAAAGCAAAAAATCCTCCACTTTCAAAATCATCACCTTTTTTACTCATATAAATAGATATAAACATTCTTTGATTATGATATGGATCAGAGTGCAATTCTAATGATCCGCCTTTTGGATATTTAAGTATTTGAATTCTGTCTACTATACCATCCTTGGGCGTATTTTTTTCGAACTCATTATATTTTCTACCACCAAGAACTTTTAGATATCTCCACCTACTATTAATCTTATTAAAGATTTTATACGGATCACCATTCCAATGAAAAAAATATGCAGAATGCTTAATGGCTTTTATTGAGTATAATTTGCTTACCTCTTTATCAATTATTCTGTGAAAATCAGGACAATTTTCTTTCATTTTAAAAAATTGACTCTTATTGTTTTTGGTAAAATGTAAAAAATCTTTTTTAAGTTTCGAAATAAATTTTTTTGAAAATGCTTTTTTAATTATAAAAATATTACCTTTATATAAATCTTGTATCATTACGCCTAGCTTTTTTTTATCAAAGATAATATTTTGGAAATCTTTATAATTTAAAATTTTTAAACTATTCATAAATTGAGGTCTTGGTTTTTTTTCAACTTTATTCCAGATTAAATTGGAAAAATTACTGATTTTATTATTAGAGATTTTCATTTATTTTAAAGACTATATCTTATCTAATATATTGAATTTCTTTAAAATCAAGTACTCATTTATAATTGTGTCTAAAGGTATTTTAGTTTTTTCTGAGATCTCAAAAATATTCATTTTGCCATCACTATAAGAAATTAAATCTAACTTTAAATTTTGTGACTTATATTTTTTTTTATGGGAAATTGTATGATAAAGATTTCTACTTCCAAGATTTGGTTCACAAACTATTTTTGATTTTGGAATAAAACATTTTTCAAATCCATCTATAATAGATTTAATAACATCAAAAGATTGTTCTAAACCTTTTTGTGTCACTAATTTTAAATTATCTGCATTGGTATGATATTCTTTATATGCTCCGTACTTTGATCTTGAAAAACCACTTACAGGTAAATTTACACCCGGAGAACAATATTGTCTTTCGTCACTTCCTCTTTCCAAAAAAGAATAATATTTTATTTTTTTTTTTCCAATAAGTGCTGACTTTAGTGCAATGTCAGATAATGTATTACCATACTTGCTTGAAATGTGACTATATTCTCTCTCATCACCAACACACGATAAATTGAAACCACAAATTATATTTTTTTTTAAATTTTTTCTAAATTTATGTATGTAAGAAATTGAGCCTATAGTTTCTGGTAAAATAACCAGTCTGTAGGAATATTCTCTATTCTTGATACTTTTAATATATTTAGCAACTTTTGTAATTAAGGCCGGGCCACTTAATTCATTATTGGCCATTGAAGGGTGACATAAATAAGTACTAAAAAAAATCTCTTTATTTTTTTTTCCTTTAAAAATTGCATGACTTAAGTCTAAATAACCATTTTTAAAAGAGCTATTTATGTATACTTTAAACTTGTTTCCTCTATTAATTTTTTTTTTATCATTTTCTGAAACGCAAAATCCCCAGTTCTTTTTATAATAACTAGTAACATATGGGACTAATTTTGGTTGATCAGGTAAAGTATACAAGTTTTTGAACAATTCCATTTTATTTACAATTTTATTAATTGGAGTTGAAAAATTTACTACATGCAAATTTAGTTTTTTAAAATCTGCAAATTTTTTTTTGTTCTTAAAATCAAAAATGTAAGCATCATTTATCGTCCATTCTTTCGGGACTGTCCAATCAAAAACTTTTGTTCCTGACTTTATCTTTACTCTTTTAAATTCTGGAATTATATTCTCAATATACTTTAGCGATTTCTTTATTCCTGGTCCTGTAATCGACCTACAGATAGGAAATAAATCTTTAATTATTTTAAACATATTTACATTCATGTCTATATTTTGTTAAATATCATTCTATAAATTTTTCAAGCTTAAAAATGAAGTCAATTATAACTGCAAATTTCAACTTACTGAACCAAAATTCAATTTGGGATAAATTAAAGGCTAAAGATCAATTTATATTTGACGAATACAATAACTTTAATTTTACGCTTAATAACGATTTAATACTTAATAAATACAATAAATATTATTTAGTTATTTACGTTAATGAGATGACTAAAGTAGAGAAAAATATAAAAAGTTTTTTTTCTCTCCTGGACCGAGTTGCTAATAAAAATTTATCAAAAAAATTTTACGTATTTTTTTTAAGAGAAAAAATCGAAAATGATTACTTAGATCAATATAATCTTTTAAAATTAAATAAGTATTTTGGTAAGTTAGAAAATAAGAACTCGAATATATTTTTTATAGAAATTCCTAATAATAAATTAAAATTTAGTTTAAGAAATTATTTTTATATGAGGTGTCCTTTAGAATTAACAACGATTAACGAAATAATAAAATCAATAAATAGAATTAATGAAGAACAGGACTATAAAAACTTTAAACTTCTTGTTTTAGATTGTGATAATACACTGTGGGGCGGTGTAGCAGGTGAGGATGGAATAAACAAAATTAATTATGGTGAAGATGGTGATGGTAAAGTTTTTCTAGAAGTCCAAAGTCATATTAAAAAAATTAAAGAAAAAGGAATATTAATCTCTTTAGCCTCAAAAAATAATAAAAAGATAGTTTGGGACACCTTTAAAAAAAGAGGTATGATTTTAAAAAAAACTGACTTTGTTTCTCCTAAAATAAATTGGTTTGAAAAAACAAGCAATATTCAGAGTACAATTAACGAACTATCTCTCAGAAGTGAAGACGTTTTGTTTATAGACGATAATTTAATTGAAATTCAGAAAGTTAAAAAAAATATTCCAAAAATAAATGTTTATCATGTTAATGACTTAATAAGTTTTTTAAAATTTTTATACACAAATAATAGACTTCAATTACATAAAATAACAGAAGAAGATAAGAAAAAAAGTTATCAATATAAAATTAGATCAAAATTTGAAGAGCTAAAAATTAAAAATTTTGATAGAAAACTTTTTTCAAAATTAAGCCAAAAAATTAAAATTTTACAAATTTCAGATAAAAATATCAATAGAGCTTCTCAATTAACAAACAAAGTAAATCAATTTAATTTTTCAACAAATAGGTATCAAATAAGTAAAATTTCCAAAATTAAAAAATCAAAAAAAAATGAGATCAAAGTTGTATCATTCCAGGATAAATTTGGAGATCATGGAATTATTGGCCTCTATAATATTTTTCATAAAAATAAAGACTCCATCCTAATTCAAGATTTTCTGTTAAGCTGTAGAGTAATCAACAGAAAAATTGAGGATTATCTAATATATAATATCTATATTAATCACAAAAAAAAAAATCTTTTTATAAATTTTATTGAAAATCAAAATAATAAGAGCTTGATAAATCTATTTTTAAAAAAATCTTACTTTAATCTTGAAAAAACAAATGGAAAAATAAAAATTTATAGAATTAAACCTGACAGGAACCTACTAGATGCAAAAAACTTCTTTAAATAATAAAATATTAGATATCATTAAGAATGAATTAAAAATGAAAAAAATTTCAATTAAAGATGGAATAAATATAACCAAAAAATGGGACTCTATATCGAACTTAAATATTTTGCTTCAAATTGAAAACAAACTAAAAATAAAATTTAATACTAGAGAATTTAATTCTTTGAATAATACAAAAGTAATATTATCTAATGTTAGAAAAAAAATTAAAAAATGAAATTAATAAGTTATTAGAAAATTTAAATATAAAAAAAAGAGATAATTTAATTATTCATAGTAACAGTGCAGGATTGTTGCAATTCAATAGAAATAAAAAAAAAAATTTTAAAATATTTTGGAAAATTTTAAAAAATAAGGTTGGAAATAAGGGAACAGTTGTTTTTCCAACATATAATTACAATGTTCTTAATAATAAGAAAAATTATTCAATCAGTCAGGTCGGTCTTTTAACGAATTTTATTCTTAAACAAAAAGAGTTCGTAAGAACTAGAAATCCAATTTTTAGCCATGCAATATATGGTAAATTAAAAAAAGAATTATCTACTGAAGATGCTAGTAGTGCATTTGGATCAAAAAATTCAATTTTTCAAAAATTCATAGATAATAAATTTAAAATTTTAGGATTTTGTTGTCCGGTTAACAGTATCACTTTATTACATCATTTAGAGGTTTTAGGAGGTGTAAAGTACAGATATAAAAAAGTTTTCAAATTAAAATTTAAGAATAGGAAATTTGAATATAAATATTATGTGGGGAAAAAAAATGTTAATTACAAATTAAAAGAAAACAAAATTAGAAATCTATTAAATCGAAAAAAAATAATCAAGGTATCAACATTTGGTAGATTTGAATGCTGGTTAATTAATTCAAAATCATTAAATCATATTATTTTAAGTAAATTAAAAAAAAATAAAAGATTTCTTATTAAATGAAAATAAATCTTAAAGCTAATTTAAATTTCTCAAAGTTATCGAAAGATAAAAATAAAATTCATATAAATGAAAACTTTGCTAAAAAATTTTTTATAAAAAAAACAATATCCCATGGTGCTAATTTAGTTTTAAAAATGTTAAATTTTTATTTAAGAAAAAATAAAAATAAACAATTCAAAAAAATCGAGGTTATCTTTAAGAAGCCCACTTATACAAATGAAGAATTTAATTTTGAATTAAAAAAAAATTCAATAAACCTTGTTTCAAATAAAGAAAATAATATCAAAATTTTTTTTAAAATAGAAAAAAAAAATAAATCAACTCAATTTGTTAATTTGAAAAAATTAATTTTAGAAATATCCAGGATTGTAGGTAATCATCAAAACAAACCATCACTTATTTTGCAATTTAAAATATTTAGGAAAAAAAATCACATTAATCAAAAAAAAGTAATTAAGCTTAAAAAAAATATTTATAGTCTCAAATATTCTAATTCATTTTATACTTCTGACACATTATTTGTTAAACTAAAAGAAAAAGAAAAAATAAGATTTGTAAAAAAAAATAATGCTAACAGAAATAAGAAAAAGGTATTATTATTTGGTAAAAACAGTGACTTAGCAGCCTATACATCAAATTATTTAAAAAGTTTAGGTTTTAGAATAAAATTCTTCCCAAATTATTACTTTGATAGAAAAAATTTCAAAACAGCAAAGTTTAAATTAGAAGCTTTTTTAAAAGATAAATCTTTTGATTACATATTTTATTATATCTCACCAAAAATTGAACCTTATAAAAAGAAAAATTATAAGTTTTTATATTTGGATATTTTTAAAATAATCTACAATCAGACTAAAAATTGTGGAACAAAAATTTTCTATCCATCTACAAAGTATATTCAATACAAAAACCCTGCATTTAAAGATTATATAGCCTCAAAAATTATTGCAGAAAAATGGATCACTCATAATGATAAAGAAAAATTAGTAAGTATAATGAGACTACCACAACTAAGGTCTTCCCAAACTTACAATCTTTTGGGATTTTATGAAGGATCAAAAATATCGATATTAAAAAATAAACTTAATTCGTTTATAAAATAAAAATTTTTTTCAGTGCATAAATCAAGCCAATTGAGCTATTAGTACTGGTCAGCTACATGCGTTACCGCACTTCCACACCCAGCCTATCAACGTGGTGGTCTACCACGGCTCTATAGGAAGAACTAGTTTTGAGGTGAGTTTCCCGCTTAGATGCTTTCAGCAGTTATCTCGTCCATACTTAGCTACCCGGCACTGCAGCTGGCGCTACAACCGGTCCACCAGTGGTATGTTCAACCCGGTCCTCTCGTACTAGGGTCAACTCCTCTCAATTCTTCTACACGCATAGCAGATAGGGACCGAACTGTCTCACGACGTTCTGAACCCAGCTCACGTACCACTTTAATTGGCGAACAGCCAAACCCTTGGGACCTGCTCCAGCCCCAGGATGTGATGAGCCGACATCGAGGTGCCAAACACTGCCGTCGATATGAGCTCTTGGGCAGTATCAGCCTGTTATCCCCGGCGTACCTTTTATCCGTTGAGCGATGGCCCTTCCACTCAGAACCACCGGATCACTATGACCGACTTTCGTCTCTGCTCGACTTGTCAGTCTCACAGTCAGGCAAGCTTATGCCATTGCACTCTACGAACGATTTCTGACCGTTCTGAGCTTACCTTCGCACGCCTCCGTTACTATTTGGGAGGCGACCGCCCCAGTCAAACTACCCACCATACAATGTCTTGATGCCGGATAACGGCTATCAGTTAGATATCAAGAAAAACAAAAGAGGTATTTCACTGGTGACTCCACAAAAGCTGACGCTCTTGCTTCAATGTCTCCCTCCTATGCTAAATATGTTTTTCCTAATACCAATGTAAAGTTGCAGTAAAGGTGCACGGGGTCTTTCCGTCTAACTACGCGAACTCCGCATCTTCACGGAGAATTCAATTTCACTGAGTTGATGTTGGAGACAGCGGAGAAATCGTTACGCCATTCATGCAGGTCGGAACTTACCCGACAAGGAATTTCGCTACCTTAGGACCGTTATAGTTACGGCCGCCGTTTACTGGGGCTTCAGAAATGAGCTTGCACCCATCGCATTAACCTTCCAGCACCGGGCAGGCGTCAGACCCTATACATCCACTTACGTGTTAGCAGAGCCCTGTGTTTTTGATAAACAGTCGCTTCTCCCTGGCTTGTGCCACCTTTTATTAGTTGCCTAAAAAAAGGTCTTCCTTATTCCGAAGTTACGGAAGCATTTTGCCGAGTTCCTTCAACATCATTCTCTCAAGCGCCTAAATATACTCTATTAATCCACCTGTGTCGGTTTAGGGTACGGTCTTATGATGGAGCTATTTCTTGGAACCTTTTCGCGGCAAATTCAATCCATTAAGAATTTACAACTTACAAGATTCGTCACTACCATCTGGTTAAGGAATATTAACCTTATTTCCATCGACTACGGCTTTCGCCCTCGCCTTAGGTGCCGACTAACTCTGCGCGGATTAACCTTGCGCAGAAACCCTTGGATTTTCGGCGAAGAAGTTTTTCACTTCTTTTATCGTTACTTATGTCAGCATTCGCACTTCTGATACCTCCAGGATCCCTCACGGGTATCCCTTTACAGGCTTACAGAACGTTCCGCTACCAGTTGCAAATTTCGAAAAATTTGCAAATCCACAGATTCGGTATATGATTTTAGCCCCGTTACATCTTCGGCGCAGAAACTCTATTAGACCGGTGAGCTGTTACGCTATCTTTAAAGGATGGCTGCTTCTAAGCCAACCTCCCGGCTGTTAAGGAATTTCCACATCCTTTCACACTTAATCATAATTTGGGGACCTTATCTGGTGGTCTGGGCTCTTTCCCTCTCGACCATGGACCTTAGCACCCACAGTCTGTCTGCTGAAGAACAATGTTTAGCATTCGGAGTTTTATTAGGTTTGGTAAGAATCTCTTCCCCCTAGCCCATTTAGTGCTCTACCTCTAAACATCTATTTATTCAACGCACTACCTAAATAGTTTTCGCGGAAAACCAGCTATCTACGAATTTGGTTGGCCTTTCACCCCTTACCACAAGTCATCCAAAGACTTTTCAACGTCAACTGGTTCGGTCCTCCGGCAAGTGTTACCTTGCTTTCAACCTGCTCATGGTAAGCTCATTCGTTTTCGGGTCTAATTCATTAAACTAATCGCCCTATTAAGACTTGCTTTCGCTGCGCCTACACCTAGATGGCTTAAGCTTGCTTAATAAATTAAGTCACTGACCCATTATACAAAAGGTACGCCGTCACTCTAAAAAGAGCTTCGACTGATTGTAGGCATGCGGTTTCAGGTTCTATTTCACTCCCCTAATAGGGGTTCTTTTCACCTTTCCCTCACGGTACTAGTTCACTATCGGTCACTGAAAAGTATTTAGGCTTAGAGGGTGGTCCCCCTATATTCGAGCAGGATTTCACGTGTCCCGCTTTACTCAAGAATTTTGTTAAACATTACTCATACGGGACTATCACCCTCTATGGTTAGCATTTCCAAACTATTCAAATTTTTTTAACAAAATTACTGGCCTAGTCCGCGTTCGCTCGCCACTACTAACGGAATCTCAATTGATTTCTTTTCCTCTGGTTACTTAGATGTTTCAGTTCTCCAGGTTGTCTCTTTAAACCTATGAATTCAGTTTAAAGTACCACATAAAGTGGTGGGTTTCCCCATTCGGAAATTTTCGGATCAAAACTTACATACAGCTCCCCGAAACTTATCGCAGTATATCACGTCCTTCATCGGCTTTCAGTGCCAAGGCATCCGCCACACGCCCTTAAACGCTTGATTTATGCACAGAAAAAAATTCTGTGTTGAATCAAATTTTTATTTTGAACATTAGCTAATAACATTACTAATGTTCGGATATAGATATTGATATTAATTATTATTTTTATTCACGATTTTTTACAACTAAGTGTTTCTGGTGGAGGATAGCGGGATCGAACCGCTGACCTCCTGAATGCAAATCAGGCGCTCTCCCAGCTGAGCTAATCCCCCATGATCTTAAATTGGTGGGCCGAGAAAGACTCGAACTTTCGACCCCACCCTTATCAAGGGTGTGCTCTAACCAACTGAGCTACCGGCCCCCATGCAAGAGAAACACTACTTTAAGAAGAGAAATGAGGACGGTCAACATTAACCTATGTATATTATTTAGAGTAAAATTTTACTTTTACTCATCCTTAGAAAGGAGGTAATCCAGCCGCAGGTTCCCCTACGGCTACCTTGTTACGACTTCACCCCAGTCGCTGACTATACCGTGGTCAAGGGTTTAAAACCTTGCCTTAAGGTAGAACCAACTCCCATGGTGTGACGGGCGGTGTGTACAAGACCCGGGAACGCATTCACCGTGGCACGCTGATCCACGATTACTAGTAATTCCAGCTTCATGCACTCGAGTTGCAGAGTGCAATCCGAACTGAGGTATTTTTTAAGGATTTGCTTAACATCGCTGTTTTGCTTCCTGTTGTAAATACCATTGTAGCACGTGTGTAGCCCAACACGTAAGGGCCATGAGGACTTGACGTCATCCCCACCTTCCTCCAGCTTATCACTGGCAGTTCTTTCAGAGTGCCCAACTTAATGATGGCAACTAAAAGTGAGGGTTGCGCTCGTTGCGGGACTTAACCCAACATCTCACGACACGAGCTGACGACAGCCATGCAGCACCTGTGTTTCGTCCGGCCGAACCGAAAACTCTAATCTCTTAGAGTCGCGACGAACATGTCAAGTGTTGGTAAGGTTCTGCGCGTATCTTCGAATTAAACCACATGCTCCACTACTTGTGCGGGTCCCCGTCAATTCATTTGAGTTTTAACCTTGCGGTCGTACTCCCCAGGCGGTGTGTTTATCGCTTTCGCTGCGACACTGAAAATAAATTTCCAACGTCTAACACACATCGTTTACGGCATGGACTACGAGGGTATCTAATCCTCTTCGCTACCCATGCTTTCGTTCCTCAGTGTCAGTAATGATCCAGAAAGCTGCCTTCGCAATTGGTATTCTTTCTAATATCTACGAATTTCACCTCTACACTAGAAATTCTGCTTTCCTCTATCAAACTCTAGCTGAAAAGTTTTGATGGCAGTTCCAGAGTTAAGCTCTGGGATTTCACCACCAACTTTTTCAACCACCTACGAACTCTTTAAGCCCAGTAATTCCGAACTACGCTAGGTCCCTTCGTATTACCGCGGCTGCTGGCACGAAGTTAGCCGGACCTTCTTATTCGGGTACAGTCATTTTCTTCCCCGACGAAAGAGCTTTACAACCCAAGGGCCTTCTTCACTCACGCGGCATCGCTGCATCAGAGTTTCCTCCATTGTGCAAGATTCCCCACTGCTGCCTCCCGTAGGAGTTTGGGCCGTGTCTCAGTCCCAATGTGGCTGATCATCCTCTCAAATCAGCTATTGATCACAGTCTTGGTAGGCCATTACCCCACCAACAAACTAATCAAGTGCAGGCTCATCCAATGGTGCATAAAGCTTTCTCCGTAAAGACTTATCCGGTATTAGCACAAGTTTCCTCGTGTTATTCCAGGCCAAAGGGTAGATACCTACATGTTACTCACCCGTCTGCCACTAAGTATTGCTACTTCGTTCGACTTGCATGTGTTAGGCGTGCCGCCAGCGTACGTTCTGAGCCATGATCAAACTCTCAAGTTTAAAAACGGCGCACACTAGCTTCTATATAAATTCTAAGAATAAAATTTATATAATGTTGAAGTGTGTACGACAAATTTTGGTAACCTTAACCGTCCACACTTCTCTTCTTAAATTTTCACTTTTAAAATAGCTAATTGAGCTAAATAAGGCTCAATAATCCTCATTTTTCTATTGCATTTACAATAATTTTACTGAGAAAGTTTGATGCTTATAGGCTAAAATGAGAGTAAATCAAGTTTTTTAAGAGGATAAAAAGCATTAAAAAGTCATTATTTTAAAGGTTTTTTTGACATATTATAATTACTAAATTAATTAGTGAGATTTAATTATATCTAAATGCAAAAAAAAATTATCAATTTATTAAAAAAAAATACCCAAATTTTAGCCTTGGGATTATTAATAATAATAACAATATCATTTACAACTTACTTCAATTATCTAAAAACAACTACCAACAAGAACGTAGTAAGTTTTATAAATAATTTATACCTTAAAAAAACTTTAAACAGTATTTTTGATGAATTTGAGCCAAAATATAAAAAAGTTAATCACATAGTTCTAAAAGGAGACAGCTTTGGTAAAATTTTTTCAAAATATTCAATTGATCAAAAAGAAATTGACCTTCTTAAAAAAAAATTAAAAAAAATTTATAATGTAGATAATCTTACTCCTAATAAAAACCTTGAATTTACTATTGATCAATCCAAAAAAAAAATTTTAGATTTTTCATTCCCTATCTCATTAACTAAAAAAATTGTCCTTAAAAGAGATGGGGAACTAGATAATTTTATTGAAAAAATTATCACAACTAAACTAACAAAGAAAATTTATTATAAAGAAAATATAATTTCAAGTAGTTTATACAGATCTGCGAGTGAGTCTGAAATTCCAGCAAATTTAATTATAGAATTCGCAAGAATTTATGGTTTTCAAATTGACTTTCAAAGAGATATTAGAAAAAAGGATTACTTTCAAATTATGTATGAGGTTTATTTAGATGATGATCAAAAAGTAATTGAAAGTGGTGAAATATTATTTGCAAATTTAAATTTAAGTGGAAGAAATAATAATTTATATTTTTATAGGAGTACAAAAAATCAGGGTCATTATGATTCTGCGGGCAGAAGTATTGTTAAAACTCTAATGAAGACACCAATTAATGGAGCGAGACTCTCATCTAAATTTGGTATGAGAAAACATCCAATCGATGGATTTAACAAAATGCATAGAGGTACGGACTTTGCTGCACCTTTAGGTACTCCTATTATGGCTTCAGGTGATGGCACTGTCATTAAGGCTGGATGGTGTGGAGGAGGAGGAAACTGTGTTAAAATAAAACATAACTCTACTTACCAAACTGTGTATGCACATATGTCAAAATTTGCCAGTAGAATTAAAAGTGGAACGAGAGTAAGACAAGGACAAATTATTGGTTACGTAGGATCAACTGGAAAATCTACAGGTCCACATTTACACTACGAAGTAATTCAAAATGGAAAAAGAATAAATTCACAAACACTCAAAATGCCATCAGGAAAAATTCTTAAAGGAAATGATAGAAAGTTATTTGAAACTCAAAAAATTAAACTTGATGTTTTGAAATCTGAAAAAATTATGGGAATTAGTTGATTAGCTTAAACTTTTTAGACTTTGCTTGACTGAATATTATTTTCTAGGTTAGGTAATTTTTTATTATCATTATTTTCATTTTCTGGGATTTCTTTTTTTTCATCATTCTCACTAGGTTTGGATTTTTTAAAACTATCTCTTTCATTGATAATTCTTTGAAAGTGATCAGCATGTTGAAAATAATTTTCAGAAAGTATTTTATCTCCTGTAGATAAAGCTTCTCGAGCCATATCGTTGTACTTTTCTAATAATTTTGCTGCATTATGATTATTTCTTCCTGGAGACTTCCTGTGAAAGTTATCATTATTAGCAAAATTTGATGAAAATTTATTTTTCTCAATTCCATTATTTTTAAAATTTCTATCGTTTCTTCTAAAATTATTTCTTCTACCAGAGTTATTATTTCTAAATGTTACCATGTGATTTAAATTTTTGTACTAATTACGCATCTATCATTTTTTGCGTAATCTTTAATTATTTTATTTATATAAAATCCTTTGTTTTTTAATAAGTCAATTACTTTATTTTTTTGGTTGTAAGCTATCTCAAGTATAAATTTACCATTTTTTTTTATCAGCTTAGATGTTTTATTTATTACTTTTCTAATTTCTGATGTTCCGTCTAATCCACCGTCTAAAGCAATTCTAGGCTCAAAGTTTAAAATATCCTTCTCTAAGCAATTTATTTCATATTTACTTATATATGGAGGATTAGATAAGATAATATCATATTTTCCCAAATTAAAATTGTCAATATCTGATTTTATTAATCTCAATCTACTTTTTACACCCAATAAGTCAGCGTTTATCCTTGTATTTATTATCGATTTATTACTTATGTCAATTCCCGTCCCAATAAAATCCTCTCTTTCTTTTAATAAGGTCAACAAGATACATCCGGATCCAACTCCAACATCTAAAAGATTTAATTTAGATTTATATTTTGAAATTTGTAAAGCTTGTTCAATGATTATTTCTGTATCTGGTCTAGGAATTAAAACATCATTGGATATCTTAAATTCATATTTCCAAAAATCTTTCTTTTTCGTTATTTGAGCAACTGGTTTTCCTCTGGCTCTATCTAATACCAATTTATTAAAGTAATCTAAATTTTTTTTTGAAATTTCTTTATCAAGGTTTAAAATAATATATTCTCTTTCTTTTACAATTGCTTCTGACATAAGGATTTCAATATCAAGTTTTGAAAATTTAGTAGAATTTTTTTCTAAAATACTTTGAGCAATAACCATTGCTTTCTCGATATTCATTTTATAAATTACCTAAACTTTCTTCTTGTGCCTTTAAGGTTAAAGACTCTATCATTTCATCAAAAACTTCTCCTTCAAGAAACTCTTCTAACTTATGAAGTGTCAAATTAATTCTATGATCTGTAACTCTTCCTTGAGGAAAATTATATGTTCTTATTCTTTCTGATCTATCACCCGTACCTATTTTACTTTTTCTATCTTTTGATCTTTCTTGATCGATTCTCGATCTTTCCAATTCATATAATCTTGCTCTCAAAATTTTCATACCTTTTGCTTTATTTTTATGTTGAGATTTTTCATCTTGTTGTGAAACTGACAAACCCGAGGGTAGATGTGTAATTCTTACAGCACTATCTGTTGTATTTACAGATTGGCCACCAGGTCCACCTGCTCTAAAAACATCGATTCTTAAATCTGAGTCATTAATTTTAAGATCTACCTCCTCTACTTCAGGTAAAACTGCTACTGTTGCAGCGGATGTATGAACTCTACCCTGTGTTTCTGTATCCGGCACTCTTTGTACTCTATGAACTCCACTTTCATACTTTAAGGTAGAATAAATATTTATACCTTTTATTGAAGCAATCACTTCTTTAAGGCCTCCAGCCTCGCTTCTTGAAATAGATATTAATTCAAGTGACCATTTTTTTTTATTACTTACTTTCTCATACATTTTAAAAAGGTCAGATGCAAATAAGCTGGCCTCTAACCCACCAGTACCAGCTCTAATTTCAATTATTGCATTTTTTTTGTCTGCTTCATCTTTTGGTAATAAAAATAGTTTTAATTTTTTTTCAATTTTTTGATATTGAGCTTTTAGGTCACTCAGCTCAGTTTCGGCCATTTTTTGCAACTCTTCATCTGAGGATTTTTCATTAATTATTTTTTCTAATTCGGTTTTATTTGAATTAAATGATATATATTTTTTTGCATCTTCAATTATTTCACTCAAATGTGAATATTCTTTTGATTTTTCAGCAAATTGTTTTTTATCAATATCTACAGATGACAAATCTTTTTCCAAATCAGAGTGTTTTTTAATCAAATCCTCAATCGTTTTTTGCAAAATCATTTTAATTATTTTCTATCTCTAGAGCTTTTTTTTCAACTTCACTGATAACTTTTGTGATCATATCTTCAGTCATCACTTTTCCTTTTTGAATTCCAGATAAATACAACATATTATTTCCTTTTCTACCGCCTGTAATACCAATATCAGTCATTGCAGCCTCTCCTGGACCATTAACTACACAGCCTATTATAGATAATGTAATAGGAGTTTTTATATGAGATAGTTTTTCTTCCAAAATTCTTACTGTATCTATTACTTGAAAACCTTGTCTTGCACACGATGGGCATGAAATAATTTTTACCCCTCTTTGGCGTAGATTAAGTGACTTTAATATTTCATTACCAATTTTAATTTCCTTAACTGGGTCATCTGACAATGAAATTCTAATTGTATCACCTATACCATCCATAAGTAATGAGCCAATACCAATTGAAGATTTTACACTTCCAGAAACAAAACTTCCTGCTTCGGTTATCCCTAGATGTAATGGATAATCAGTAACTTTTGAAAGTTGTCGATACGCTTCGATAGATAAGAATACGTCAGATGACTTTACACTTATCTTAAAATTAAAAAAATTCTGATCTTCAAGTATTTTTATATTTCTAAGAGCACTTTCAACTAAAGCCTCTGGGCAAGGCTCTTTAAATTTTTCAAGAATATCTTTTTCGAGAGAGCCTGCATTCACACCAACCCTTATTGAACATCCATTATCTTGAGCTGCTTTAAGAACTTCATGAATTTTTTTTTTATCCCCTATATTCCCTGGATTAATTCTTAAACAACTTGCACCATTTTCTGCAGCTTCAATAGCACGCTTATAGTGAAAATGAATGTCAGCTATGATTGGTATATCTACATGTTTTATAATTTCCTTTAAAGATTTTGATGAAGACTCGTCTGGACATGAAACTCTGACTAAATCCGCACCCTCATTTTGAATTTCATGTATCTGTTTTATAGTTGCATTTACATCAGTTGTTAATGTGTTAGTCATTGATTGAACTGATATAGGATTATCTCCACCAACTTTAACCTTTCCCACATTAATCACTCTGGTCTTTTTTCTCTTAATATCTCTAAATGGTCTCAAACTCATTTTTTTATTTATCAAGTTTAAATTCTTTGTGTAAAGCTGCCAAAGCTTCTTTGGAATTTTTTTTATTTATTAAAACTGAGATTTTTATTTCTGAGGTAGATATAACTTGAATGTTTATTTTTTTATTCGCTAAAGTTTGAAACATTCTATAAGTTACACCAGGTGTGGTTATCATGCCAACACCAATTATAGATATTTTTGAAACTCCTTTTTCAAATAGTAATTTTCTATAATTTATACTTGTATTTTCTTTTAAGATTTTCTGAGTTTTACTCAAATCCTCACTTTTGATGGTGAAGGTCAAATCAGTTTCTTTCCCATTAGGAGAAATATTTTGTACTACCATGTCAACATTTATCAAATTTTTTGATAATGGTTTGAAAATAGTTGCAGCAACTCCTGGTTTATCTTTTACTCCAACTAATGTCACTTTCGCATCATTGTGAGTTGACGAAATTCCAGTAATAATTTTATTATTTATAATGTTAGATCTTTTAGTTATTGTAGTTCCTGGCTTATTAATAAATGAAGACTTTACCTCAATATCAATTCTATTTAATCTAGCGTCTTGAATGGAAACTGGCTGCATTACTTTAGCTCCTAGAGAAGCCATTTCTAACATTTCCTCATAAGAAATTACTTTTATTTTTTTAGCTTTTTTTAATTTGTTTGGATCAGTAGTATAAACACCCTCAACGTCCGTATATATTATACATCGTTTTGCATTAAAAAATTTTGCTAACATTATTGCACTTGCGTCTGATCCTCCTCTTCCAATAGTTGTTAATCTATCTTTCTCATTTATACCTTGAAAGCCAGTAATTACTGGTATTCCTCCTTGATTTAAGTATTGAATAATTTTTTTTTTATTAATTTGATAAATTCTTGAATTTTTATGAATTCCTTTTGTCAAAATTGGTATTTGCCATGCTAACCATGATCTAGATTTAAAACCTTTGTGGATTAGTCTACCAGCGATTAAAGAACAGGAAACTTGTTCTCCTGAGGAAACAAGTGAATCATATTCAGCTTCTGAAAAATTTTCACTAATCTGCCTTGATTTTTTGACTAACTCATTTGTCACACCACTCATTGCAGATGATACTACGATAACTTTATATTTTTTTTTTCTATAGATGCTGATTATTTCGGCAACTTTTTTGATTTTTTCAATTGTCCCGACTGATGTACCACCAAATTTTAAAACTACAATTTCCATGATAAAATTATTTTCAAATATTAAAATATATTGATAAAATACATGTTGAATATAAAGTCAACTTACTAATGAAAACTAGCACAATTAATAAAGAAGAAATAGAGAAATTTTCTAAAATTTCAGAAGAATGGTGGGATCCGCAAGGAAAATTTAAACCATTACACAAATTTAATCCTATAAGAATTGCCTATATTAAAGATAATATAATAAGAACTCTAAATATTAAAAATAAAGAAAAACCACTTAAAAATGTAAAGATTTTGGACATTGGTTGTGGTGGTGGATTATTATCTGAGCCAATGAACAGACTAGGAGCTGAAGTGGTAGGAATTGATGCTTCAGATAAAAATATTAAAGTTGCAAAGTTACATGCAAAAAAAAATAATTTAAATATTAATTATTTGTGTGCATCTCCTGAAACTCTCAAAACTGAAACAAAATTTGATGTTATTTTAAATATGGAAATTATTGAGCATGTAGAAAACGTTGATACTTTTTTAAAATCTTGTTCGAATTTATTAAAGAAAAATGGAATTATGTTTGTTGCAACAATTAATAAAACTTTAAAATCATATTTATTTGCTATTGTAGGTGCTGAATATGTATTACGCTGGTTACCTATAGGTACGCATGACTGGGAAAAATTTGTGAAACCAAGTGATCTGATAAGTATTTCTAAAAATTATGAACTAAATTTAGATCAAATTGATGGTGTTAAATTCAACCTAATCAAAAACGAGTGGCATTTAAGCTCCGATAAGTCAGTAAACTATATAACCCAATTTATAAAAAATTAATTTTCTTTATCATTTATCCATGGAATTAATTGAGTCTCTATTCCCTCCTCATTTAATTCATTAATATCTTTTTTGGATGCACGTCCATAAATACCTTTTGTATTTTTTTTATCTTTGTAATGAATGGATCTGGCCTCATAAGCAAAATTTTCCCCAACATATTCAAAATTATTTTTAATAAATTTTTGATATTCACTTATAGTTTTTTTAATATTTACAAACTTATTTAAATTAGTTTTATTTTTTATTATTGCTTTTTTATTTATTACACTTGGCATCATTAACGACTTTTCAATCCTTAAAGAATCACAAGCGTGGCAGCACAAAAGCTTCTTTTTTTTTAATTTTTCAAATTCTAAGGAAGAGGCAAACCAACTGTCAAATTCAAGGTTACAATCTTTACAATTCAGGCTATATTTGATCATTCAGTTAATTTAATCATTCAAGTTTAAATTTCAATATTAACTTCTGTAGTCTGAATTTATTTTAATATACTCATTAGTTAAATCCATAGTAAACACGGTAAAGTCTTTTGTTCCAGTGAAAATATCTACCTCAATGTCAATAGAAGGATTCTTCATATATTCTTTCACCTGTTCCTCTTCGTATTTTTCAAATAATTTTCCATTACTAACTATTTTCAATTCCCCAAATTTGACAGACAATTTCTTTAAATTTATATCAACACCAGCTTTACCTATTGCCATTATTACTCTTCCCCAATTAGGATCTTCACCTGCAATTGCTGTTTTTACTAATGATGAATTAGCAATTGAAATGCCAATTTCTTTTGCATTTTTTTCTGTATTACAATTCTTAACTTTTATCGTAATAAATTTTGATGATCCTTCTCCATCGGATACAACTCTTTTAGCTAAGTTAAGCAGTACATTGTTTAGGGCTTGATCGAATTCAATAAGTTTATTGTCACTTATGTTTTGAATTTTTGGATTATTTGCTTTGCCCGTTGAAAAAATTGAAAGCATATCATTTGTGCTTGTGTCACCGTCACAGCTAATTGCATTAAAAGTATTAGTGACATTTTTTTTTAGTAAATTTTTTAATAATTCATTAGGCAAGTCTGCATCAGTAAAAATATAAGCAAGTGTAGTTGCCATATTGGGATGTATCATTCCAGAACCTTTGGCAATCCCATAAATTTTTATGTTAGTATTCCCTATTTTACATTCATCCATTGCTAATTTGGGTTTAGTATCTGTCGTCATTATTCCCAAAGCGGCTTTGGTCCAGATATATTTATTTTGAGTATATTTAATATTATGAACCAATTCTGGAATACTATTTTTTATTTTTTCATATGGAAACGGTTCACCAATTGTACCTGTGCAACCAAATAGAATCTGTTTTGGTTTAATTTTATCTGGATTATTGTCATCTTCTTTTTGCTTTTCGGTTAGTTTCATTGATGCTAATTCAGCTAATTTTTGAAGACTTAAAAAACCATTAATTCCAGTGAATGCATTAGCATTCCTTGTATTAACAATAAGCGAAAAAATTTTTTTACTTTTCTGTTGCAAGTTCCACTTTATATTTTCTGATCTAATCTTAGATTGGGTATAAACCGAAGCATGATTTGCTCCATCTCTAAAATAAAACATTACTAGATCATCTCTTTGCGTATTATATAAGTTTGCTGATATTGATGAAATTGCAACACCATCCACATGGTCTAAATCCTGATAATCGCCCATCTTGGTGTCTTTTCTTTTAGGTGATAAGAGATTTTTAAAATTTATTCCCATTGTATTTAAAATATAAATTTTATAATTATATTAGTCTTATATATTAAATAATAAATCAAAATAAAATGCTAAATCCTTTACAATTTGTTTCAAAATTCTTCAAGTCTAACAATCAAAAAGAGCTAGATAGAATTAAAAAGATAGTACAGCAAGTAAACTCCTTAGAACAGACTTTTGAAAAATTAAAGAATAGTGACTTTCCAAATAAAACCTTAGAATTTAAGGATAGACTTAAAAAAGGTGAAAAAATTGACAATCTTATTCCTGAAGCATTTGCTCTTGTGAGAGAGGCCTCAAAAAGAACACGGGGTGAAAGACATTTTGATGTTCAGCTTATAGGGGGAATTGTGCTTCATGAGGGAAAAATAGCAGAGATGAGAACTGGGGAAGGCAAAACACTTACAATCACTTTAGCTGCTTATTTAAATTCTTTAAGAGAAAAAGGAGTACACATAGTTACTGTAAATGATTATTTAGCAAAAAGAGATTCGATCGACATGGGTCAAATTTATAATTTTTTAGGACTTTCTTCTGGCTATATCAATAATGATCAAGATGACTTTGAAAGAAAGAAAAACTACAACTGCGATATAACTTATGCAACAAATAGTGAACTTGGATTTGATTATCTAAGAGACAATATGAAATTTTCTGAAAATGAGATGGTTCAAAGACAACACTTTTTTGCAATTGTAGATGAAATAGATTCTTGTTTAATAGATGAAGCTCGTACTCCATTAATAATTTCAGGTGCCGCAGAAGATAAAACTTCACAATACCTTGCAATTGATAAACTTGTGCGACTCTTGAATAAAGAAGATTATGAAATTGACGAAAAAGATAAAAATGTATTTTTAACCAACGATGGAATTAATAATGTTGAAAAAATTTTTTCTAATGCGGGAATACTAAAAAATAATAATTTTTATGACCCAGAAAATTTATCTTTAGTACACCATGTTAATCAAGCATTGAGGGCTAATCATTTATTCGAAAAAGGGAAAGACTATATAATTAAAGAAAATAATCTAAAGATAATTGATGAACTTACGGGTAGAATTCTTGAAGGTAGAAGATTTGGTGATGGTCTTCATCAAGCATTAGAAGCTAAAGAGAAAATAGATATTCAGGCAGAAAATCATACCTTAGCTTCCATAACATATCAAAACTATTTTAAACTTTATTCAAAAATTTCTGGTTGCACTGGTACTGCAGCTACTGAGGCGCAAGAATTTTTTGAAATATATGATCTGTCTGTAATAGTAATACCAACAAATAAACCAATGGTTAGAAATGACCTAAATGATCAGATATATAGAACCGAAGCAGAAAAAAATAATGCAATAATAAAAAAAATTATAGAGTGCCATTCTAAAGGACAGCCCTTATTAGTTTTTACCTCAAGTATAAACAAGTCTGAAATTTATTCAAAATTACTTCTTAATGAAAAAATAAAACATGTTGTTTTAAATGCTAAAAATCATGCTGATGAAGCAGAAATTATAGCTAATGCTGGAACTGAAAATTCTGTAATTATTACTACGAGCATATCAGGAAGAGGAGTGGATATTCAATTAGGGGGTAAAAAAGGATCCAAAGATGACAAGCATTTAAAAAATGAAAAAGACAAAATAAAAAAGTTAGGTGGTCTTTTTGTGATTGGAACTGAACGAATGGAGTCAAGAAGAGTTGATAATCAAGCAAGAGGTAGAGCTGGACGACAAGGAGACGAGGGTTGCTCAATATTTTTTGTAAGTTTAGAGGACGATTTGATGAGAATATTTGGGTCAGAATCTATGAACAATATTTTAGAAAAATTAGGACTTAAAGATGGTGAAAGCATAGATCATCCTTGGATAAATAAGGCTCTAGAAAGAGCTCAAGAAAAAGTTGAGTCGAGAAATTTTGATATCAGAAAGACTTTAATAAAATTTGATAACGTTTTAAATGATCAAAGACATGTGATTTTTTCACAAAGGAAAAACGCCATGAAAAGTGAAAAGGTTTTTGATTATTCAGATGAATTTTTGAATGAAATAACAGATGAAATAATTTATTTAAAAAAACAAAAGATTTCTAATCCAAGTAATAATGAGTTTGAAAATAAGCTGAAAAAAATTTTTACAAAAGATTTACATAATATTGAAATGAAAAATTTAATTTCTTCAAATGAAACTAAATTAAAAGAGATCATCAAAGAAAAATTTGATCAAGCACGTAATGAAAGAGTCAAACTTTTAGGTAACGATCAGGCAAAAGAGATAGAAAAAAGAATTTTTTTGCAGTCAATAGACTTAAACTGGAAATCACATATTCAATATTTAGAACAATTAAGACAAGTAATTGGTTTAAGATCATACGGGCAAAGAGATCCTCTTATAGAATATAAAAAAGAAGCTTTTAATTTGTTTGAAGCTTTATTAAATAAATTAAAATTAGACTTTGTAACTTTATTAATTAATTTAAAGGTCGTTGAAAAACCAATAGAAAAGGATTTAAAAAAAGAACCACCAAAAATTGATCCCAAATATGTAGGGAAAAAAATGAGTAGAAATGAACCTTGTTTTTGTGGGTCTGGAAAAAAATATAAACGTTGTTGTGGTGCCCTATAAAAAATAAAAGATTGAAGTTATAATTAATAAGCCAATCGCTAATAGAAAATAAATATTTTTTTTTGATTTAAATAACATATCCAAACTATCACTTTTGGTACTTATATCACTTAAGTCTTCTATATTCTTTATAAAGCCTTTGGTTCTTCCAATTTGAAGAAATTTATTTTTTCTATGATTTTTTATGTCAACTGGGCTCATGTTCTCAAAAAATTTTAAATTATCATCGATAGAAGTTCTTAAATTTTCTAAAATTATTTTTTTATCTCTATGAGCGCCACCAATTGGTTCAGAAATTATTTCATCTATAATTTTGAGTTCTAGTAAGTCTTTTGCTGAAAGCTTCATAGCCTTTGCGGCATCTAACATTTTTTTTGGATCCCTCCACAAAATTGTTGCACACCCTTCGGGAGATATGACTGAGTAAATTGAATTTTCTAACATTAAAACTTTATTTGATGAAGCAAGTGCGATAGCTCCACCAGATCCACCTTCACCAATAATGATACTAAGTGTTGGAACTGTTAATTTCATACAACACTCTATAGACTTAGCTATTGCCTCAGCCTGTCCTCTTTCCTCTGCTCCTACACCAGGATATGCGCCTGGTGTATCAATAAATGAAATTATCGGTATTCCAAATCTATTCGCCAGATTCATTAAACGTATTGTTTTTCTGTATCCCTCTGGCCTCATCATTCCAAAATTTCTTTCAATTCTACTTTCTAAATCTTCACCCTTTTCTTGGCCAATTACCAGTACTGATTTATCTTTAAATTTTGCAAATCCTGCAATCACTGCTTTGTCCTCTCCATAAAATCGATCACCAGACAAAGAAATGAAGTCATCAAATAAATTTTGAATAAAATATTTAGACTTTGGTCTATCTTCATGTCTAGCGACCATAGTTGTTTGCCAAGGATCAAGGTTAGAATAAATACTTTTTAATTTTTCATCTAATTCTTTTTGTGAGGTAGAAATTTTTTTAGTATCAACCTCTGAAAGCCCACTTTGATTATATGGGTCTTTAAGTTCTTCAATTTCGTTTTCTAATTTTTTAATTTCATTTTCAAAATTTAAGTAATTTTTCATTTTTTAGATATGACATAACTATGAAAAAAGACAATAAAATGTCAATGCTTCTATTAATTATTTGACTTAGATTTATTGCGGTTTTAAAAAGTCTTTATGTCGATAAGTTATCAAAAAGTACATAATCTTAAAATTTCAAAGGATTTATTAACCTTTGTTAATAATGAATTATTAAAGGGGTTAAATATCTCATCTGAGAAATTTTGGTCTGGTTTTGATAAAATAATTCACGATCTTTCACCGCAAAACAGAAAGCTTATAGAGGTACGAGAAAATTTACAAAATAAGATTGATGAATGGCATATTGAAAATCGAGGAAATAAAGTCAATATCGAAAAATATAAAAAATTTTTAATAGAAATAGGCTACCTAAGAAATGAGGGTCCAGATTTTAAAATTGATACTAAAAATGTAGATGAAGAAATTTCTCAAATTGCTGGCCCACAACTAGTGGTACCTATAATGAATGCAAGATACACTCTAAATGCAGCCAATGCGAGATGGGTTAGCTTATATGATAGTTTATATGGAACCGACATAATAGAGTCAGAGGAAGGTGGTAGCGAAAGATATGATCCTAATCGAGGTCAAGAGGTAATAAAATATGTAAGAGAGTTCTTTGATAAATTTATTCCAATACAAGGTACTAGCTGGAAAAACATATCAGGTTTAAAAGTAGTAAATAAAGATTTGATTATCTCTAAGGACGATTATGAATATAAATTAAAAGACAAAGATAAATTTATAGGTCATAGAGGAGAAGCTAATAATCCTAAAGCTATTATCATAAAAAATAATAACTTACATTTTGAAATAATCATAAACCCAAAAGCTTTTAGTGCAGCTCATGATATTGCAGGTATAAGTGACGTAATTTCTGAGTCAGCTATTTCAACTATTTGTGACAATGAAGATAGCGTGGCGGCTGTTGATGCAGAGGACAAGATTGTTTGTTATAGAAATTGGCTTGGTTTAATGAAAGGAGATTTAAAGATAAGATTTGAAAAAAATGGTAAAGATTTAGAAAGAAAATTAAATCCTGATAGAAGCTATATTTCAAGAGATGGTAAAGGTTTAAAGCTACATGGTAGAAGTTTACTTTTAATAAGAAATGTTGGACATTTAATGACAAACTCATCAATTTTGTTAAAAGATGGAAGTGAAGCTCCAGAAGGAATTATGGATGCATTTATCACAACTACAGCCGCATTGCACGATTTAAAGAAAAAAAATAATTCAAGAAAAGGATCTATTTATATAGTTAAACCAAAAATGCATGGTCCAGATGAAACTGCATTTACAGATTTAATTTTTTCTAAGGTTGAGGAATTGTTAGGTTTAGAAAAATACACTTGTAAAATTGGTATAATGGATGAGGAAAGAAGAACTTCTGCTAATCTAAAAGAATGTATTCGATCACTTAAAAATAGAGTTTTTTTTATTAACACTGGATTCTTAGATAGAACAGGAGATGAAATGCATACGTCAATGGAAGCTGGGCCTATGATTAAAAAAGGAGAAATGAAATCCTCAAAATGGATTTCGGCTTACGAAAACAATAACGTCGATATTGGTCTAAAATGTGGTTTTTCTGGTAAAGCGCAAATTGGGAAAGGTATGTGGGCTATGCCTGACAAAATGAAAGAAATGATGAATGATAAGGTCAATCACTTAAAAGCTGGAGCTAATTGTGCTTGGGTGCCCTCACCTACAGCAGCTTCATTGCATGCACTTCATTATCACCAAATAAATATATTTGATGAACAAAAAAAGATTGAAAAACGAGAACTAGCAAAACTTGATGATCTTTTAACTATTCCAATAGCTGATAGACCTAATTGGTCTGTAGATGAAATTAATAAAGAAATTTCAAACTCTGCTCAGACTCTTTTAGGCTATGTTGTCCGTTGGATTGATCAAGGGGTTGGTTGCTCTAAAGTGCCAGATATAAATAATGTTGGCTTAATGGAAGATAGAGCAACTTTAAGAATTTCGTCTCAACATATTACTAATTGGATTCATCACGGAATAACAACAAAAATTCAGGTTAAGGAAATAATGAAAGAAATGGCCAAAATTGTTGATAAGCAAAACATGAATGATAAAAATTATATAAAGATGAGTGAAAATTATGAAAATTCTATAGCCTTTAACACTGCATGTGATTTAATTTTTAAAGGCAAAGAACAACCATCAGGTTATACAGAGCCACTTTTGCACTTAAATAGAATAAAAAAAAAATCTAATCAGAATTAGAATTTAATTTAGATCTATTTTTAAATGCAGAAAATAATGTTCCATCATCTAAGCTCTCTATTTCTCCACCAACCGGTAAACCTTGACCAAGTTTTGTGATCTTTACATTAGAATTATTTAAACAATCTTGAATATAATACGCTGTAGTTTGACCCTCAACAGTAGCACTTGTAGCTATAATGACCTCTTCAATTTTATCTTTTTCAACTCTTTCTACTAATGCATTTATTAGTAAGTCCTGTTTTCTTGGACCTACCGAAGTGATAGTGCCTCCTAAAATATGAAAATACCCTTGAAATATGTTCGAATTTTCAATGGACCATTGATCAGCGATATCTTCAACAACACAAATCTTATTAAATTTTTCTTTTATATTTTCACAATTCATACACCCATTCAAATTTGATTTTAAAGAACCACACGAATTACACCTTGTAACATTTTTATAAACTTGCGCTAGAGTACTGGCTAGAGGCTTAATGATTTCCTCTCTATTATTTATTAACTTTAAAACAATTCTTTTTGCCGATTTTGGTCCCAAACCTGGAAGTTTTGAAATTAACTTTATAAGCTCTTCAATCTCATTAATATTTTGCATATTCTATAATGGCCATTTAAAACCTGGAATTCCAAGACCACCTGTTGCTTTAGAAATTTCTTCAGATGTTTTAACTTTTAATTGAGATTTTGCATTATTATGTGCTGCTATAATCAAATCTTCTATTATTCCTTTATCCTCTTTTAAAATTTCATTTGATATTTCAATTTTGTGCATCTCACCCTCACCATCTAAAATTATTTTTACAGAATTTGATCCGGAAAATCCTTCTGCTTTAATATTTTTAATTTTATTTTGGCTTTCTTTGATTTTATTTTCAATTTCTTTTGCTTTGTCTAAAATTTTTGAAAAATCTGTCATTTAACTCTCCTCATTCTTTTTAACATCTACCAATTTAATATCAGGAAATTTTTTTTGAAAATCTTTAAAAACTTGAGAATTTTCAATTTTATTTAAATCTTCTTTTTTTTTATTTTTTTCCTGGTCTTTGATTGATAATTGTCCGTTGTTTTTACTAAATGTAATAATCCATCTATTGTTAGTCCACTTAAAAAGTTTTGATGATAAATCTTTTACAAAATTTTTATCTAAATTGTCGTTAAAGGAAATTTCAATTCTTAAATTTTCAAAACTGACAAGGTTTACATTATGCTCTAATTCATATTTCAATTTGATTTCTTTTTCAATAGAACACCTTTTTAACAAATCCTCAAAAGAGTTTATAATTTTTTCTTTTTCAAATAAAGTTTGTTTTTTTTCAGGTTTTAACTCAGACTCTTGAATTACATTTTTTATCTGATTCACTGTTGTAAGCTTATTATCTGCACTATCGTTTTTTATTTGACTTTCTTTTTTAGAATATTCAAAATTAATTTTTCCATCATTCGTTTCAGAATTAATTTTATTTTCATCTAGGTCGCCTATGTAAATTAATCTCAATAAAAACATTTCAATAGACAGATTTTGATTTGAAACTATGTTAAGCTCATCAAGAGTTCTTATAGTAAATTGCCAATATAATATTAAAGTTTTTTTACTAATCCTATTTGCAATGCTTTTTATTCTTTGAAAATCATCATCATTTAATGAAAAATTTGTACCTTCGAGTGTGATAAATTCTATATTTTTAAAATAATACAGAATTTCGAGAAAATCATTAATGAAAACTTTTGGTTCAATTCCTTGATCATATATTTTTCTATAGACTTCTAAAACTTTAGCTTCTTGTCCCTCAAGAATAAAATTAAACAAATCTATTAACTGAGATTTATCAAAATATCCAAATATTTTTTGAGCACTATTTAAATCTAATTCTTTTTTACCAAGTGTTGACAGAATTCCCCTATCAAGAAGTGATAATGCATCTCGAACTGAGCCTTCAGATATTTTTACTATCAATTTCAATGCTTCGTCAGAAACTTTGCCATTTTCTTTATCTTTTATCTTCTTTATAAAATTAAATAATTCTGAAGACCTTATCCTTGATAAGTCAAATCTTTGGCACCTTGACACCACTGTAATTGGAATTTTTTTAATTTCTGTAGTTGCAAAAATAAATTTTAAATATTTTGGTGGTTCTTCAAGTGTTTTAAGTAAAGCGTTAAATGCTTGTTTACTCAACATATGAACTTCATCTATTATAAATATTTTATACTTTGCTGAAGTAGGTCCATATCTCGAAAACTCAATCAAATCTCTCACATCATCAACACCTGTTTTGCTTGCAGCATCCATTTCTAATACATCCATATGATTAGAATTTGATATCGCTTCACAATTTTCACAAAATTCTTTATCACAAAGACTGCCGGCACCTTTTGTACAATTTAAGGATTTAGCAACTATCCTTGCAGTGGTTGTTTTTCCTATGCCTCTTATTCCAGTAAAAAGATATGCATTAGGAGCTTTATCATTTTTAATAGAATTGAGTATTGTCTCGGCAATAACATCTTGACCTATTAGATCACTAAATGTCTGTGGCCTATACTTAAGTGCTAAAACTTTTTTATTATTATTCATAATGATACTACAGGAGACTAGAACCTGAAAAACTGTCTTTACGACTGCTTCTGTTAAGATCTGATCGGGTTAAAGCAGCTTTCACCTCTAGCCTCCAAAACTATTATAGCAGTAATAAATTCTAATCCACAAGAAAAGATTATTACTTATTTTTCTCTTTCTTTATCAGCTTCAAAAACACCTAGCACGTGAAAATCTTGGCAATGTAATCCCAATTCTTCCAAAGATTTTTGAACTTTTGGATCTTCAATATGACCATCGAGATCACACAAAAAAAAGAAAGAGTCGAATGTATTCTTTTCTGGATAACTTTGTAATTTTGTCAAATTTACTCCATTGATAGCAAATCCACCTAAGGATTGATATAGTGCAGCTGGTTTACTTTTTAACTTAAATAAAAAAGATGTAATATATTTTTTATTAGAAAATTCTGGTTGAGAAATATTCTTTCCCATTATTAAAAATCTTGTTAAATTACCTTTTTCATTTTCAATATTTTTTTTAATTATTTCTAAACCATATGTTTTAGCACTCAATGAGGATGCAATTGCAGATTTAGTTTTATCATTATTTCTTGAAACCATTTCTGCGGAACCAGCAGTATCTGCTCTAACATGTTCTACTAAATTATGTGATTTGATAAATTTAGAGCACTGTGAAAGAGCCTGGCCATGTGAATAAACATCTTTTAATTCAGAAATTTTACTTCCAGGTATTCCTAAAAGATTATGTTCTATTTTTTGAAAATATTCTGCGTATATATTTAGCCTATATTCGAATATCAAATATTCAATTCCTATATTTCCAGTTATTCTATTTGACTCCGGAATTATAATTCTAGAACTAGAGTCTTTTGAAGCTTTTAAAAAACATTCATCGAAAGTTTTACATGGAACTATTTCGGCTTTAGGGTCAATTGATAAAGCTGCAAGATGAGAGTATGCTCCAAATATTCCTTGAAAATATATTTTACTCATTAAGATTTATATTCCATTATTTTTTTTATGGCCATAAAATCCTTTTCTGTATCTATTCCAATTGGAGCCTCTTTAGCAAGTGAAACCTTAATTTTTATATGGTTATCTAAAGCTCTTAATTGTTCTAGCTTATTTTTAAGCTCATTTTGTGACTGCTTTAAAGAAACAAATTTTTCAAGTGTTTGGAGTTGATAACAATAAATTCCCAAATGTTGATAAATATTACTTGTCTCATTACTTACCTTTCTAGAAAAATTTAAAGCTTCAGGAAATTTAGAAATTTCAAGACTTTCTTTTGTAATCACTTTTACTACGTTTTGTTCTTCATATAGATTTGCATCACTTATAATAGCGGCTAACGTACCTAATTCTGATTTAGTTTTAACCATTAAACTATGAAGGTTTTTAATATCTTCAATGTTCATTAATGGTTCATCTCCCTGAAGATTAATAACTAATTCAATATCTGATTTTCCAAGTTTCTTTAAAGCTTCAAAAATTCTATCAGTTCCTGTTTTGTGTTTACTGCTTGTTAAAATTGCCTGTCCTCCGTTTTTCTTTACATCATCAATAATTTCTTCATCTTCTGCTGCAACAAATACTTCACCAATATTTGCCTCTTCTGCTTTTTTAAAAACATGTGAAATTATTGATAAACTGTTAATTTTTAGTAATGGTTTGCCTGGCAATCTAGTCGCTGACAATCTAGATGGAATTAAAATTAATGTTTTCATTCTTTTTTTTATTTAGAATTAGATTATAAACAGAGGCAAAATTGTACATTAAAATATAAGCAATTTTTTGTTTATAATGTTATACGTTCAAAACAAAATTTAATAAAATGGATTCTTTTGAAATTAATAAAATAGTAGCTGCAGTTTTAATGGTTGCACTTCTTGTAATTGGTATCGGAAAGCTATCCGACGTAATATTTCATGTTGAAAAACCAAAAACACCTGGCTATGCCGTTGATGTTGAGCAAGCAGTTACTGCAAGTACTACCAGCTTAGAATCAGTAGAGGAAAAAATTGATATTGCTGCTTTGATGGCTATGGGTGATCTAGATATTGGTGAAAAAGTTTTTAAAAAATGTGCTGCCTGTCACTCGATTGTTAAAGGAGGAAAAAATAATATTGGTCCAGCGCTTTATAACGTTGTAGGAAGAAAAGTTGGAGCTGTGGGTGACTATAAATATTCAAAAGCTCTCTCCGG
>CACNWU010000004.1 GCA_902624185.1 uncultured Pelagibacteraceae bacterium
TCTTAAAGAAAGTGTCTGCTAAAAATCTTAAAAATTTTGTAAAAGACAAAGCAACTTTGTCACTAAGATTTTTTGGTTCAAAATGTTTTTTTATTTCGCTCATAAGACTAAAATAGTTACTGATTAAGATTTTAACATGCGCCATAATTGGCACTTAAAAATGTTATTTATCAAAGAAAATAAGCAGTCTCATTTATTATATAAATGATTAAAAGTGACATAAAACCAATTATAAATAAGTTGATAAATTTCCAAATTTTATCATTCTGAGCATACTTTGAAAAAAAGGTTGATAAATAACCTAATAAAAAAAAGAATATAAAGGATGCTATAGAGGCACCAATTCCAAAATAAATTTTTTCATCTAATAAGAAATTTTTAGAAAAATTACCTAAAAAAAAGACTGTGTCTGAGTAAACATGTGCATTTAAATATGTAAATCCTAATGTTTTAAATAATATTTCAATTTTCGAAATATATTTTACCTCTTTATCAAAAGTAATATCTCTCTTAAAAAATTTTATTTTAAAATATATAAAATAAATCAAAAAAATTATTAATAAAATATTTAATGTAAGTTCTACGAATAAATTAAAATACTGGTGAAAAAAATGAAATAAGAGAATTCCAACAAATATTAGGAATAAATCTGATAAAGAACAAATTAAACAAACTAAAAATACATATTGTTTTTTTAGTCCCTGCTCAATAACAAAAATATTTTGAGCACCTATTGCTAATATTAAACTAAGCCCAGTAAAAAAACCCAATACCAGGTATTCCATTTAAAAATAGACTACTCTGAATTAGCGGTTAAAGTTTTTATCTCTAATACGTTTTCATTTGGGTCTTTGATAAAAAACGTTTCTTGTTCGTATTTAGTACCTTTAAATCTTAAGTAAGGTTCATCATAATATTTATGACCATTTTTTTTCAATCTATTTTTTAGAGCATCAAAGTCTTTTCTTGATAAATGAACTCCAAAATGAGGGACTGAAACATTTCCCATATCAACATCGTGTCTTTCATTATCTAATTTATGTTCACTAGCATGAAGAGTTAATTCATTGCCCCAAAAATCGACATCAGCCCATTCTTGAGCAGAATTATCTAATCTACATCCTAATGTTTCACTATAAAATTTTTTAGCTGTTTCTAAATCCCCACATGGTATTGCAAGATGAAAACAATTAGTATTTCTGTACATATTATCTCCTTTAAATTCTCAATTTAGATACTATATATCTCTCATATTTTTATATCAAGCTAACAAATTTAATGAACGATTACTTACAATCTATAATTGACAGAGATCCTGCGGCAAAATCTAAACTGAGTTTAATTTTAACCTACCCAGGAGTTAAAGCTATTTTTTTTCATAAAATTGCTAATTTTTTTGCAATAGCAAAATTTGATTTAGTGGCAAGAATTATTTCTCAGTTCTCTAGATTCTTAACAGGAATAGAAATTCATCCTAAAGCAAAGATTGGAGAAAATTTATTTATAGATCATGGTATGGGAGTTGTTATTGGAGAAACTTCTGAAATAGGAAAGAATGTTACTATCTATCACAATGTGACTTTAGGAGGAATAGCTCCAAGTATAAATTCAAATGACCAAAGAAATATAAAGAGGCATCCTACTTTAGAGGATAATGTGGTAGTTGGCTCTGGTGCGCAAATTTTAGGTCCAATAACTATTGGAAAAAATTCTTTGATTGGTGCAAACGCAGTTGTAACTAAAGATGTTCCTGAAAAATCAATTATGGTTGGCATACCAGCAAAAAGAGTTGGTGATGCAACAAAAGGATTTAAACCTTACGCTGTTACAGACAAGGAAGAGTAATGTCGAACGTTAGAAACAATTTTACTGACTCAATTGGTAATACACCACTTATAAAATTAAAAGCAGCTTCAGAAATTACTGGCTGCAATATCTATGGTAAAGCAGAATTTATGAATCCAGGTGGATCTGTAAAAGATAGAGCGGCGCTTGCATTAATTAAAGATGCTCAAAATAAAAAATTAATCACAAAAGGAGGTATTGTTGTTGAGGGAACTGCTGGAAATACAGGTATTGGATTAGGTTTATTAGGCAATTCACTAGGTTACAAAACAATAATTGTAATGAATGATAATCAAACACAAGAAAAAAAAGATACAATTAGAAATCTAGGCGCCGAATTAAGACTGGTTCCGGCTAAGCCGTATAAAGATGAAAATAATTTTGTAAAAATTGCAGGACGACTAGCTGATGAGCTAAGACCAACAAACAATAATGGTGTAGTTTGGGCAAACCAATTTGATAATACAGCTAATGCTAAAGGTCATTATGAAGGCACTGGTAAAGAAATCTGGGAACAAACTACGGGTAAAGTGGATGGATTTGTTTGTTCATCAGGAACTGGTGGAACTATTTCAGGTGTGAGTAATGCACTTAAAGAAAAAAATAAAGATATTAAAATTTATCTCTCAGATCCTAAAGGATCAGCACTTTATAATTATATTAAGAATGGTGAATTAAAATCTGAAGGTGGGTCAATTACAGAAGGTATTGGGTCAAGTCGAATAACTAAAAATTTCGAAAATGCAAAAATAGATGATGCATATTCAATTGACGATCATGAGGCATTACCCATTCTTTATGACTTAATACAAAATGAAGGTTTAAGTTTGGGTACAAGTTGTGGGATTAATATTGCTGGAGCAATAAGACTTGGAAAAGAATTGGGTCCTGGAAAAACTATTGTTACAATTCTTTGTGACAAATCAGATAAATACAACTCAAAGATGTTTAACAAATCTTTTTTAGAGGAAAAAAAGCTTCCAATACCTAGCTGGCTATAATATCGCATATATCTACCTGTCTAAAAAGGTTAAAAATTTTTATGAAAAAATTTTTAATAATATTATTTTTAACATTCGTAAACAACTTTGCTTATGCTGGGATGAATGAAAGTGAAAAATCTAAGGCTTGGGATTGCAGTGGGATTTATATGGCAAATTATTTCTTACCATCCGGTGAAAGTTTTGAATATAGTATGAAAGAAAAATCAATGGCATCTGTAAAAGTTCTAAAAACCTATGCTTTGGAAATTGGAATTTCAGAGAAAGAGTGGGACGATGGAGTTAATAAGGCTGTAGATAAACATTATGGATCTAAATACGACAAAGCAAAAACTGAAGCATGTCATTCATTTATTGAAACTTTAATTCCTAATGGTGCTGAAAGAGTGAAAAAAGTAGTTCAAACTCTATACTAAAATGAAAAAAATTTTTGTAACCTTTATTTTGACCCTAATGGCTAGTGCAGCCATTGCAGGAATGAATGACAAAGATAAATCTAAAACAATGGAATGCACTGGAATTTACTATGCTAATAGCATGATTCCTCAAGGTGAACTTGAATTAGAAAAAATTGTGCACTCTTTTGCAGCTAAAAAATATTTAAATTCTTATCTGATTGAAGCTGGTGTAAATGAAGAAAAACTTAATAAAGAAGTATTAAAAGTTGTCGATGTTCGTTATGGGAAACCATACGAAGAAGAAACAACAAAAGAATGTGATAATTTTATCTTTAAATTAATTCCTGGCTCTAAAGATGAAATTAAAAAAATAGCAGAGTCTGGAATATATTAACAGCAAGGAGATTAAATGCCAAAAGCATACCTAGTAGCAGTTCCAAAGGTCACAAATGCGGATATGTTTGGAAAAGAATACGCAAGTAAAGTTGCAGACACACTTAAACCTTTTGATGGAAAGTTTCTTGTAAGAACTCCAAATAAATTAGTCTTAGAGGGAGACGAACCTACTCTTACAGTTGTGATGGAATTCCCAAACAAAGAAAAAGCTTTAGGCTGGTATAATTCTGAGGCACATCAAAATATTGTTGTTCATAGAAGAGCAGCCACAGATCCAAAAAGTACAATTGTTATCTGTGAAGAGTCAGATTCATATTAAAAAAAAGGAGAAAAAATGAAAAAAATAATAACAACATTAGCTTTTGTGCTTTTTACAACTTCAGCATTTTCTTATTCTTGTCCGATGCTTTGGGGAGAAGTAGATGAGCTTTTAAAAACAGCAAAAGATAGTGGTAAAACTGCTGCACAAATTGAAGAAGTGCAAACTTTAAGAGATAAGGGGAAAAAAGCTCATGATGAAGGTAGTCATGAAATGTCTGAAATCTTTTTAAAGAAAGCTTTAACAATTCTTAAAGGTTAAGAATGAAAGCAATCTACACCAGAACTATAGGTGTTTATGACGATAAACTAAATGAAGCAATGGAAATTGCTAAAGGTCTAGCTGAAGTTAGAAAGAAGCATTATCCTGATCATGAAGTTTATTTTTCATTTCAAATTGGTGGAAATCCTAGGACAGTAAGAGAAACTCTTGTTGGTGAACAGTTTACAGACAAAGCATTTCAAAATGATCAAAATATGTCTGCAGATCCAAAATTTATTGATCTTCAAAAAAAAATGAAGGGTGTTTTTAAAGAAGGAACTATTCAGGACGAAATGAGAGTTATATTTAACGATTAAGAGTAATAGATGTCTATATTAAAAAGATATACTGATGCAATTGATAAGAAAGATGAAGCAACAATGAATGAACTTTTACATGATGATTTTAAGTTCACTATGCATAAATCTGGAAATTCTTTAGGAAAAGCTGATGTAATTAAATGGGCAATGAGTGGTGATATCAATCAAGATAAAGCAAGAGTTGTTTATGAAAATGATGAAGTGGGCGTACACCATTCGATCGTAACATTTAATGATGGAAATATTGAGGCTGTATTAGCAGTTTATAAATATAAAGATGGAAAGATTATTAGCTTGGAGACAGGTGCTACTCCAATTTCTAAATAATGTTTAAAAAGAAATACTCAAATATATTATTTATATTTTTTATGGGTTTTGGTATGAGTTTAATCATGACTCTTATAATTACTTATATTAATACTGGTTATGATGAACTTTATTACAAAAGATTTTTTAAAGCTTGGTCTGTTAGCTTACCGGTTGCAATGATTGCTACAACAATTGTGGCTCCAATAGTGCAAAAATTTGTAGATAAAATTATCGATTAAGAATAATCTCTAAATTGTGAGTAATATAGTTGCATACATGGTTCTTGTACTTGCTGTTATTCTAGGGACAGCAGCAAATGGTTTTGCTAAGGGTGCAAATGGATTTACTTTATTAATACCAAGCTTATTAACAGCAATATTCATAGTTGGATGTATGTTTTCATTGTCTATTGTGATGAAAGCTATTCCAGTTGGAATTACTTATGCTTCATTTGCAGGTCTTTGTATAATTGCTACAACAATTGTAGGAATATATAGATTTAATCAAATGCCAGACCTTTATACTATAATTGGCTTAGCTTTGATAATCTCAGGAGTTTTAATAGTTAATTTGCTTGGTAAAACTACTTAGAAACAGGTTTTAAAATTTTTAACATTTTATTATGAAGAGTTTTGTTTGATGAACAAATTATATTACCAGCTTTTTTAGGTTCATCATTTTTCCAGGTCGAAACTATACCTCTTGCAGCTTGAATTATTGGAATTAAGGGATGAATATCCCAAATTTTATTACCACATTGAATTACTACATCAAGTTTACCTTCAGCAAAGTGTGAATAACTTAGTGCATCAGCACAAGGAAACTGCATTCTTTTAAGTATTTTGGGAATCTTTTTTTGTTGATTCAAAGATAAAGTTCCATGAAAAGCTGCAGATAATTTCATATTTGAAAAAGTTGCTTTATGATTAACTTTTATTTTTCTTTTTTTTCCATTCTCTGAAACATATGCTGAAGTTAAAGATGAATTATAATAATATTTTTTTAGTATTGGGAAATTAGCAAGACCCAAAACAGGGTATCCTTTGTAATTCAAAGATATCAAATTACTCCAAGTTGGATTTCCAATAACGAATGATCTTGTTCCATCAATTGGATCAATTACCCACGAAAATTTACTTTTAGATTTACTTTGACCAAATTCCTCTCCAATTATTTGATGATCAGGAAACTTTTTCTTTATTTCTTTTCTGATAAACTTTTCAAATGCTTTATCGGCACTTGTAACTGGATCATATCCTTTTCCCTTAAGCTTATTTGACACTTTGAATGATTTATTTAGTTTAGAGTAATAAAATTTAGTTAATTTATTGGCTAAACTCTCAATAAATTTTGAATACGGTTTATAATTTAACGATTTTAACATTGGCACAGAGGACTAATACTATTTAATTGCTATTGATTAAAGCTTAATTTTGAATAATGATTTAAAAAAATTTATGAAAATTGAATTAGAAAATAATAAGGTATTTTTTGAAAATCAGGGTTCCAAAAAAGAAATACATCCTTTTTGGTTAAGAGAAAGAGCAAATGGTGATACTTTTGTGGATAAAGGTACCCAACAAAGACTGTTCGATCCTACAGAGCTTCAGGATAATATTGAAATTAAATCATCAAAACTATCAAATGACTATTTAGAAATTTTTTTTAATGACGGGGTTCACACTAAAATAGCGATAGAAAATATTCTTAAAGAATTTTCGAATATAAATGATGTAAAAAATATTACTAAGATTAAATGGGATTCTTCTTTAAAAAATTATAATTATTTTGAATTTAAAGATAATCTTTTTGAAGACGAGAAAATGTTGGAAGCATTAAATAATTTTTATCAATACGGTTTTGTAATATTTAAAAATGTTCCAACAAAAGATAATTTTATTGTTAATTTTGCTAATTCGATTGGGAGTATCAGAAGAACTAACTTTGGAGAGTTTTTTAATGTAAAGTCTAAACCAAATCCAAATGATTTAGCCTATACATCATTACCTTTAGCACCTCATACAGATAATCCTTATCGAAATCCTGTTCCTTGTATTCAAATGTTACATTGTATTGAAAATGAGGTAAGTGGAGGATTATCCACCTTAGTCGATGGTTTTACTGTAACTGAACAACTTAAAAAAGATTTTCCTGATTATTATAAAATTTTAACTGAGATTAAGGTAAGATTTCAATTTATAGACCAAAGTGTAGTTTTAGAAAATTGGGCTGAGATGATACAATTAGATGAGTTTGGTGAATTTAAACAGGTAAGATTTAGTCCAAGACTTGATTTTGTACCTTTAATAGATAAAGAAAAATTGGAATTATACTATTCAGCAAGAAAAAAGATTTCTGAATTATACAATTCTGAAAGCTATAGAATTGAATTTAAACTTTTACCAGGAGATTTATTAATGATGGATAACCATAGATTACTCCATGGTAGAACTTTATATGACACAAACGAGGGTAAACGTTTTTTACAAGGTTGTTATATTGATTACGATAGTACTGAGGGTAAGCTCAAACATTTAAAGAGAAAATTTAGTCTGTAAAGTGTAACCAGCCCGTAATAATATATTTTTTTCCACTTTTAAGTATTGAACCTTTATGAACATGAGTCCACTCAGCTGGCCAAATTAATGTTTTACCACACTCTGGTTTTACTTTGATATTGTAATAATCAAAATCAGTTGTTCCTCCGTCGTCTACATCATTTAAATATGTCATCCATGCAAAAAGTCTATGAATAGTTGATATGTCCGTTCTCTCAGAATGCGAAGTACCAAAATGGTCTCCCTGAAGATATTTTTGAATATTGAAAGGTCCAATATGAATTTTTTTTACAAAAGTTTTTAAAAATGGAAATTGTTCCTTATAGTCTGTGAAGCATTCATGAAGATTTTTAAAATATTCATTAAATATTTCAAATTTATCACTTTCTAAATCTTTTGGATTAATAGTTATGTCTACAGTTTTCTTAACTTCTTCATCTACTCCACCAGATATTTTTCCTTTGATATGAAGCTCAGGATTTTCCTCAAAAAAGTTAATCATTTTTTTGCATAGCTCATCATTTTCTAAATTCCAATTACCTATAAAATGAGGATTAGCATTTGTAGTTAAATTGAGGCGTTTCATAATTTTCTATAATACCTTAAATTTTTTTTCGTCAAATTCAATAACTCCAATAGTTTCTTTTAAAATACTTAAACCAGATATATGTTTATTCATTCTTAAAAGATTTCTTCCATAATAATAACTCAAAGTTTTATCATTAGGAAAAACTTTTAAAGCTTTTGAAAAAAAAACATCTAATTCTTTCCTGAAATCAATCTCGAACAAACATTTTGCTGTTATTCTCATAATTTCTATTTGATTACTGTTAATATTTAACGATTTTTGAAGTAAAGGAATTGCTTTTTTATAGGCATTTATATCATGAAATACTTTTGCTAAATTATTAATAAATATTAATTCATCAGGTTTGATACTTAAACAAATTTTATAATATTTTTCAGCCTCATCAAATTTTTTTAAATTTATATAATTTAATGCAATATTATTTATTGCCGGTAAAAAATTTGGATACTGTTGAATAATTTTCTCTAAGATTTCTATTGCTTCTCTATGCTTTCCACTATTCCTTAATTTTTCTGCCTCTAAAAATTTTTTTTCTGTTTCTACATTAATTTTTTGCATTTATTTTAAATTTTTAATTTGAATTTCAGCTTTGGCAACAGATTTCTCATAATCCAGCGCCATTTGGTCTGCAGCAATAATTTCTATTTTCTTAATACCAAAAAAATTAAGCATATGAGTAAGCCATGGTGTTAAAAAATCTTCTTTACCACCAACTTTTGTTCCACCAGATGTAATAATTAAATAAACCTGTTTATCTTCCAATAAACCAACTCTTTGACCATCTGGCGTGTATTTGAAAGTAGATTTAACTCTTGCGGCTAAATCAGACCAAGCTTTTAAAGTTGCCGGAGGTCCAAAGTTATAGACAGGTGCAGAAATGATAATTATATCGCTTTCTTTTAATTCCATTACTAATTTATCTGATAGCTCAAACATTTTTTTATGTTGATCATTTTGTTTTTCCTCAGGTATTTTCATTCCAGACTCTGTTAATCCAGATATAAAAAGCATTTCGTCATCTAAATCTCTATAAATTACTTCATCACCAGGTTTTTTGATTTTTTCTAAAAGTTTCTTAGATAAAGCTCTAGAGGTTGAACCTTCTTTTCTTGCACTTGAATCTATTTGATAAATTTTCATATTTTAGGTTATCCAAAATTTTGAAGGAAAGGGAAAATATTTAATAAATAATATCCCAAAGCCTGTAATTGATTAGTTAATATTAAAATACCTGTAATTAACAAGATAATTCCACCAATTTTAGAAACTAAATTAATATTTCTTTTAAAATTTTTTGAAAAAATTAAAAATTTTTGCATTAAATAACCGGATAAAATAAATGGTATTGCTAATCCTAAAGAATAAAAAATTAAAAGTAAAATTCCTTTATTAATACTTTCCTCTGTTGCAGCTAAAACTAAAATTGAACCTAAAATAGGACCAATACATGGCGTCCACCCAAAAGCAAAGGCCATACCAATTAATATTGGGCTATAAAAATTTTTATTAATATTTGTTTGAATTCTTTTTTCATAATTTAAAAATTTTATATTTATTATTCCTAAAATGTGGAGTGAAAGAAGAACTATTAATAAACCTGCTACTATTCTAAGTTCATACGAGTTTTGAAGAAGGGCTTGACCTAAAAAAGTTGAAGCGGCACCAAAAATAATGAATATAATTGAAAAACCTAATGTAAATAAAATTATTGGAACTAAATTTACTTTTTTTTTTTCAATTAACTCATTCAAAGAGCAGCCAGAAATATAAGAGACATATCCAGGTATTAATGGTAACACACATGGAGATAAGAAGCTTATTAAACCCGCTCCAAAAGCAACTATTAATTCAAACATTTTTATTAAGATTAACCTTTAATTCCTAAGTGAGTATATTTTACATTCAAATAATCTTTGATTGCATTAGACCCACCTTCTCTACCATAACCGCTTTGCTTAATACCTCCGAAAGGAGCTTCTGCAATAGCTACAACCCCCGTATTAACTGCCACTGATCCTGTTTCTAATTGTTCAGAAGCTAAATGAGCTTTTTCCATTGAATTTGTACAAACATAACTACATAAACCAAGTTCATGATTATTAGCTCTTTTTATTACTTCATCAAAAGATTTGAACGAAAGCATGGGTACCAAAGGTCCAAAAGGTTCTTGTTTCATAATGGTAAAATCATCTTTAACATTATCGAATATTGTTGGCTCATAAAAATAACCTTTGTTGAAACCTGCTGGTCTTTTTCCTCCTAATAAAACTTTTGCTCCCTCCTGTTTTGTTTTTTCAACTAATTCCTCAACTTCATTTAATCTTTTTTTAGTTGTAAGGGGACCTAATTGGGTGTCAGCATCCATGCCATTACCAATTTTTAATTTCTTTGTTTTATCTACAAATAAATCTACAAATTCTTCTTTTTTACTTTCATGAATATAAAACCTATTAGGTGATATACATACTTGTCCATTATTTCTAAACTTTGCGGCAATAGCTATATCTGCAGCTTTTTTAATATCAGCATCATCAAATACAATGAAAGGTGAATGACCTGAAAGTTCCATTGTTACCCTTTGAACTTTGTCTGCTGCTTGTTTTAATATTAACTTTCCAACACGAGATGACCCTGTAATAGAAATTTTTTTAACAATATCTGAAGCAATCAATTGTTGTGCAATACTAGGTGGGTCACCAGACAAAAGATTAACAACTCCTGGAGGAACACCACATTCGTTACAGATATCAACCATCTCCATTACAACACCTGGAGTAATAACATCTGGTTTTATAATAACTGAGCAACCAGCAGCTAGCGCTGTTGAAATTTTTCTTGCTGACAACACTGCTGGAAAATTCCAAGGTGTTAATGCAGCAACTACACCAACAGGTTGGTAGTAAACATGTACTCTTGTTTCCTCAAATCTACTTTCTACAGTTTGACCATAAATCCTTTTTGTCTCTTCAGCATTCCACTCAAAAATATCTGCTGCTCCACCTATTTCACCTTTTGCTTCAGCCAAAGGTTTTCCAACTTCCAGTGACATCCATTTAGCTAAAACATCTTGTTTTTCTCTCATCTTATCAGCAATTTTTCTGATAATGTATGCTCTTTGCCAAGGCGCAGTTTTTTTCCAAACCTGCAATCCTTTCTCTGCAGACTTTAAAGCTTTATCCACGTCAACAGGGGAAGCTTTGGACGCATTACCTAAGACTTCTTCTGTTGCTGGATTAATAACTTCATAAGTTTCACCATTAGACGATGGTGACCATTTTCCATCAATAAATTGTCCAAATTTTTCGTACATTTCTCAATCTAGCATTACAATAAGTTGTGTCTACTATGTAATTTTAACACATTAAATTTTTAAAAATTGATGATAGCATTTAAATTGTAGAAAGGAGTTTGTATGAAAGCATATATAATGGGTAATTATACCTCAAAAGCTTTTCAAGGATTTTTGAAAGATCCTTCAAGTGATAGAAAAGCTGTAGTAAAACAACTTACTGAGGCAATGGGCGGAACTATGCACAGTATGGATATCGTAAGAGGTTCGTACGATTTTATAGTTGTTACGGATGTACCAAGTTTTGATGATTTTGCTGCTATCAAATTAGTAGTTGAAGCATCTGGTGCAGTTGAAAATTTAACAATGTTAGAAGCAATTGACTTTGGCAAAGCTACCGCAAAGGCAAGTAAAATTGGTTACAAAGCACCTGGTCAATAAAAACTTTAAGAAATTATCTTCCAGCTGCGGACTGGAAGTAATTTCATAATTAGTGCATGTTAAATATGAATGTGTTATCCTTTTAAATGCAAACTTTAAAAGATTCATTTGGACGAACATTTCCTTATATAAGATTATCAATTACTGATGTCTGTAACTTTAAATGTGGCTATTGTTTACCAAACGGCTATCAAGTTGATAAAAGTGATAATAGAAAATTCCTTCACTTAGATGAAATAAAACGTTTATCAAGAGTTTTTTCAAAATTAGGTGTACAAAAAATCAGAATTACTGGTGGAGAACCAACGGTTAGAAAAGATTTTTTTGAAATAATAAAAATTTTAAAAAATGAAGCAGGAATTAAAAAAGTAGTAATTACAACGAATGGTTATCACTTAGATGAAAAAGCTAAAATGTTAGCCGAAAGTGGTTTGGATGGTATTAATATAAGTGTAGATAGTCTTGATAGAAATACTTTCAAAAATATTACAGGTCATGACCGATTACCAGAAATTTTGAAAGGAATTCAAGTTTTACAAGATTTAAATTTTAATAATATTAAGATAAATGCAGTTCTTTTAAATGGTGTAAACGCTTCTGAACAAGATTTTAATTCTTGGGGAGAATTTATAAAAAAAAATAAAGTAGATTTTAGATATATTGAATTAATGAGAACTGGAGATAACTTAGATTATTTTAACAAGTATCATATCTCTTCTAAAATATTTAAAGACTACTTGGATAAAAATAATTGGATTTATCAGACTTTTGGCAAAGACGCTGGTCCATCTTTAAATTATATCAATCAAGAGTATAAAGGTAAATTTGGAATTATAGCTCCCTACTCAAAAAATTTTTGTAAGACTTGTAATCGTTTGAGAATTACTTCAAGAGGTGATTTGAGATTATGTTTGTTTGGAAACACAGGTATAAGTGTAAGACATTTGCTTCAAAAAGATGATCAAATTGAGGAATTACAAGATCTTATACTTGGACAAATGAAATATAAAAAAGAGTCTCATTATTTAGAGCTAGGTGAAACAGGTTTAACTAAAAATTTATCCAAAACAGGTGGTTAATGTCAAAATTAAAGATAATTAATAAAGAAGAGCTTGAAGATTGGGCAAAAGAGATATTTCAAAAAAATTCTTTTAATATGGTTGATGTTTCATCTAAGAAAGAAACATTTCGTAGAGCATTAGCATCTGGAAAAATTTACGTTGGAAAAGAAGTTTTTGATTTAATTAAAAATAAAAAGATGCCTAAAGGTGATCCTATTACATTAGCAGAAGTATCAGCTGTATTAGGTGTTAAAAAAACAAGTGAGTTAATCCCATTATGTCACCCACTTCCTATTGATCACACTGCAACAAAAATTATTATGAATGAGGTGGATAGCTCATTAGAAGTACTTTGTGTAGTTTCAGCAATAGCTAAAACAGGTGTAGAAATGGAAGCTATAATGGGTGTGAATGCTGCATTAATAACTATTTATGACTTAAGCAAAATAGTAAATCCTCATCTAAAAATAGATGACGTGAAGTTATTAATTAAAGAAGGTGGAAAAAGTGGATTGTGGACCAATCCAGATGGGTTGCCTGAATTTTTAAAAAATATATTCTAATTATATATGTCCGTTTATCTAAGTACTCAAAAAGTAATTAAAGATTGGATTGATTACAACGATCATATGAATGTTTCATATTATCTATTAATGTTTGATAAATATGGTGCTGATACATTAAATAGTATTTTTCAAATGGGTGAGCATTCAGCAAAAACAACTAAAAAAAGTACAATGATTGTAGAGTCTCACATAACGTACAATCAAGAACTTCAACTAAATGATGAGGTTGATATTAATTGTGTTTATTTCGATCATGATAAAAAAAGACTTCAATATAAAATGGAAATGATCCACAAAGAAAAAAAATTCCTAGCCTCAACAATTGAAATTCTAGCTTTATATGTAGATTTGAATGAAAGAAAGGTTACAGAATTTGAAGATGAAAAAGTCAAGTTAATGGATGATTTTATCAATAAGAATAAATCTAAATTTAGTGGTAAAGATTTAAAATTCTCAACAAAAATAAAGAAATGAAAATCAAATTAGAACTCTTTGGAGCTAGTAGAGATTTTAGTGATAAAGATCACATTGAACTTGATATAGGAGAAAAGGCTTCTTTAAATGATTTGCGAAATGAGATCATTAAATATTTAGATAAAAAATTTCATGGTAATCAAAGTTTTATAAAAGTTGTAAAATCTTCAGCTTTTTGCTCTGAAAATAATGAAATAATAAGCGACAATTATAAAATCACAAAAGATCAAAAGATTGGTATTATACCTCCTATCGGAGGAGGTTAATGCTTCATACTAAAGTTGTAGATTCTAAAAAAAGAAAAATACTTCATTCTAACGCTGAAAAATTCATTAAAGATTCTAAATTTGGAGCATCAATTTATTTTTTAGGCACTGTCAGAAATATGAATGATAATAAAAAAGTTACTGGAATTACTTACGATAGTCATGATGAAATGGTATTAAAAAGCTTTGAAGAAATTTACAATGAAACAGATCAAAAATTAGATATCAAAGATAAAGCAGTATTTATTGAACATGCTAAGGGACATCTCAACTTAGGTGAGATAAGTATAATTATCGCAGTTGCTTGTAAACATCGTGATCAAGCTTATGTGCTATCAAGATATATAATAGAGGAAATTAAAAAAAGATCTCCAATTTGGAAAAAAGAACATTATGAAAATGATGAAAGTGAGTGGTTAAAAGGAAATCCTATTACTAATGAAAAAGTTTAAACATTCAGAAATTACTCCAGAAAAAATATATAATAAAAGAAGATCTTTTATTAAATCTATGGGTTATGGTTTGAGTTCTATTGCTTTTAGTTCGGTTCCTTTAATTGATGCTAAGGCCAGTAATTTAAATGAGCCAACTAGTTATCAAGATATAACCACATATAATAATTTTTATGAGTTTGGTACTGGTAAAGCTGATCCACACAGAAGAGCAAAAAATTTTACTACAAGACCTTGGACTGTAAAAATTGAGGGTGAAGTTGAAAAATCTTTAGAACTTCCAATTGAGGAAGTTTTGAATATTAAATCTGAAGAGAGAATTCTTAAACTTAGATGTGTTGAAGGTTGGTCTATGGTTATTCCATGGTTAGGCTTTTCATTAAGTGAATTACTAAATAAAGTTAAGATTAAATCAACTGCAAAGTACGTTGAATTTGAAACAGTTTATAACCCAGAAGAAATGGTAGGTCAGAGATATCCTGTTTTAAACTGGCCTTATATCGAAGGGCTTAGAATAGATGAAGCGATGCATCCACTAACAACTGTTGTAACTGGTCTTTATGGTAAAACTTTACCAAACCAAAATGGGGCACCATTAAGAATATTTATTCCATGGAAGTATGGTTTTAAAAGTGCGAAATCAATTGTTAAAATCAAATTAACAAAAAATATGCCGAATACTGCTTGGAAAAATGCTTCACCAAGAGAATATGGTTTTTACTCAAATGTAAATCCTGAGGTTGATCATCCAAGATGGTCTCAAAAAACTGAAAGAGTAATTGGAGAAAGTATTTTAGCTCCTAGAATAAAAACATTAATGTTCAATGGTTATGGAGATGAGGTTGCTCATCTTTATAGTGGTATGGACCTTAAAAAAAATTACTAAAGTAAATTGAAAAACTATTTTAAGCCTGCTGTTTTCTTATTATGTCTTTGGCCAATTTATATAATTACTTTTCAAATATTTTATAATAAATTAGGTCCTGAACCAGTAGATAGGATTATAAATCATTTTGGAGAATGGACTTTAATCTTTATCCTTCTAACTCTTGCAATGACCCCTCTTAGAAAAATTACAAAATCACTAGAGTGGATTAAATTTAGAAGGATGCTTGGTTTATTCGCTTTTTTTTATGCCTCAATTCATATGCTTAGTTACGTTGGTCTTGATTATAGATTTGATTTTGAACCTCTAATTGATGATGTTTTAAAGAAAAAATTTATTTTTATAGGTTTTTCTGCTTGGTTGTTACTAATTCCATTAGCAATAACTTCATCAGACAAAATGGTTAAAATTTTAAAAAAAAATTGGAAAAAGCTACATCGATTAGTTTACATAATTTCAATTTTTGGAGTTTTACACTTTATTTGGTTATCAAAAACAATATTTTTTAAACCTTTAGTCTTTTTGATTATTCTAATTATTCTTCTTTTATTAAGAATAAATTTTAGGAAATTTAATTTATCGTAGTATCTTCAGGTATACAGATTTCAGACCTTGTTAGAAATCTTCTTCCAGTGCCATTATCTAACGAAAACATTCCACCCATTCCCTCAACGCAATCAATTATCAAATCTGTATTTTTCCAAGCAGTGTGTTGAGTCTCACTGATGTAAAAAGGTATACCACCTATTTTACCAATCATCACATCATCTTGACCTACTTGATATTCCTTTGCTGGATAACACATAGGAGCACTACCATCACAACATCCACCAGATTGGTGAAATAACAACTCTTTACCGTGATTTTTTTTTAATTCTTCTATTAAATCTAATGCTGAAGGTGTTGCTGTAACTTTCATATTTATATGGCCCGTAACTTAATACGGGCCATTATAATATATCTTTTAAAAGAAGCCTAATTTTTTCTCACTGTAAGACACGTGTAAGTTTTTCACTTGTCTATAATGATTTAGCATCATTTTGTGAGTTTCTCTTCCAATACCAGATTGTTTGTATCCGCCAAATGCCGCATGCGCAGGATAAGCGTGATAACAGTTCGTCCAAACTCTACCAGCTTGTATTTCTCTACCCATTCTATATGCGATATTTCCGTTTCTAGTCCAAACTCCTGCACCTAAACCATAAAGAGTATCATTAGCAATTTTTAATGCTTCTGCTTCATCTTTAAATTTAGTTACTGATACTACTGGTCCAAAAATTTCTTCTTGGAAGATTCTCATCGAATTATTACCTTCGAAAATAGTTGGTTCAATATAATTACCTTTTTCTAAACCACTATTAACTTTAGCAACATTTCCACCACATAGAACTTTGGCACCCTCTTTCTTACCTAAATCTAAATAAGATTTGATTTTTTCCATTTGTTCTACTGATGCTTGAGCACCTATCATAGTTTCCATCTTTAAAGGATTGTCTTGTTTAACAGCTTTTGTTCTAGCAATAGCTCTTTCCATAAACTTATCATAGATAGACTCTTGAACTAGTACTCTGCTTGGACAAGTACAAACTTCACCTTGGTTAAGTGTAAACATTGCAAAACCTTCTAAGCATTTATCAAAGAAATCATCATCTTGTGCCATGACATCTTCAAAGAAAATATTTGGAGATTTTCCACCAAGCTCTAAAGTTATTGGAATTAAGTTTTGAGATGCATATTGCATAATCAAACGACCAGTTGTTGTTTCACCTGTAAAAGCAATCTTTTTAATTCTTTTAGATGAAGCTAACGGTTTACCGGCTTCTAAACCAAAACCACTTACAACGTTAACAACTCCTGGAGGTAATAAATCACCAATCATTTCCATTAATAACATAATAGAAGCTGGAGTTTGTTCAGCTGGTTTTAGAACAACACAGTTACCCGCAGCTAATGCTGGTGCAAGTTTCCAAGTTGCCATTAGAAGTGGAAAGTTCCAAGGTATGATCTGTCCTACAACACCCAATGGCTCAGGTATGTGATAAGAATATTCACTATTACTTATCTCTGCAACAGAACCTTCCTCAGCTCTAATTACTCCTGCAAAATATCTCCAGTGATCAACTACTAGAGGTAAATCTGCAGCCATACATTCTCTGATAGGTTTTCCATTATCTAAACATTCTGCTGTAGCTAATGTGTTAAGATTTTTTTCTATAACATCTGCTATTTTTAATAAAATGTTAGATCTTTCAGTTATTGAAGTCTTTCCCCAAGTTGGAAATGCAGCATGCGCAGCATCTAAAGCTGCATCTACATCTTTAGCATCTGATCTAGCTATTTTGCAAATTACCTCGTTATTAATCGGTGTAACATTGTCAAAATATTTGCCAGATTTAGGCTCTACAAATTTCCCATTTATGTAATTTCCATATTTAGCTTTATATGGAAACGGGACTTTTAAGTGAGACGTATCCAACAAAGGAGACGAAGCACTTTTCATTGTTTCTGTACTCATTTTTTTTACTCCTCTTGTTTTTTTTGTTGTTTTTAGCTTATTATTTTTTCTAGATTTTTTAGAACGCTTCTTAGTCGCAGACTTTTTTGTCACAACTTTTTTTTTCGTTTTTATTTTTTTTCTAGATGATTTGACCAATTTTGATTTTTTTTTCTTGGTCTTTGGCTTAGCTTTTCTTTTTCTTTTATTAGCCATATCTTATTTAACTAACAATGATTATACATGTCTATTTGTAATATTTTAAATTTTCTACTTGGAATTGTATGAATACTATATCTTGTGCTCATTAAAAAATTCTTTAATATTTTTTTATGGATAAAAATAAAAAGATAGAAATTCAATCAGCAACGTTTGAAAGATTATTAAAACATCTTGATGAAAGAAAAGATGTACAAAATATTGATCTAATGAACTTAGCTAATTTTTGTAGAAATTGTTTATCAAGGTGGTTCCGAGAAGAAGCTGAAAAAAAAGGTGTTTTAATTTCAGACCCTGAAGCTAGAGAAAGAATTTACGGAATGCCTTATACTGAATGGAAAGAAAAATATCAGAAATAATTATTTTTCTTTTAATCTAGGAAATAATTCTACAAAGTTACAAGGCTTATGATTAACATCTAACTGGTGTTTTAATATCCCTTCCCATGCATCAGTTACTCCACCTGATGAGCCAGGTAGTGCAAATACATATTTTCCATTTGCTAAGACAGCACATGCTCTAGATTGAATTGCTGAAGTCCCAACTGTTTTTAAGCTTAAATTTCTGAATAGTTCTCCAAATCCTGGTATTTGTTTATCTGCAATTTGATCAATTGCTTCTGGAGTTATATCCCTACCTGTTAACCCTGTTCCCCCAGTTGTTATTACAACATCTATATTATCTTTTTTTATCCATTCTTCTAAAACTTGAACAATATCATCTTTGTTATCTTTACAAATTTTTCGGTCTATTAAATTGTGATTTGCTGACTTTATTTTTTCAACTAAAATTGCCCCTGATTTATCGTTATCAAAAGTTCTAGTATCTGTTACAGTTAATAGTGCAATATTTACTTTCATAAAAAAATTTTATTATGATTATATTACCAATATTATTTTTTATAACAGCTATTTTATATTCAAGTGTTGGATTTGGTGGTGGTTCAACTTATTTAGCGTTATTATTAATCTGGAACATTCCTTATTATATTTTCCCAATTATTGCCTTGATCTGTAATATAATAGTCGTTTCTGGTAACTCGTTTAATTATATTCGTGCAGGTAATTATAATATAAGGTTATTAATACCATTTTTAACTGGCTCAATTCCACTATCATTTATTGGGGGATCTTTATTTATTGATAAAGAAGTTTTTGAAAGCTTATTGTTTGTAGTTTTGTCAGTAGCTGGCATTTTATTGTTAATAAATAATAAATCCTATGAAAATAAAAATTTAATAATTAGAAAATTAAACGATATAATATCTTTTTTTATTGGATCAATCTTAGGATTGATATCAGGTGTGATTGGTATAGGTGGAGGAATTTTTTTAAGTCCTATTCTTTTTTTACTAAAAGCTGAAAAACCTAAGGTGATAGCTACAACTGCCTCCTTATTCATATTAGTAAATTCAATTTCAGGAATGTTAGGCCAGCTTACAAAGGAAATGGTTATTAATGAGATATTTAATTACTGGCTATTATTTATAGTTGTTTTAATTGGTGGATTTGTTGGCAATTATATAAATCTTAAAATTCTACCGAATAGGATATTAGTAATTATAACTTCACTATTAGTAATTTTTGTTGCTATAAGAATGGGACTTAAAATAATAAATTAATAAATAAAAAAATAGTTTACAGAAAGTAAATTTCAAATTATAGTTTATTTGCCGATTTGATCCTATTGCGGGCACAACAGCTAAAATGGAATCCCCATAATAGTCTATAAAAGGTAATGGAACTAATTAATAAACCATTTAAAAGATAAAGATTAACAAATTTAAAAATGGATATAAATTTTTTTAAAAAAATAAGAATATTAGATGGTGGCATGGGGCAAGAACTTCTTGCAAGAGGAATGAAACCTAATGGGACTTTGTGGAGTGCCAATGCCCTACTTCAAGAAAAATATCATCAACTTTTATTAGATACTCATGTTGACTTTATTAAAGCTGGTGCTGAAGTGATTGTAACAACTACTTTCACGGCAAGAAAAAAAAGATTAATGGATAACAATGTTCAAGATAAATTTGATTATCTCAATATTAAAGCGGGTGAAATTGCTAAAAAAGTAAAAAAACTTTATCCAAATGTTTTAATAGCTGGAGGTCTGCCTCCACAATTTTTAACTTATGAAGCTGATCCAAGACCAGATGAAGAAATAAGGGAAAATTTTTATAGTCAAGCTAAGCTATTAAATCCTTATATAGATTTTTTTTATTTTGATGTTTTAAGTAGTGTTAGAGAAATTGAAATTGCAATCAATAGTATTAAAGATTTTAATAAACCATACTTAATAGGAGCTCATATCTCAAATGGAAAAAGTCTACCTAGTAATGAAAAAATTTCTCAAATAATTAAGAATATCAATCATGAGAAATTATTGGGAATAATACTTTCTTGTGTCTCTCCTGAAAATTATGAATTGAATCTTAATGAAATAAAAAATTTAGGCGTGCCTTTTGGTTTTAAACTTAATGCTTTTATAAAAACGGATCCAAAACCAAATTATGCTGGAGCTTACAAAGCCAGTAAAACTGGAAATCCAAACGAGTTTTTAGGCCAAAGAAAAGATTTGACCCCAAAAAAGATGGCTGAGTTTGCAAAAAAATTTAGAGATGCTGGAGCAACAATACTTGGAGGTTGTTGCGAAACTAGGCCAGCTCATATAAAAGAGATGTCAAAACTAGTTAAGTAAAATAGTATTCTTTATTAATTAATATTATAAATGATAAACATTACAGTTGTAATTGTAACCTATAATACTCCAGAAAAAATTATTTTAGATTGTTTAAAATCTATAGATAAAAATGTTAAAATTTTAATTATTGAAAATTCAGAAAATTTTTTTCATAAAAAAATAATATTATCTCAATTTCAAAATGTTGAAATATTATGCACTGGTAGCAATTTAGGATATGGTGCTGGAAACAACTTTGGTATTAATGCAGTAAAAACTGACTATGTTTTGATATTAAATCCTGACGTAATATGCCATGATAATTTTTTTACGAATATCAATAAAATTATTGGTGATAATAACAATTTTTCAATAATAGGGTGTCAATACATGCATGATAAAATTTTTATGCCTGCTGGTTTCTTTGACAAAAGTAAAAATAAAGAATTTAGAAAAAAATTTGAAAATAATCAAATCAATGAACTTCATAAAGTTGATTGGGTCACTGGTTGTTCCATGTTGATTAATCTCAAAAAGTTTGAAAACAAAAAAATTTTTGATGAAAATTTTTTCCTATATTTTGAGGAATTTGATCTTTGTAAGTCTCTAATACGTAAAGATGAAAATGTTTATACTTCTAAAATGCTTAAAATTCATCATTTAGGATTTAAAAGTTCATTTGAGGACGATTCACTTAAAAAAAAAAAATTAAACCGTGTAAGAGAGTGGCATTGGATGTGGTCAACTTTTTATTTCTATAAAAAAAATAATAATTATTTCTATGCCTTATATATGGTTATTGGTAAGTTTATTAAGGCCTTTATTAAAATAATTTTTTACTCAATCACATTTCAAAAAAATCAAAAAGAGAAATATAAGTATAGATTTTTAGGAATTTTAAATGCTATTTTGGGAAAATCCTCTTATTACAGAGATGATACAAAGTAATTTATTTGGCTCTTTTAACAAAATATATACCTATAACAACTGCAACTAACGAAATTAAAACTTTCGTCGTTATAACTTCTTTTAAGAATATATAGCTTAATATTATTCCAAATATAGGAATTAAATAAGAAACTTGTGATTGAAAAATTAAACCGTTGTTTACTAAAATTTTAAATCTAAGTAACCAAGCTAAGCCTGTCGAAACTAATCCCAAATAAATAACTGATATAGTAGAGTCAAGTCTTGGCTCTAAATTCCATGGCTGTTCAATAAAGCTTACAAGCGGTATTAAAATTATAGTCGCCCAAATTAGAATAGATCCAGTAACATTCTCATTCTTCTTTTTGCTTATTTTTAATGTCAAAACACCCCCAACTACATAACAGGTAGAGCCTAGTAAAATTAGTAATGCTGAAAAAAAATTATTTTCATCTATTAATAAATTGTCTGAAAATAAGAATATGATCCCAGAGAAACCGATTAAAATCCCAATTGTTTTTATAAAATTAAATTTTTCATTTTTTGTATAAAAATGTCCAAGTACTGTTGAACTTAAAGGAGTTGTTGACATTAGAATAGCAGCGAGATTACTTTGAACTGACTTTACTCCATACGCAATTAAAAAAAAAGGAGCTACTAAATTAATAAAACCAATCATTGCAAACCAATGCCAATCTTTTGAAAAAGCCTCGATCTTTATATTCTTAAAGTAACAGAGTAAAAGGACAGGTATTGCTCCAAAAAAAACTCTTAAAAATGCAATAGTGACAGGTCCAAATGAATATGTGGCTATCTTAATATTGAAAAAAGCTGAAGCCCAAATTAATGCTAATATTGTGAGTAAAATATAATCTAATAATTTAGGTTGTTTCATTCTACCAACTCTTCAATTGAACCATTTGTTAATTTTTTCAGATCAATAAAATTTATTTTAAATACACAATTAGGATGGCCCGCGGCTGCAAACAAAGAATTAAATCTTTTTAATGAATTGTCTATAAAAATATCAATTTTATTTAAGTGACCTACAGGAGAAACACCACCAATAGTGTAACCTGTAACATTTTTAACATTATTAGCTGAAGCCATTGAAACATCCTTCAAATTCAATATTTTTTTTATCCTATTTAATGAAGCCTTTTTATCTCCCGCTATTAAACATAAAATGAATGAATTTTCTGTTTTAAAAAGTAGGCTCTTAACAATAGCTCCTACCTCACAACCTAAAGATGAGGCAGCCTCTATAGCAGTCCTTGCAGAGGTGTCTAAAATGATAACTCTTTGATTTGGATCAAATTCTTTGAGTAATTTTTCAACTCTTTTTACAGGTTCTTTATTTAATAAAGTCATTATTCAACTTTTAATTGTTAGTTATTTTAAACATTTAATTATACAATTATGTAAAAAATGCATAGGTGCTATTAAGTAAAAGAGCATTATTTATCAGTCTTTTTTTGATATCACATCGATCAGTATTATAAAGGAGAAAAAATGAGCGCTAGTAACGTTTTAAAATTTATCAAAGATAAAGAAGTTGAATTTGTTGATTTAAGATTTACTGATCCTAGAGGAAAGCTACAACATTTAACAATGGATTCTACAGTTGTAGATGAAGATATGTTAAATGATGGTGTATTTTTTGATGGTTCTTCTATTGCTGGTTGGAAAGCAATTAATGAGTCAGATATGATTTTAAAACCTGACACATCAAGATTTTTTTTAGATCCTTTTACTTCACATAATACCGCTGTTCTTTTTTGTGACATTTTAGATGCTGTTAAAAGAACCCCTTATGAAAGAGATCCAAGAGGTGTAGCAAAAAAAGCTGAGGAATACTTAAAAGAGTCTGGTGTTGGTGATAAAGCTTTTTTTGGACCCGAACCTGAATTTTTTGTTTTTGACGATGTAAAGATTAAAAATGATATGAATGAATGTGGATTTAAGATTGACAGTAAAGAAGGTCCTTATAATTCTGGTAAAGATTATGAAAACGGAAATATGGGTCACCGTCCCCCAGTTAAAGGTGGATATTTTCCTGTACCTCCTGTTGATAGTGAACAAGATATGAGGGGCGAATACCTTAAAAGCTTAAAAGAAGTTGGAATTAAAGTTGAGAAACATCATCATGAAGTTGCACCAAGTCAACATGAGCTTGGAATGTATTTTGGAACTTTAGTTAATCAGGCTGATAATGTTCAATTATATAAATATGTTGTACAAATGGTAACACATTCATTTGGAAAGACGGCTACATTTATGCCAAAACCGGTTGCAGGTGATAACGGATCTGGCATGCACATACATCAATCAATTTGGAAAGGTGATACGCCAGTATTTTCGGGTGATGCTTATGCTGGATTATCAGAAACTGCATTACATTACATAGGTGGTATTTTAAAACATGCTAAAGCAATCAATGCATTTGCTAACTCAACAACCAATAGTTATAAAAGACTAGTGCCAGGATTTGAAGCTCCTGTTCTTTTAGCTTACTCAGCAAGAAATAGATCAGCTTCATGTCGAATTCCAATTACCTTAAGTAAAAAAGGTGCAAGATGTGAAATAAGATTCCCTGATGCCTCTGGGAATCCGTATTTAACTTTCGCTGCAATGTTGATGGCAGGTTTAGATGGAATTAAGAATAAAATACATCCTGGTGAGTCTTTTGATAAAGATTTATATGAATTACCTCCTGAAGAAGTAAAAGCTATACCAACTGTTTGTGGGTCGTTAAGAGAAGCGATGGAAAGTCTAGATAAAGATAGAGAATTTTTAACTCAAGGAAATGTATTTACCGATGACCAAATTGATGCATACATCGCACTTAAATTTGAAGAAATTCATAGATTTGAACATTCTCCTCATCCTGTAGAATTTGAGATGTATTACAGTAGTTAATTACTGTCTTGTTGTAGCAACTGTATCTTTGTTAACACCTTTTTTAACTACGTAATCCTGTGTGCCATTTGCACCAGTATTAACTTCTTTTCTTAGATCTTTAAAAAACTTTTTTTCTTTTAAAGAATCTTTAAGATTTTTAACAAGATTTTTAAATTCAAACTTATTCATAATAAATTTATACACTAGATATGCAATGAACGCAATACTGCTATGCAACTTATAGGATACTGTAATTTAGTCTATTTTGAATGATTCACCACAGCCACAACGTTCAGTTTCATTGGGATTATTGAATACAAAAGATGATGAAAATTCCTCTTTTTTATAGTCCATTTCAGTGCCAAGTAAGTACATTATAGCAGCTGAGTCTATAAACACTTTAACACCTTTATCCTCCACTAACTCATCGCTTGGATTAATTTCTTTAGAATACTCCATTACATAAGACATTCCTGCACAACCACCAGATTTTACTGAAACTCTTACACCTATAGAATCTTTTTGTGCATTTGACATTATTTCTTTTATTCTTGTTGCAGCACTATCACTAAGTTTTATAATCGCACTCATTATAAATTTAACTCCAATTTAGCGGCATCAGACATCATATCTTTAGTCCAAGGTGGATCCCATACCAATTCAAGATCAACTTCCTCTATTCCCTCAACTTGCATTGCACTATCTTTGACATCTTTCGGTAAGCTTTCAGCAACAGGGCAATTTGGTGTGGTTAATGTCATTTTGATTTTTACTTTTTTTTTGTTTACTTCAATATCATAAATTAAACCAAGTTCATAAATATTGACAGGTATTTCAGGATCATAAATTTTTTTTATTTCCTCGATAATTTTCTCTTTTAATTCCATTTCAATTAATTTTCGGTTTTTACTTCACCTTTCTTATCCTCGATCGCAGAAACTAATGTGTGCCAAGACAGTGTTGCACATTTAACCCTCATAGGGTATTGTTTTACTCCTGATAGACACATTAATTTTGTTTTATCATCCTCTTTTAAAATCTTATTTTTAAGTTCAGGATTTTCTTTAATCATACCTAAAAAATCTTCGATTATTTCTTTAGCCTCATTATCACTTTTACCTTTCATTAAGTCAGTCATTATTGAAGCCGATGCCATTGATATTGCGCAACCACTCCCTTCAAAAGATATATCTTCTACTTTTCTTTGATCATTTAATTTTAAGTAGACATGAACATTGTCTCCACATAATGGATTATTTCCTTTTGCATCTTTATTAAAATTTTCTGTTTTTCTTAGATTTCTTGGATTCTTACCATGTTCTAAAATTATTTCTTGATATAATTCTTTTAAATTCATTTTAAATCAAAAATTTTTTTACAATTGTTTATGCCTTCATTTAGTTTATCTAAGTCATCTTTAGTGTTATACACTCCTAGAGATGCTCTTGCACTAGCAGGAATACCTAATTTATCGTGGAGTATCTGGCAGCAATGATGACCTGCTCTGATTGCTACACCTGTTTCATCTAGAATGGTTGCAATATCGTGTGGATGAACTCCTTCAATAGTAAAAGATAGAACTCCGCCACGCTCTTTAGGATTTCCAATTAATTTAACAGAATTATTTTTTTTTAAGATTTCCTGACCATATTCAATTAATTCTTTTTCATGTTCAATTATTTTTTCAATGCCAATGTTTTCTAAAAATTTTATTGACTGATCGAACGCAATTACTTGCGCTGTGGCCATTGTTCCAGCCTCATATTTATTGGGTAGATCACCGTATGAAATTCTATCTTTTTTAACTTCATTAATCATACCTCCACCTCCTTGATAAGGTGGTAATTGCTCAAGCCATTTCTTTTTTCCATACAAAACACCAAGACCAGTTGGTCCATACATTTTATGACATGATATTGCATAAAAATCACAATTTAAGTCCTGCATATCTAATTTTAAATGTGGTCCTCCTTGACAACCGTCAACTACTACAACAATACCCTTTGAATGTGCTAGTTGAGTTATCTCTTTGATAGGAAGAACCGCGCCAGTTACATTAGACAAATGAGTAATTGCTATTACTTTAGTTTTATCTGTAATTTCTCTTTCTATATTTTCAATTGGAATATCTCCATCGTCATTAATTTCCGCAAATTTAATATTAATATTTTTAGATTTTCTCAGAAAATGCCAAGGAACATAGTTAGAATGATGCTCCAATTCCGTTATTAAAACCTCATCATTTGGTTTTAAAATCGATTGTCCAAGAGTATTTGCAACCAAATTTAGAGCCTCAGTAGCTCCTTTTGTAAATACAATTTCATTTTTGTCTTTGGCATTAATATATTTTTGAACTGAAGATCTTGTATTTTCATATAAATTTGTGGCAGCAACAGCCAAATAATGTACGCTCCTCCCAACGTTTGAAAATTGTTTAGAGTAAAAATCGTTTATTCTATCTAAAACAACTTTAGGTTTTTGAGACGAATTAGCACTATCTAAATAAACTAGATCATTATTTTGAATTTTTTCGTCAAAAATCGGAAATTCTTTTTTTATATTGTCTATATTCATTCTTCTAATCCAATCATATTTTTTAATAAATTTTTAATCTCTGAGTCAGTAATTTTTTCAACAACATCTAATAAAAATCCGTTTATCAAAAGTTCTTTTGATTGTTTATAATTTAAACCTCTCGACATTAAATAAAAAATTGAATTTTCATTCAAACTTCCAGATGCTGATCCATGAGAACATTTAACATCATCAGCATAAATTTCTAATTCTGGTTTTGCATTAAACTCTGAAGTTTCATCCAACAAAATCGCTTTACTTAACTGATAGCCATCTGTTTTTTGCGCTTTTGAATTAACAAAAATTTTTCCTTGGTAAGCAGATTTTGAAGACTTTCCTAAGACACTCTTAATTAACTGATAACTCTTAGTATTTTCTTCTAAATGATTAATTGTTGTTCTAATTTCATGTTGTTGATTCTCTCTCAGTGAAATTACACCATTTACAAAGGCTGAAGAATACTCACCCTTTAAATTGCAATTTATTTCATTTTTGAAGAAATCTGAACCAGATGATAATATAAATGTTTCGGAAATACTGTTAACATCTTGTTCTATATTATTAAATGAATATCTTAAATTATCATTCTTAAACTTGTCAATTTTATAGTTTTTTAATATTGCATCTTTTTTTAAGTTAAAATTATATAAAATATTCGTAAAGTTTTTATGCGAGCTATCAGTAAAAAAATCAATTAGTCTAAAATGGCTATTTTCTTCCAATTCAAAATCCAACCTCAAATTTATATTTTTTGATTTAATCTTTTCATTGGTAACATGATAAATAATTAAAGGTTTTTTAAAAGAATAGTTTTTTTTTATTATAATTTTAAATACTTTGTTAGTAAACGCACTGTTTAAATCTATTAAAGAATTTTCATTATCAAAATTAATCTCAGTATTTGTTTGATCGTTAATTTCAATATAATTTTTATCCTCATAATTAAAGTCTATTTTTTCTATTCTTCCGTTTATGAAAATAATCTTATTATGTTCTAAGCCATCAACAAAAATAGAAGTATCTATTTTGTTCGGTATTGAATAATCGTTGTAAAAACCTAAATCTCCAATATTTTTTTTTATAATTTGACTTATATCCAAAAACTTCCAATTTTCATGTTTTCTATTTGGAAAACCACTCTCTATAAACTTTTGCAAATTATTTCTTTTTGATTTTATATCTTTTTCAGAAATATTTAATGTTTTAACAATTCTATCAAAATCTAATTTTAATTTTTCAATCATTTTAATTAAAACTCTCGTAACCTTTTTTTTCTAACTCTAAAGCTAATTCTGGACCACCAGATTTGATTATTTTTCCATTCATTAACACATGAACAAAATCTGGTTTAATATAATCTAATAACCTTTGATAATGTGTAATGATTAAAAAGGAATTATCTTTATTTCTTAAAGTATTAACGCCATCAGCAACTATCTTTAATGCATCAATATCTAGTCCTGAGTCTGTCTCATCTAAAATAGATAATTTAGGTGCTAACATAGACATTTGTAAAATTTCATTCTTCTTCTTTTCACCTCCAGAGAAACCAACATTTAATTGTCTATTTAATTTTTCCTCATCAAATTTAAGTTCTTTTGCTTTTTCTTTAACAAGTTTTAAAAACTCGATAGCGTCTAGTTCTTTCTCACCTCGTGCTTTTCTTATTGCATTTAAAGAAGTTTTTAAAAAAATATTTGTATTAACTCCAGGAATTTCTAAAGGATATTGAAAAGCTAAAAATATTCCTTTATGTGCTCTTTCTTCTGTCTCAAGATCAAATAAGTTTTTATTTTCAAACAAGATTTCACCAGATACTTCGTAACCTTTTTTACCAGAGAGAATATTAGATAAAGTACTCTTTCCAGAACCATTAGGGCCCATTATTGCGTGTACTTCACCTGGATTAATATTTAAAGAAAAGCCCTTAAGTATTGATTTATTTTCAACGTTTGCATTTAAGTTATTTATTTTCAGCATTAACCAACGCTCCCCTCAAGACTTATGCCAACTAATTTTTGTGCCTCTACAGCAAATTCCATTGGTAGCTGTTGAAGTACTTCTTTGCAAAATCCATTGACGATTAGTCCAACTGCTTCCTCTGAATTAAGTCCCCTTTGTTGACAGTAATGCAACTGTTCTTCACTTATTTTTGAAGTTGTTGCCTCGTGAGCTATATTTGAGTCAAAATTTTTATTTTTTATGTATGGAACTGTATGTGCCCCACATCTATTTCCCATTAATAAAGAATCACATTGTGTATAGTTGCTAGAATTTTTTGCTTTAGAATTAATATCTACCAAACCTCTATAAGTCATATCAGAAAATCCAGCACTTATACCTTTGGAAATAATTTTACTTTTAGTATTTTTTCCTAAATGAATCATTTTAGTACCAGTATCTGCTTTTTGATGATTATTTGTTATAGCTATTGAATAAAATTCACCAATTGAGTTGTCACCTTTCAATATACAGCTTGGATATTTCCATGTTATAGCTGAGCCTGTTTCAACTTGTGTCCAAGAAATTTTAGAATTTTTACCTTTACACAAACCTCTTTTAGTTACAAAATTATATATCCCGCCTTTACCATTTTCATCTCCTGGGTACCAATTCTGAACAGTTGAGTACTTAATTTCAGCATCATCTAAAGCTATTAGTTCAACGTTAGCTGCATGTAATTGATTTTCATCTCTCATCGGAGCTGTACAGCCTTCCAAATAACTTACATAGCTTCCTTTATCAGCTACAATAAGTGTTCTCTCGAATTGTCCAGTTTCAGATGCATTAATTCTAAAATAAGTTGAAAGTTCCATCGGACATCTCACTCCCTCAGGAATATAAACAAACGACCCATCAGTAAATACAGCAGAGTTAAGAGTAGCAAAAAAATGATCTGTTGTCGGAATAACTGTGCCTAAATATTTTTTTACTAGTTCAGGATGTTTTTGGATAGCCTCTGACATTGAGCAAAAAATAATTCCATGTTTTGTTAACTCACCTTTAAATGTGGTAGCTACTGAAACTGAGTCAAAAACAGCGTCGACCGCAATTCCGTTTAGTCTAGCTTGTTCATTTAATGGTATACCTAATTTATTATAAGTTTCTAACAGTTTTGGATCTAGTTCATCTAAACTTTTAGGTTTATCTTTCATACTTTTAGGGGCTGAGTAATAATATAAATCTTGATAATCAATTTTTGGATATTTTGGTTTTTGCCAATCCGGTTCTTTTAATTGCTTGAATCTCTCAAATGCTTTTAACCTAAAATCTAGCATCCACTTTGGTTCTTTTTTTATATTAGATATAAATTTTATTACATTTTCATTTAAACCTTTTGGTGCTCTAATATTTTCAATATCAGTCGTAAATCCATATTTATAATCTTTTAGATTCTCAATGTCTTTTTCTCTAGTATCCATTCCTAAACTCTTCTCTCATTATTATCTTTAACTAAATCTTCTAAACTTTTTTCGTCAAAAAAATTGTTGATGTGATTTTCAAGTTCATCCCAAAGATTATGGGTTAGACATTTGGTCAGTTTACCATTACATCCTTTTTTTGAATCTTTTTTACACTGAACAGTCTTTACCTTTTCATCAACTGCTTCAAAAATATTTGTTAGTTTTATTTCTTTAGCCCTTTTATTTAAAATATAACCACCTTGAGTACCTCTTACGCTTTGAACAATTTCTTTTTTTCTCAATTTTGAAAAAATTTGTTCCAGGTAATCAAGCGAAATACCTTGTCTTAGCGAAATATCTCTGAGGGAAACTGGGTTTATATTGTTAAACCTTGCCAGATCCACTAAAGCCATTACCGCATATCTGCCTTTAGATGTAAGTCTCATAAATGCTTATTTTAGTGGATATATATAAACCCGACTAAAATAGTCAAGTATCATATTAAAAAAAAGACTAACATTTTGTCACGCAGTTGTGATAAACCTAATTTTTTTTTGAGAATAATAATCAATAACAATTATGGATAACAAAGTTTTAGAAATATTCATCCCGGGCCCAGCAGGGAGATTAGAAGCAAAATATTTTAAAAGTAAAAAAAATACATCACCCATTGCATTAGTATTACAACCTCACCCTCAATACGGTGGAACTATGAATAATAAAGTTGTTGTAGAAACATTTAATACTTTTATGGAAAATGATTTTTCTGTTTGTAGAGTAAATTTTAGGGGAGTTGGTAAAAGTGATGGAGAATTTGATAATGGACAGGGTGAGCTTGCAGACGCTGCTGCTGCTTTAGATTGGTTAGAAAGAGAAAATTTTGATAACTCTCAATGTTGGGTTTCTGGATTTTCATTTGGATCTTTAATAGCAATGCAATTATTAATGCGTAGACCTGAAATTAATAGATTTATTGCGATCTCACCACAACCAAATGTTTATGATTTTTCTTTTTTATCACCATGTCCAACTTCTGGACTTATGGTTTATGGAAAAAATGATGAACTGGTTCCAATGGAATATATAAATGATCTCAATAAAAGATTAAGTTCCCAAAAAGGAATCAAGGTAGAATTTAAAGATATACCAAATACAAATCATTTTTTTTCAAAAAATGAAATTTCTTTAGTTAAAATATTAGACAAATACATTAAAAACGAAACAGCTTTATATTAAAAATTTTCTACTATCATACCACCTCTAGATGCTTTTTTACACCTTGTGGTACTTGGAAAGGAAATATCCAAACCTTCTATCGATCGGATTGCTAAAAAAGCGAATGCTTGGGATTCTACAAAATCACCATCAATTCCAAATTTTTCTATAGGATCTAATTGTATTTTTTCAAAATTTTTCTTAATACTTTCTAGAAGATACTTATTTTTTCTACCTCCACCACATACTAACCACTTATGATTTTCAGTTTTTATTTTGTTTTGTATAAAACTTATGCCATCTGCAATTAGTTTGGCAGTAAAATCTGTAATAGTTGAAGCTCCATTTTCTAAAGACAAGCCTTTTGCAAAAAAAATATCAAAATTTTTTACATCTAAAGATTTTTGATATTGAGAATTAAGTGTAAAATTATCTAATGCTTGATTTAAAACCAATTGATCTGTCTTACCTGAGTTAGCTATTGTTCCTTCAAAATCATATTTTTTTTTTGAATTTTTTTTAATCCATTCGTCTATTAGACAATTTCCTGGTCCAATATCATAAGCAAGAATTTCATTGCTTTTCCATAAAGTATTTTCCTCTACCGTGGAAGTGATATTTGATATTCCCCCAATATTTAAAATATTTATAGGAAATTTAATATTAAATTTTTTATTAATTTTATTTGCTATTGTATTGTGAAAAATTGGCGCTAACGGAGCACCTTGCCCACCATTTTTTAAATCATTTTGTCTGAAATTATAAACTACCTTTTTTTTTGTTAATTGAGATAATAATTTTCCATCACCTAATTGCTTAGTAATTTTTTTATCTGGATCATGGAATATTGTTTGTCCATGAAAACCAATTAAATCAACTTTTGATTTTGACAATGCAAGTGTCTCATTAACGACTTTTCCATTGAATATTGTAATATCTCTTTCAAGAGATTTAATTTCATCTGAATGAACATCTAAATCTTCTGGTTTAAAAATTTTGTCTCTAATTTCTAGTATTCTTTGATACAAATCATTATCATATTCAAAATATTTGTCTAAAATTGAGGTATATTCTCTTTTACCGTCTGATTGTATTATAGACAGATCAACCCCATCTAGCGATGTGCCACTCATAAGGCCTATTGCTGTATAAATCTTTTCCATTCTTATTTTTTTTTAGTAAATAATGTATAATGTAAACTATACGCATATGAATAAATTTTTAAAAGAATTTAAAGACAGAAATTTTTTTTATCAATGTACTGATGAAAATGAATTATCTGATTTGTTAGACAAAAATAGAATTAGAGCCTATATCGGTTTTGATTGTACCGCAGAAAGCTTACATGTTGGGAGTTTACTTCAAATAATGTGTTTAAGGCTTTTACAAAAATTTGGCCATCAACCAATTGTCCTATTGGGTGGAGGTACTACTAGAATTGGCGACCCTTCAGGAAAAGATAAAACTCGTAAAATTTTATCTGAAAAAGAAATAGAAAAAAATTCAAAAAATATTAAGAAAATATTAATCAAGTTTTTAGATAACAAAAATAAAAAATTAAAACCTATATTTGTTGATAATTACAAATGGTTAAAAAAATTAAATTATATTTCTTTTCTTAGAGATATTGGAAAACACTTCACAATAAATAAGATGTTAACATTTGACAGTGTTAAAACAAGATTGGATCGTGAACAATCTCTAAGTTACATGGAATTTAATTATATGATACTTCAAGCATATGATTTTCTTGAGCTTAATAAAAAAGAAAATTGTGTTCTACAAATTGGTGGATCCGATCAGTGGGGCAACATAGTGAATGGTGTTGATTTAATTAAAAGACATTCTAATAAAAAAGTTTTCGGTTTAACTACACCTCTTATAACTCTTGCCTCGGGGTCTAAAATGGGGAAAACTACTGATGGCGCAGTATGGTTAGATAAAAAATTTTTATCTCCATATGATTATTGGCAATTTTGGAGAAATACTGATGATAGAGATGTAATAAGATTTTTAAAATATTTTACTGATATGGGTATTGATGAAATTAAAAGGATAGAAAATAATAATATTAACGAGTTAAAGATATTATTAGCTAATCAAACTACGTCAATGTTGCATGGAAATGATGAGGCAAAAAAATCAGAAGAAGCTGCAAGAGAAGCTTTCTCTGAAAATTCGTCTGGATCTAACCTTCCATCGATCAAAATTAATAAATCTACAATTGAAAAAAAAATAAATATATTAGATTTAATTATTATTTCAAAACTGGAAATTTCTAAAAGTGAGATTAGACGATTAATTAAAGGCAACGCTATTAAGATAAATAATGAAATTGTAGATAACGATAAGATAATAATTGGTAAAGAACTTTTTAAGGATAATTACCTTAAACTTTCTATCGGTAAAAAAAGACATTTGAAAATTGAAATAAATTAATTTTTTTTAATTTTCTCAAGAGTTCTTGTTATAAATCTGGGAGTTAAAGTTTTTATTGGGTTAACTGATGTCTCTAATTTTTTTGGTGGACCTTTAATCTTAAAACTAACTCCAAAAACCCCTTCTCCAGTTTTTTTACCAACCAAAATATCACCTAAAATTGGTATTGATCCTATTGCTTTATTTATTGTAGTAGCTGGTACTAATGTACCTCGTAAACTTACAAGCTTTGACTTTTCAACATAGCCATCCATTAAGATAGAAATTGCTGGTCCAATTGCATAAATTTCATTTATTGTAGTTAAGGATCCTTTGCTTTCAGAACTCATTTCAAATTCATTAAATCTTATACCTTCTCCAGATAATAAATCAGCTATACCTTGTAAAGAAGCTAAAGTTAATATTTTAGTTAATGCCGGAAGTTCTTTTAATTTAAAATCATATATCTTTAATTTCGATGTAGATAATTCTCCATTTTTTATTGAGTAAAAATCTAAAGAACCTTCTTCAAAACCTTTGATAAATTTATATCTTTTTACAAATGGTTTTGCCCTCGGTGAATAAAGTGTTGTTACTTTATTTCCGCTACTAGATCTAATTGAGAAATTAATTTTTTCTTCGGAACTAAATGACGAGGACAACTTCCCTTCTACAATTTCATTATTTTTAAAATTTAAAAAACCTTTTAATTTATAAATTGTTTCACTATCCCCGATTAAAACTTTATCAAAATTGATTTTTACGTTAACATTTTTCCCAAAAACATCAGATTTTTCTGAACTATCTCCTAAAAGTAAATCATCTATTAATTTATTGGCATTAAAATATTTGCCTTTCATTTCGTATTTATCGGAAACTTTTTTGATTAAGATCTGATTTTTTTGATTTTCAAGATCCAAAAAATTTAATCTTGAAGAGCTAATACTTTCTAATTTGAAATCTTTATTAAAAAGAAGATTTTCAATTTCAAATGTATTATCCCCATTATTCAAGTAAATACGCTCAAACTCTACACCTGAATTTTCCTTATATATGCCAGATATTTCAAGATAGGCGTCTGAATCTTTTTCTTTCTTGTAATTTAGAATTTCAAGATTGACCAAATTTTTTTTTAAATTAAGCTTTGTGTCAAAAGAATATTTTTCATTAGACTTTTTTAAATTGTACTTAATTAAATCAAACTCTTTTTGTATTAATAATTCCCCTTCGCCATTAACTTCTAAATTATTTTTTGAAAATTTGATATCAATTTTGTGATTTTTTAAATTCAAGAATTCACTTTTTTCTGGAAACAATTTTCCTATTTTAAATGAATTTTTAATTGATAAACCCTTAATTTCTAAAATTGTGTCTATATTAAAATTTTCAATTTTATAATTTTTTGAAATTTCCAAAAAAAATTTGTTTTTTGATAGGAAACTTATTTTTTCAATATCAGTCTTAAATAAAGAATTTATTGAAATATTATTTTTTTCTCTTGACAAATTAATCAGGTCATTTTGAAATGTGCCCTTAATTTGAGTTGAATTATCTAAATTTTTGATAGATATTTTATCTGACTTAAAACCAATATTTTTAAAATCAAAACTTAAATTACCTATATTAATTAATTTTTTTTCAGAATTAAATATTAAATTTATGTTTTCTACTTTGTTTTGATTTAATAAATTTAAAGATGCATCTTTTATAAAACCTTTAAATTTAAAGTTATTTGAAATTTTCCCAAATTTATCAAAGTTTATATCTATATCTGCTATTATGTAGCCAGAATTAATCATTTTATCTAATAAAAATAATTCCGGTTTATTTTTTATTGATCGAATAAATGAAATAAGTTCTTTAATTTTTAATGATTTCGAAGAGATTGATATATTCGAAGTAGAGACTTTTTTATTTAGTAAACTTTTTAAAGAAATATCAGTTTTAATAGTCTCAAGCTCTAAAGACTTATTTCCATATAAAATAGTTGCACCTAGTGTTTTTGCATTGATATTAAGTTTTAGTGGATTCAAAATTAATTTTACTTCATTAAGTTTTACATCAAATTTTGTGTCAATTTTTTTTATATTAGCTCTAATTTGATCATTAAACCTAGTGGTCTCTAAACCAAATAAGCTTAGATAGAATAATATTAATATTATAGATAAGCTTAAAAATAATATTGTTCTTATAAAATATTTAATCATTTAACCTGATATAAAGATTCCTCTAAAAATTGATCAATTTCACCATTTAAAATTTTATCCGGACTTGTGCTTTCAAAATTTGTCCTATTATCTTTGACTAATTGATACGGCTGTAAAACATATGATCTAATTTGGTGTCCCCAGCCAATTTCTGATTTTGATGACTCTATATTTTGGTTTTTTTCTTCTTTTTTTTTTATTTCAAAATCATAAAGTCTTGCTTTAAGCATATTCATACAAGTTTCTTTATTTTTATGTTGAGATCTTTCGTTTTGGCACTGTACAACAATTTTTGAGGGAATATGAGTTATTCTTACAGCACTATCAGTTGTGTTAACATGTTGCCCACCAGCTCCACTAGATCTATAAGTGTCTATTCTCAAATCTTTATCTAAAATTTCTATTCTTATATTTTCATCTATTACTGGGTACACCCATACACTAGCAAAACTGGTATGTCTTCTTGCACCAGAATCAAATGGTGAGATTCTCACTAATCTATGAATACCGGATTCTTTTTTTAACCATCCAAAAACGTATTCACCTTCAATTTTGATTGTAGAAGATTTTATTCCAGCCTCATCTCCTTTATGTTCACTAATTAAGTTATAATTATAATTCTTTATTTCCGCCCATTTAAGATACATTCTTCTTAACATATCAGCCCAATCTTGGCTTTCAGTACCTCCTGCGCCAGCGTGTATTTCTACGTAGCAATCAAGTGTATCTGCCTCATTAGATAAAAAACATTTAATTTCGTTTTTTTTTACAATATTTTTTAACTCATTTAAATTTAATGATATTTCTTCTAAAATAGATTGATTTTTTTCCTCTACCGCTAATTTAAGTAAATCCTGTATGTCTTTAATAGTAACTTCTGAGTCATTAAAAGAATTGATCAATTCCTCAAATAATTTTTTTTCTTTTAGGATACTCTTAGATCTGCTCTTGTTTTGCCAAAAATCTGGCTCCAGAATTTTTTTGTTAATTTTATCAAGTTTTGAATTAATATCATTTTTTTCAAAGAAACTCCTGAATTCTAGAGTTAATTTTTCTAATTTCTTCTATTTGATTTATAATTAGATTATCCATTAGTAAAATTTTAATATGTTGTTTTGATCAAGTCTATTACTATTAGTGTAAAATACTTTATTATCCACAATATCTTTTTTTTTATAGTTTTCAATTATTGTATTTTTTGATGAAGTTTTTGCTCTTTGACCTAACCCAGGGTCTATTACCATCATTACAATGCCATCTGGTACTTTGAATGGCCTTGCATCAGATTTCTTAATACCGTTTTCAACAAAATTTTTAAAAATTGGCAATGCAGTTTTAGACCCGGTTTCGTATTTTCCAAGTGGCCTTGGATTATCAAATCCAATATAAACACCTATAACTAAATTTGAGGTAAAACCAATAAACCAGGTATCTGTATTATTATTTGTAGTTCCAGTTTTACCACCAATATTCATATTTAAGTTTTTTAATTTTTTACCAGTACCTCTTTGAATGACTCCTTCTAGAATAGATGTCATTTGATATGCGGTTTGAGGTGAAAATATTTGCTTATAGTCATCTTTAATTTTAGGATAAAAATCACCTAAATAAGAAATTTTATTACAGTCATCACATTTTCTTATCTCATTATTTACAATAGTTGTGCCTTCACTGTCTTGTATTCGATCAATTAAAATTGGGTAAACGAGTTTACCCCCATTTACAAAAGCTGAGTAAGCTGAAGTTAATTTTATTAATGTTGTCTCTGCTGAACCTAGAGAAATAGACATTAGCTCATCAGGATTCTCATAAATACCTAACTTTTTTGAAAAATTAATAATCTTATTAACACCCAAATCTTGTGCAATTCTAATAGTCATTAAATTTCTAGACTTTTCTAAACCAGTTCTTAAGGTTGATGGTCCATAGAATTTTTTACCATAATTCTCAGGTTTCCATAATTTAAGATCTTCTCCTTGATCCAAAACAAGTGGAGCGTCTAATATTAATGATGATGGGTTATAATTATTTTCTAACGCTAAAGCATAAACAAAGGGTTTAAAAGCAGAACCAGGTTGTCGTAATGCTTGGGTCGCTCTATTAAACTCACTTTTTTTAAAACTAAATCCTCCACTTAAAGATAAAATTCTACCTGTAAAAGGGTCCATCACAACAATTCCTCCATTTACATTTGGTAATTGTTTCAACTGATAGATATTATCTTTCACTTTTTTCACATAAATTACGTCATTCTTTTTAAAAAGTTCATTGAATTCTTTTTTCGTCCAAGAGATACCACTGTAATTTATTATTCCTTTTTTATAATCTTCCGTCTCAATTATAACTGAAAACTTTTCTATTTTTTTAATAATTGCTATTTGCCAATTTATTGATTTCTCAAGTCTATAGTCATCTAAATTATCAGCCCAATTTTTTTTATACTTTTTAATATTAAATAACGGACCCCTCCACCCCTTTCTCTCATCATATCCTATTAAACCTTTTCTAAGGGATGTGGTTGCTAATTTTTGTAAATTTAAATCTATTGGTGTATTTATATTAAAACCTTGTTTATAAACTTTATCGTAAGTAAGATCTTCAATAATTTTTTTTCTTACATCCTCAATGAAATATTGTGCATCCTCTAAAAATACTTTTTGTTTTTTTCTTAATATGATTTTTTTATCTCTAAGTTCTACAAATTTTTGATAATCGATATAATCATTCTCATATAAATTTTTTAAAACCAAATCTCTTCTAAACTTAGCAAGTTCAATATCTCTATAAGGATTATAACGGCTTGGAGCTTTTGGTAAAGCAGCTAAAAGAGCTGACTCAGCGTAATCTAAATCTTTAATTGATTTATCAAAGTATTCTAAACTAGCTGCTGCAACTCCATAGGAACCTCCTCCAAGATAAATTTGGTTAAGATATAATTCTAAAATTCTCTCCTTGGTTAATGTTCTTTCAATTCTAAATGCTAAAATAGCCTCCTTTATTTTTCTATTTAAACTTACTTCATTAGAAAGTAAAAAATTTTTTGCGACTTGTTGTGTTATTGTCGATGCTCCCTCTAGTCTTTTAGAATTTAAAACATTAGAAATATTTCTTATTGTAGCTCTTAATACTCCTTTAGCATCAACACCGGGGTGTGAAAAAAAATTTTTATCCTCTGCTGAGAGAAAAGAATTAATCACATTATTGGGAATAGACTCATAGGGAACAAAAATTCTTTTTTCCCTAGAAAAATCTGCAACTAATGTTCCATCTCCAGAATACACTTTGCTCGAAACAGGCGGTTTATAATTCTTTAAAAATTTATAATCTGGTATTTTATTTGAAAAAGTCCACAATATTGTTAAAACTAATAAGCTAATTAGTACAAATATTCCGATAAAACTTATTAAAATATTTTTAATGATATTATTCATTTTGATTCCATTATATAGAAGAATTTGTTAAAGATAAGGCATTAGAATAAAACAAAATTTAAAATTTAAATGAAAAAATCAAATATCAAATTATGGAAAAAAATTTATACATTGATGCTTCGCATCCAAACGAAACTAGAGTTGTACTTAAATCAGATAATAATATTGAAGATTACGAATACGAAGGTTTAAAAAACAATCTCATTAAGAATAATATTTACTTAGGAAAAGTAAGTCGAATAGAGCCATCACTTCAAGCTGCATTCGTTGACTTTGGCAGAGATCGTCATGGTTTTTTATCATTCAATGACATTCAATCTGACTATTATCAAATTCCCAAAAGTGACTTAGAAATAATTAAACAACATGAAGAAAAAGCAAGAGAAGAACTTTCAAGAAAAGTTGAGGCTAAAGAAGAAGAAAATCTTGCCGAGGGTAAATTAGAAATTGAAGATCCAATTGAAAAAGAGGAACAAACAGATAAAGATAATCAAGATTTAGAAAAAGATAAAAAAAATGAAAATAAGTTCAAATTTAAAAGATATAAAATTCAAGAAGTTATTAAGCCAAATCAAGTAATTCTTGTACAAGTAATTAAAGATGAAAGAGGACAAAAAGGAGCTGCACTTAGTACTTTTATTTCAATAGCTGGTAAATATATAGTTTTGATGCCTAATACGCCAAAGGGTGGTGGTATTTCTAGAAAAATTTTTAATCCTGCAGATAGAAAAAAAATAAGAGTTATATTGAACGAGATAGAAATTCCAAAAGAGATGGGATTAATAGTAAGAACAGCTGGGAGTAATAAAACTAAAAATGAAATCAATCATGATTTGACAACACTTATTAGTAATTGGAATCAAATAAAAGATAATGCTCTTAGTTCAATAGCTCCATCTTTGATACATCAAGAAAGTGAAATTATCAAAAGAACTTTAAGAGATATGTACGATGAAAATACAAAGAATATTATTGTTGAAGGAAATGAGGGATATAAAAAAGCTCAAAACTTTATGAAAATGATGATGCCTTCTCATGTAAAGAAAATAAAAAAATATAGAAACAAAACTCCTCTCTTTATAGAGGAGGGTATAGAGCAGAAATTAAATCAAATTTTTGATTCTGAAATAAAACTAGCCTCAGGTGGATACTTGGTAATAAATCCAACAGAGGCATTAGTTTCTATCGATATTAATTCTGGAAGCTCAATCAAACAAAAAAATGTAGAAAGTACCGCTCTAGATACAAATCTTGAAGCTGCGGATGAAATAGCAAGACAGATAAAAATTAGAGATTTATCTGGACTTATAATTATAGATTTTATTGATATGTTAAGTTACGGAAATAGAAAATTAGTGGAGAGAAGATTGAAAGAAAAATGTCGAACAGACAGAGCAAGAATTCAAATTGGAAGGATTAGTAATTTTGGCTTATTAGAAATGTCTAGACAAAGACTAAGAGAAAGTGCAGTAAAATGGAAAATTAATCTTACTGATGAGTCTTTTGCATTAAAGATACTAAAATTAGTTGAACTAAAAGCTATTATAAATAAAGCAAAATTTGTTGATTTGAAAGTTTGTAAAAAAATTTCTGATTTTTTAAAAGAGAATTTTATAGACGATTTAACTTATTTTGAAAAAAAAAATAAAATGAAGATAGATATAATTTCGGATAATAGCTTAATAATTCCTGAGTATATAATTGATTTTAAGAATAAATCAAAAAAAACTATAGATTTAATAGAGCATTTTGAAAAATTGAAAAATCTTGAGCAGCAAAAAAAAGATAACAATATAATCGAGTTAAAAGATAAAAAAAAATTTAAGAAAAAAGTTTTTAGAAAAAAGAAATTTTATAAAAAAGCTAAATAATTCCTTTTTTTGGTGAAGATGGACTCCCTTGAAGTGTCTTTTCAATTCTACCAGATAAAAAAGATAATCTTCCAGATTCAACTGCTTTTTTGAATGCTACAGCCATATCAAAAGGTTTTTTTGCCTTTGCAATAGCTGTATTAACTAGAACACCATCACATCCAAGCTCCATTGCAATAGTGGCATCAGAAGCCTGTCCTAAACCAGCATCAATTATTAAAGGAAGTTTTGTTTGATTTCTTATAATTTTAATATTTATCTTATTTTGAATACCTAAGCCTGAACCTATTGGTGCTGCTAAAGGCATAATTGCACATGCACCAGCACTTTCTAAACGTTTGGCCATTAAGGGATCATCATTACAATATACCATAACCTTAAATCCCTCTTTCGTTAGTATTTCAGTTGACTTGAGTGTTTCAATCATTTCAGGAAATAAATTTTTTTTATCACCTAAAACTTCAAGTTTTACTAATTTCCATCCACCAATTTCTCTTGCCAATCTTAAAGTTCTTAGTGCTTCAGTTGAGTTAAAACATCCAGCCGTATTAGGAAGATAAGTAATTTTTTTTGGATCAATGAAATCCATTAAAAGAGGTTTTTTCCTGTTAGAGATATTCACACGTCTTACAGCAACAGTTACAATTTCAGCACCTGATAATTCAATAGCTTTTGCACATTCAGACATACTTTTATATTTTCCAGTGCCGACAATTAATCTAGAATTAAATTTCTTATTAGCTACAATTAATTTATCTTTACCCATAATTTAACCACCTCCAATAAAATGAACAATTTCAATTTTGTCATTTTTTTTTAGATTAATACTGCTTAGTTTTTTTTTATCTAATATTACATGATTCAATTCAATTGCTACCTTTTTAATAGGTATTTTCAGGTTTTTGATAACATGAATTATCTTTAAATTTTCGTTAACTGTTTTAACTTTTCCGTTAAGCTTTATTTTTATTTTTTTTATTTTTTTCATCGTATATAAAAGCTGAATGAATAATAAAATTATTATTATCAATGGTCCTAATATTAATCTATTAGGAGAGAGAGAACAATCACAATATGGATCAATAACTTTTGATAAATTAAAAGAAAAATGTTTAAACAAATCTAAAGAATTAGGATTAGACGTTGAATTTGCACAATCTAATGTTGAAGGTGAATTAGTTAATTTAATTCAAAATTCAAGAAAAAATTTTGATGGTATGATTATTAATGCTGCAGGTTTTACACATACATCTGTGGCGATAAGAGATGCATTAGATATTTTTAAAAAACCAATAATTGAGGTACATATATCAAATATATATAAACGAGAGGATTTTAGGAAAAAATCATTAATAAGTGATGTAGTGACAGGAGGAATCTTTGGATTAAGTGATGATGGTTATATTTTAGCCATAATTTCAATGCAAAAACTTTTAAAAAATGAAAATTGATAAAAAAATTATTAAAGAGTTAAGTGATTATTTGGATGAATTTAATCTCACTGAACTAGAATATACTGAGAAAGATACAAAAATCAAAGTTTCAAAAAATAATATTTCCATAAATAATCAAAAAAATGAGATGGCTCAAACAACGGTGATGGAATCTAATTCACCCATTGCTCAGAAAAAAAATTCCGGAATAGAAATAACTTCACCAATAATTGGTACTGCTTATCATGCGCCTGAGCCTGGTGCAAAAAAATTTGCTGAAGTTGGTAAAAAAATTAAAAAGGGTGATACTGTAATGATAGTTGAAGCGATGAAAACTATGAATCATGTACCATCAACAGCAGATGGTGTTGTAAAAGAGGTTTGTGTCCAGGACGGTCAGCCAGTTGAATTTGGTCAAACAATAATCATTTTAGAATAATGTTTAAAAAGATATTAATTGCAAACCGTGGGGAAATTGCAGTTAGAGTAATCAGAGCTTGTAAAGAATGGGGTATCTCAACGGTAGCTGTTCATTCAGATGTTGATAGAGATAGTATGCATGTTAGATTAGCTGATGAAAGTGTTTGTATTGGTTCACACCAGCCTGCTAATAGTTATTTAAATATTCCAGCTCTTTTGTCTGCAGTTGATTTAACCGGCGCGGAGGCTGTCCACCCTGGTTATGGTTTTTTATCTGAGAATGCTAACTTTGCAAAAATACTAGAGGAAAATAGAATAAAATTTATTGGCGCTTCATCTAAACATATAAAAATGATGGGTGATAAAATTCAGGCAAAAAAAATTGCTAAGGAAAATGGATTACCTGTTATTGAAGGTTCCGAAGGTGGTGTAAAAGATATCACTCAAGCTAAAGAGCTTTGTAAAAAAATTGGATTTCCTGTGTTAATAAAAGCTTCTGGTGGAGGTGGTGGAAAAGGTATGAAAATTGTAAAAAAAGAAGAAGAGTTTGAATTACTTTTTTCTACAGCAAAATCGGAAGCAAAAAAATATTTTGGTAATGATGAAGTATATATAGAAAAATTTTTTCAAAATCCTAGGCATATTGAGGTACAAATTCTTGCTGGAAAAAATAGAACTGTTCATTTACATGAAAGAGATTGTTCTGTTCAACGAAGACACCAAAAATTAATTGAGGAAACTCCTAGTCCAGTTTTAAATGATGAAATACGAAAAGATTTATTTGAAAAAACTGTAAATATGGTTAGTAAAATTGGATATGAAGGAGCCGGAACTGTAGAGTTTATATATGAGGATGGAAAATTTTATTTTTTAGAAATGAATACACGAGTTCAAGTTGAACATCCAGTTTCTGAAATGGTAACTGGGATTGACATCATAAAAGAACAAATAAATATCGCATTTACCGGGGAAACAGCTTTAAATCAATCAGATATAAGACCTAGAGGACATGCAATAGAATGTAGAATAAATGCCGAAGATCCAAGTAAAAACTTTCAACCTTCCCCAGGAGTAATTGGTATGTGCCATCAACCATCTGGCTTTAGAACAAGAGTTGATGGGGCTATATTTCAGGGATATAAAGTAACTCCTTACTATGACAGCATGATTTGTAAATTGATTTGTCATGGTAGAAATAGACTTGAGGCTATTCAAAGAATGAATAGATCACTAGATGAATTCGTGATTGAGGGAATAACAACTACAATTCCATTGCACAAAAAACTCTTAAATCATAAAAAATTTCTTGATTCTGATTTCAATGTAAGCTGGTTAGATAACGACAAAATAATTTAATAACAGCTTGTAAGCCAAATATCATAAACTGGATGATCAAAAGGATTAATTGAAGGGCTTGATGAAAACATCCAGCCATTAAAAACAAATACTTCATCATTATTTTTAACACTTAAATCCTTTACTTGAATATAAGCGGTAATCTCAGGGTCATCATCAAACTCTGAATTTTTACATTTAATACTTTTAATCAATAAATCATTAAACTTAAATTGTTCTCCATTTTTAAGTTTTAAAGAAACATTTTTTGAACTTATTTTGTCCAAAACTTTTATTTTGGTAATATTGCCCTCTAAGTCATTTTTTGACAAAGCAAATACACTAGATGTTAAAATAAAAAAAATTATTATTGATTTTAAGAAAAAGTTATTATTTCCAACTTTTATACTTTTTTTTGATTTCATTTTTTTCTTTATTTGGATGATAAGCATTTTTTGTACCTGTTAAATTAGGTTGATGAGGTTTTTGCCAATCATACTTTTTTAGCTCATGTTTATTTTCAATATTATTTGGGGTGTGATGCATCCATGAAAACCATTCGATTGGAATTTTTGATGCGTCAATTTCATCTGAGTAAATTACCCACCTATTTCCCTTTTTATTTTCATAATATTTATTTCCTAATTTGTCCTTCCCTATAAATTTTCCAAAAAAAATTGTCTTTAGTCTTGTCCCAAAAGTATCTTGATTCCACCAGGTGAAAATTTTTTTAATAAGTGTCAACATACAATGTTTATTTTATTCAATTTAGAATTGTATAATTTAAATTAGACTTAAATTTGAATTTGTATATAAATAAATTGATTCATATTTCAAATTAATTTTTAAAATTGGGGTAAAATGGCAAAATATTTAGTTGAGACCTATTATACATGTACTTTCAAGGTAAATCATTATCTTGATGATATAAATGAAACTGAACTTAAGAACCTTGAAAAAAGAGATGATGGTAATTTTGAGGTTTTGGATGTTAAACTTGATAATAGGAAAACAAAAAGTTTAGATTCAAAAGGAAAAGAAGTAATTAATAAAAAAATTGATATTGTTCCAGAAAGTAAAAAACCATCTTCAACTAAAATTGAGAATTTTATTAAAAATGGCAATATAAAATCTGATTCTAGTAGCAAAAGATTTGGAATGCCAGATAGAAGAAAAGGTTACATACAAAAAGCTACCATAGGAGATCACAAAGTTTACTTGCACACTGGTGAATATGAAGATGGCAAAATTGGTGAAATTTTTATTGATACAAGCAAAGAAGGAGAATTGGTTAAAGCTTTAATGAATAATTTTGCAATAGCAGTATCTCTTGGTCTACAGTACGGAGTTCCTTTAGATGAATATATAAGTGCTTTTGTTGATACTAAATTTGAACCATCAGGTAAAGTAACTGGGAATGATAGGATTTTAAGTGCTACCTCAATTTTAGATTATATTTTCAGGGAATTAGCTATTTCCTACCAAAGTAGAGAAGACTTGGCTCATACTCCATCTATAGGTGAAACTGAAGCTTCTAATTTTGAAGAAAACCAGTCCGATGATCAAAACCAATTATTAAAAATTGTTAAAGATATAACGAGCAAAGGATTTGTAAGAAATAATTATAAGAAGAATTTAGTTGATTTGTCTGATATCAAAATTAACCTCAAAGGTAAAAAATAAATTATTTTTTAGTTTTTTTTAGAGACAGATTTAATTCTTTCAATTGATTTTCGTTGACCTCAGAAGGTGCATTCATCATTAAATCTTGTGCATTTTGATTCATTGGAAACATAGTTACTTCTCTAATATTTTTTTCATTTGCCAAAAGCATCACTATCCTATCAATACCTGGTGCTATCCCACCATGCGGAGGTGCTCCATAGCTTAAAGCGTTTATCATTCCAGCAAATTTTTCATTTACTTGTTTTTTTTCATATCCCGCTATAGAAAAAAGCTTATACATTAATTCAGGGATATGGTTCCTAATCGCACCTGAGGATAACTCAACACCGTTACATACAATATCATATTGATAAGCTAAAATTTCTAATGGTTTTTCAAAGTTAATCTGGTCTATATCTCCCTGGGGCATTGAAAATGGGTTATGACTAAATTTTATCTTATTTGTAAGTTCATCTTTTTCAAACATGGGGTAATCAATTATCCAGCAAAATGCAAAGGTGTTTTCATCCACTAAATTTAAATCTTTTGCAATTTTATCTCTTGCCATTGCTGTAATTTTTTCTAACTCTATTTTTGTGTTACATGCTAAAAATATACTATCTCCTATTTTTGCTTGAGTTATTTTCATTATCTCCTCTAATGAGTCTTTTGTGAAAAATTTTCCTATTGGCCCTTTGGCGTAAATATCTTTCTCTTTTTCAATTGTAAAATAAGCTAAACCAGAGGCACCTTGATCCTTTGCCCATTTATCAATATTATCAAAAAAACTTCTGGGTTTATCCTTAGTATTTTTTGTAACTATACATCTAACTTTCGATCCAGATTTTACTAATTTTTTAAATATTTCAAATGAAACATCTTCTCTCTTAAAAATTTCAGTTATATCATTAATAATTAAAGGGTTCCTTAAATCTGGTTTATCTGTTCCATAATTAAGTAATGCATTCGCGTAAGAAATTTTTGGAAATTTTTCATACATCAATTTTTTTCTTGAAAATTTTTTAAAGGTATTGATTAAAAGTTTTTCAACAACATCAAAAACATCTTCTTGTTCAACAAAAGACATTTCTAAATCAAGTTGATAAAATTCTCCAGGACTTCTGTCAGCTCTTGCATCTTCATCTCTAAAGCATGGTGCAATTTGAAAATATTTATCAAATCCTGAAACCATTATTAATTGTTTGAATTGTTGTGGAGCTTGAGGAAGAGCATAAAATTTTCCTGGATTTAATCTACTCGGTACTAAAAAATCTCTTGCACCTTCGGGGCTTGACGATGTCAAAATTGGAGTTTGAAATTCTAAAAAACCTAATTTATTCATTTCGTTTCTGATAAAAGATATTACATTCGATCTTAAAATAATATTTTCATGAATCTTTTTTCTTCTTAAATCTAGAAATCTATATTTTAATCTTATTTCTTCAGAATATTCTTGATCTGTGAATACTGGCATTGGTAATTCATTACAAACTCCTAAAGTTTCAAAATTTTCGATTTCAACTTCAATTTCGCCAGTGTCAATTTCTTTGTTAATAGTATCCTCTGTTCTGTTGATAACTTTACCATTAAATTTAACTACTGTTTCTAATTGAATCTTTTCTATTTTAAGAAAATTTGGGTTTTCTTTATCAATAATACATTGGGTGATACCGTAATTATCTCTTAAATCAATGAATAGAAGATTTCCATGGTCACGTTTTTTATTTATCCATCCAGATAAGAAAACTTTGCTACCAACATCTGATTTTCTTAACTCATTACAGTGATGACTTCGATATTTATTCAATTATTCTCCTAAAACTTCTTTTATGATTTTAAAATCAATTGGTTTTTTTTTTTTTAAACTCATTTCGTCGATCTTATATATGAATTCAGATATTTTACTATACGATCTATCTATTCTTTTAATTATATAATTTATTAACTTTTTATCTAATGAAATTTGTCTATCAGATAAATTCTTCAGTATTAAAGCAAACATTAACTCATCATCTGGATTTGAAATAGATGATAAGATAAAGTTTTTAGATCTCGACAAGAGATCTTTTAATTTAAAATTAATTTCAACTAGAGGTATTTTTGAAGTAATAATCAGATATTTATTCTCTAAATCAACTATATTTATTAAAGTATATAATAATCTTTCATCAACATTTTCATCGAGATCCTCAATGATAATATTTTCGTAAATTTTAATTTCACTGAGATTCTTGTTATTAATATCTTTGGCAAGAATTTTATATCCATTATTTCTCTCTAAAAAAATATTTACTAAATGTGTCTTTCCAGAAAATTTCTCCCCACTAATATTCAAATATTTTTTTTCCCATCTGGGCCAATTATCAATTAAATTAAATACATTTTGATTGCTTTTTGAAACATAAAAATCCAAATCTTTAAAATTTTTTTCAAAATCAAAATCTATAATTAATTGATTTAAATCTCTCATTCTAAATTCCAAATTTTATTTTTAATATCCAATTTAAATCCAAATTTTTCAATATTTGAAATAAATATTCTTGGGGTGCCATTAAAAATTATTTGATAATTAATTTTTCTATTATTCAAGCTTTTAACATAAAAGTTTGAAACAAGATCATAATTTTTTAGAAATATTTCAAAATTTCTGATTTTTTTGTCATCATTTATATTTAGAGAAACTAACAATGGTAATCTAATTGATGTATTAATTTGATTTTCTTTTTTCCAATAATCCTCAAAATTAGTTTTTAAGTTACTAATAACATCTAATGTATTTGTAAAATCAAATTTTTGAAATGATTGATTATCTAAAATCAATTGATTTCCCAAATTGATTTTGGACAAAATTCGTAATCCATCTTTATTTTTATAGAATAATGAAATTATAAAGTTATCTAATGAATATTTTTTTATTATAGATTCAAAATCATATTCTTCTAAAGAATTGTATTTAGATTTAATTATTTTGACATCTTCAATATCGTCAACTGGTAAAATATATTCTAATTGATGATTATTATCTGTATTTTCTAACCATTTTTGAAAAAAAATATTTTCAGAAAATAATATTATATTTTTCTTTTCCTCGTCAATTAAAACCGGAATAAACAAAATTTTTTTCTTTTGAGGCAAGGAAGGGAAAACATTTTGTTTTTCTAAAATTGAATAAATTCTTTTTTTATTAAATGAGACATCTAATTTTACATAATAAATATCATCAATAAATTTTTCTTCCTTAATAGAAAAATTGTCTACAATTGTTTTTATATCAGAAATAGAAATATTTTTTAATTTATGTTGGTCTGTTGAATTAACAATTTTTAAAATTAAATTTTTAAAACCAATTTTAAAACCACTATTTATCACATCATTTTTCTGGAAATTTATGTCAAATTTCTTTGAGATCTCTATATTTTTAATATCAAAGCTATCTGCATGTAAAAAAGTTGTGGAAAAGAAAATCTTTAATAAGGCTATTGTTAATAAAAATATATATAAGAATTGTTTAAGAGATAATAATTTTATTTTCATATTTCTAAAAAATGAGCAAAAAAAATTTAACCTATAAAAAAAGTGGAGTAAATATTACTGAAGCAGATAAATTCGTTAAATTCATAGGTTCAATTAATACAAAACATAAAGGCAAAAAAAAGTTCAATAATATTGGTGGTTTTGGGTCAATATCAGATATACCTAACAATATAAAGCATCCCAAAATTGTTGCGTGTACTGACGGCGTGGGAACTAAAATTGAAATTGCTAATACTCTTAATAAGTTTGATACAATAGGAATTGATCTTGTTGCAATGAGTGTAAATGATTTAATAGTTCAAGGTGCCAAACCTCTTCTATTTTTAGATTATATATCTATAAATAAAATTGATTTATCTAAATTAAAATCAATTATAAAAGGAATTGTAAAAGGATGTAAACTATCAGAATGTGAGTTAGCTGGTGGTGAAACTGCAGAAATGCCAGGCACCTATGAAAAAGGTAAATTTGATATTGCGGGATTTGCAGTTGGTATTGTAAGTAAAAAAAAAATCTTAAATAAAAATAAAATTAAAGTTAATGATTTAGTTCTAGCTGTCCCCTCAAGTGGGCTTCACTCGAATGGTTATTCTCTTGTAAGATATATTTTAAAACAAAAAAAAATTAATATCAAAAAAAATAAATTTTTGAAAAAAGAACTTCTACAGCCAACAAAAATCTATACAAAAGAAGTGCTTAACTTAATTGAAAAAAATCTTATAAATGGCTGTGCTAACATTACAGGAGGCGGCTTAGAAGATAATGTAAAGAGAGTAATACCTGAAAACTTACTAGCAAAAATTGATTTGGAAAAAATCAAGACTTCAAAAATTTTTCAATGGCTAAAATCAAATTCTATATCAGATAAAGAGATGTTAAAAACATTTAATTGTGGGGTTGGCTTTTGTTTAATTATAAATCCTAAAAATTTCAAAAAAGTAAAAAAATATTTTTCCAAAAGATTTAAACCATATGTAATTGGAAAAATTTTCAAAGGTAAAAATAAGATTAAATTGAATGGCTCTATCGAATGGAACTAATAAAATAAAAACAGCAGTTTTTATTTCAGGTAATGGAAGTAATTTAAAATCTCTAATTAAATTTTCTCGTCTTAAGAAATCTCCTATATCTATTGATTTAATTATTTCAAATAACCCTCGAGCAAAAGGTTTAAATTATGGAAAATTTTATAAAATAAAGAGAAAGATATTTAATTTTAAAGATAGAAATATTGCTGAAAAAAAGATTATCTTAGAAATAAAAAAAAACAAAATAAAACTAATCTGTCTTGCTGGGTTTATGAAAATTATATCGAAAAATTTTATTAAAAAATTTAAAGGTAAAATTTTGAATGTCCACCCTTCACTCTTACCAAAATATAAAGGTATTAATACTCATGAAAGGGCAATTAAAAACAATGAAAAATATTCTGGATGTACAATTCATTTAGTTACATCAAAATTAGATTCTGGAAAAATTATCTTACAAAAAAAAGTGAAGATTAATAAGAGTGATACAACAAAAAAACTTGCAAAAAAAATTCTTATTCAAGAGCATAAGTTATACCCAAAGGCTATAATGAAGATTTTCAATCTTTAAAAAAGAAATCTATTTCAATTTTTGCATTTTCGACGCTATCCGATCCATGAACAGAATTTTTATCTATAGAAATTCCATACCTCTTTCTTATGGTACCTTCCTCTGCATCTTTAGGATTTGTTGCTCCCATAAGTTCTCTATTTCCTAGAACTGCATTTTCTTTTTCTAGAACCATAACTACAATTGGACCTGAGGAAAGATAAGCGCAAAGATCATTATAAAATGGCTTTGTTTCATGAACTTTATAAAACTTTTCTGCCTCTGATTTATCTATCTGAATTTTTTTTTCTTTTTGAATTAAAAATCCCTCATTTTTAAATATTTCCTTAATTTCTTTTTCTAAATTTCTTTCAACTGCATCTGGCTTTATAATAGATAAAGTTTGTTCTTTGTTACTCATAATTATCCTCTACTAATTGATTTAATAATCTTACTCCAAAACCTGTTGCACCACTTGAATTTAATGCACCTCCATATTTTGAAAATGCCATGCCTGCAATATCTAAATGTGCCCAAGCAGTTTTATTCAATATAAATCTTTGTAAAAACTGCGCTGCAGTAGTTGAACCAGCTCCGCCAACATAATTTATATTTTGCATATCCGCATTTTTAGAATTAATTAATTTATCATAATTTTTGTGTAGAGGCATTCTCCAAACTTTCTCATCAACTTTTTCACCAGCATTAAAAATTTGTTTTGATAACTTATCATTATTAGAAAATAAACCAGCATATTCAGATCCTAGTGAAACAATTATTGCACCAGTTAAGGTAGCTAAATCTATTATAAACTCTGGTTTAAATTTTTTTTCTGTAAATGTAATTGCATCAGCTAATACCAATCTTCCTTCAGCATCTGTATTTAAAATTTCAATAGTTTTTCCACTATAAGATTTTACAATATCACCTGGTCTTTGTGCATTTCCTCCTGGCATATTTTCAACTAAACCAACAACTCCTATTGCATTAATTTTAGCTTTTCTTAATGCAAAATTTTTCATTAATCCAACTACAACAGCTGATCCTGCCATATCATAAGTCATATCTTCCATAAATTTTGCAGGCTTAAGTGAAATTCCACCAGTATCAAAACAAACTCCTTTACCAATAAATGCTAATGGTTTTTTATTATTTTTTGTTCCTTTCCATTCTATTGTAACAATATAAGATCCTCTTATACTTCCTTGACCAACACCCAAAAGAGCGTTCATTCCAAGTTTTTTTAATTTATTTTTATCGTAAACTGTAACTTTTAAACCAAATTTTTTTAATCCATTTAATCTTTTAGCATATTCATCTGGATGAAGAATATTTCCAGGTTCTGATACTAGATCTTTAGTAAAGTTTGTTCCTTCAATTAAAGAGTTGAATCTCTTATTCTTATAAAAATCTTTCAAATATTTTTTGTTTAAAACAGTAATTTCAAAAGTTTTTATTTTTTTTTTCGTAAAATATTTATTGAACTCATATGATTTCAATTGCAATCCATGAAAAAATTCATTTAAAAAATATTTATTTTTTGGACATGTCTCTTTAATATTATTTTCAAAGAATGTTGAATTAAAAATTAAATTTGTATTTATAAAGCCATAAAATTTTGCACCTTTTTTTTCATTTTCTAAAGAAGATTGATCATTTTTAGTCTTAATTAGAATAATTTTTTTATCTGCACTTATATTGAAAATCAAAAAATCTTTTTCTTTTGAGTTTTGAGAATTTATTGTTTTATTGATTAAATTTGCTTGGGAGCTCAAAGAGAGATTATTTAACCCCCTAATTTTAAAATTTTCATCGGTAAACAAAACATAATTTCTTATATTTTTTTCTACTAGGTTCTTTTTGAAGCTTATTTTAATTGCCATAATTTTTTTATTCAATCTACGAGTGAAAGTGCTATATAAGCTTAATAACTATAGAATTCAATGAAAAAAATTATATTTAATAATCTATTTAAAGAGATTGTCCTCTTCTTTATAGCTTGTTCTATTACATTGACTTTAATTGTTTGGATTCTTCAAGCAGTGAATTTTTTAGATATTGTATCAGAAGATGGTCACAGTCTTTCTACTTATTTCATGTATTCCTTCATGAATATACCTAAAATTTTCAATAAACTTTTACTTCTCTCATTTTTTTTATCATTATTTTATATATTGACTGTATACGAGGATAGAAATCAAACTTTAATTTTTTGGATTAATGGAATTAGTAAATCACAATTTTTGAATAGTTTAATATATTTGTCTTTTTTATTTTTAATTTTTTCTTTTTTCCTATCATTTTTTATTGTTCCATTCACACAAGATAAGGCAAGATCATTTATTAGAAGTTCTAGTCTTGATTTTTTTCCTTCTCTAATTAAACCGAAAAAATTTATTGATACAGTAGAAAATCTTACAATTTTTCTCGATGAAAAGAATAAAAATTCTTTAAAAAATATTATTATAAAGGATTCAAATGCTTCAAATTCTCAACTGATTATTGCAAAACAAGGATTTATATCAAGTAATGAGGATAAAAAATTTCTCAACCTCAATGAAGGAATAATAATTAATTACGGAAATCAGAATCTTACATCATTTAATTTTGAAAAAACTAGATTAAATTTAAGTAATTATAGTACTAAAACTACAGTTACTCCAAAAATACAGGAGACTAAAAGCAAAACAATAATCAAATGTATCAAACTTTTATATTTTGATAATCAAATGATAAAAAAAATAGAAAATTTGAAATGTCAAAAAAATATCTTAAAAAATCTTACTCAAGAAATATATAAAAGAGTTTTTTTGCCATTTTATATTCCTTTAATATGTATTATTTCTTGCTTTGTAATTCTTAAATCAAGTAGTCACAGTGGATACAGAGCACTTAAATATAAGGTTTTTTTACTTGGAATTTTTTTTGTAATACTTGCTCAAATTTCTATCAATTTGGTAAGTTTAAGTAGTTTTTTTGGTATTGCTACTATCTTAATACCTATTGTCATTTCTACAATAGTTTACTTTTTCTTTATGATTAAAATGAAAGGTGAAAGTTAAAATGATATTAAAAGTTTATCAAAAATATCTTATTAAAGAATTCTTAACAACTGCTCTTAAGATAAGTTTTATTTTTTTTGTACTTGGCTTCATAATGGGCATATTAGAGGAATTAAATTTTTTTTCTGAGTACGATGTTAATTATTATTTTCCAATTTATTTAGTATTTTTAAATGTGCCATCTCTATTATATGAAATATTTCCCTTTATCTTTTTGTTAACTTCTCAATTTTTTTTTATTAAATTATTAGAAAAAGGTGAATTGAATGTTTTTAAAAATAATGGTCTTTCAAACTTTAAAATATTAAAATTAACAACCTTAGTATCATTTATATTAGGATTATTAATTATAACTATTTTTTATAATTTTTCTGCAATCCTAAAATTTAAATATTTAGACATCAAAAAAGAATTTACAAAAGATAATAAATACCTAGCAACAATCACAGAAAACGGTTTGTGGATTAAAGATGAAATTGATGAAAAAATTAATTTCATCAATGCAAAAAGTTTTACTTTAAATACTTTGAATGATGTTGATATTCTTCAACTTAACAATCAATTTGAGTTTTTAAAAAATATAAGATCGAAAAGTGCTCAAATAGAGAAAAATTCTTGGATCTTAAATGAATCTCAAATAATTGATAAATCAAATAATGTCAAAGATGAAAAAAAATTGATTTTTCAATCAAATTTTAATTATAAAGAAATAAATAATCTATTTTCTAACTTATCTTCGCTGACAATTTGGAATTTGTTTGAATTAAAAAAAAGTTATAATTCAATAAACTATTCAACAACTGAAATAGACTATCACGTTCAAAAAATTATAGCTTATCCAGTCTTGATTACAATAATTACACTGATGGCGTCTATTTTGATGCTTAATATAAACTACAAAAAACCTAGGGTTTTTCTGATAATAATTGGAATATTATTGTCTGTTGTAATTTATTACATTAATTTTTTCTTTGGAACTTTAGGAAAGAATGAAAAATTACCATTGTTAGTATCTATTTGGACACCAATCACAATCTTAACAATGTTTTCAATAATAGGAATGATAAGAATAAATGAAAAATAATTTTACTACACTCTTTTTAATTTTGATCTTAGTATTCTTTAATTCAATGGTGCTAGCATTTGAAGACTTTATCTTCGAAAGTAAATCTATTGAATTAAAAAAAACTGAGGATAAAATTTTTGCAAAAGATGGGGTTAAAGTTACTACCAATGATGGTTTACTTATTAACGCAAAAAATTCGGTTTATGATAAAAATTTGAGAATTCTAGATTTAGTAGAAAATGTAAAAATAATTGATGAAATTCAAAAAATAGAAATTGAGAGTAATAAAGTAACTTATGAAAAAGAAATAGAAAAAATTTATTCTGATGGTCTTACTAAAATAAAGATAAATGAGTCACACACAATTAATGGAAAAAATATTATATTTTTCAGAAATGATCTGACTATTTTTTCAGATGAAATAACTTCGATCAAGGATAATTATGGAAATAAGTTAGATGTTGAAGGTTTTAAATATTCTTTAAAGAATAAAATATTAAGAACAGATAAATTAAGATTTTTAGACAATCAATTAAACGAATATAAATCAAATAATTCTTTTATTGATTTGAGTAATAATCGAATAGCAGCAAAAGATATTCAAATTTATTTTGCTGAAGGTGAAATGGGGGTTGATGCAAGATTAAAAGGAAGTTCAATGATATTAAAAGATGAAATTACTACAATTAGTAATGGAATATTTACAACTTGTAAAATTAGAGATGATTGTCCTCCATGGGTTTTTCAATCAAAAGAAGTAACGCATAATAAAAAAACGAAAACCATAAACTATAAAAATTCTTTACTTAAGTTATATGATATACCAGTTTTTTATTTTCCCAAATTTTTTCATCCAGATCCTACAGTTAAAAGACAATCAGGATTTTTAATACCATCCTTAATCAATTCATCAAAAAATGGTAGCTCAATTCAAATTCCATACTACAAAGTAATTTCTGAAAATAAAGATTTAACAGTAACTCCAAGAATTTATTTTAATAATGATATTTTATTCCAAGGAGAATATAGACAGATCGAAAAAAATACAGAACATTCAACTGACTTCAGTATTAAAAAGTTAGATAAAAATTCAAAATCGCATTTTTTTACTAATACAAGCCATAACTTTGAAAATAGTTTTTTTGATTATTCAAATTTAGAAATCAATTTAGAAAAAACTACAAACGACACTTATTTAAAAAGTGATAATATAATTTCAGAAACTAAAAAATCAGATAACCAGAGTTTATTAAATTCTTTTATAAAATATAATTCAAATAACGAAAATTTAAATTTATCAATAGATATTGAAGCATATGAAGATTTAACTATAGAAAAAAAATCAGACAAATATCAATATGTTTTTCCAAATTTCAGTCTTTCAAAAAATATTGATACAAAACTAGACGGCCGTTTGACTTATGAAATTTCTGCTGCAGCTCAACAAAGAAATACAAATGAAACAAAAAAATCATTCACAAATGACTTAAACTATAACTCAAAATCATATATTTCAAAATATGGAATTATTTCTTCTTATGATATCCTACTAAAAAATGTAACTAATGGAGGGAAAAATACAACTAATGACAAAACTGAAACGGAAAACTATTCTTCTTTAATTCTTACATCAACTCTACCGCTAAAAAAAGAGTCTTCAAAATTTATTAACAATTTAAGCCCAAAAATATCAGCAAGGTATAATCCTTCGAGTAACAAAGAGATGAGTAATTTAGATAGAAAAATTGACATAACTAATATTTTTTCTAATAACAGATTAGGGGTTGGCAGCTCATTGGAAGGCGGCCAGTCTGTTACAGTTGGATTTGATTATAAATTACAAAATAAACAAAATGATGAACTTTTGGATTTCAGTTTAGCTCAAATTTTTAGGGATAAAAATAACAAAAGATTTCCTGTAAAATCAAAAATGCAGAGCAAATCATCAGATATTGTTGGTAAATTTGACTTTTATCCAAGTAACAATTTTAAGATTAATTATGACTTTTCGGCTGATAATAATTTAAAGACACTTAATTATAATAAAGTTGAGGCGGAATTTAAAGTGAATAATTTTATAACTTCGTTTGATTTCTTAGAAGAAAATAATGAGATTGGTTCAGATAGTTATTTATCAAACAATTTCAAATTAAATTTAACTAGTAATAACTCTTTATCTTTTTCTACAAGAAGAAATAGAAAAATTGATTTAACCGAATTTTATAATTTTATTTATGAGTATAAAAACGACTGTCTAGTAGCTGCCATAGAATATAATAAAAATTATTATCAAGACAGAGAATTAAAACCGAGTGAAGAAATATTTTTTAAGTTAACTATCACTCCTTTCTCATCAATCTCATCACCTAATATGAAATAATGAAAAAAATTTTTTATTTAATTTTCTTCATAGTGTTCGGTTTTGGATCTGTCGCACTTGGAAATGAATTGAAGATAATATTTAAAGTTAATGACACTGTAATAACTAATTATGACATAGAAAAAGAGGTAAATTATCTTAAATCTCTTAATAAAAATATGGAAACGTTTGACCAAAAAAAAATTACTGAAACAGCTCAAAATTCACTTATAAGAGAAAAAATTAAAAAAGATGAAATTGATAAATTTTATAGTATTGACTATGAAAAAGCTATTGTATCAAAAGATTTAGATTTAGTTTTAAAAAATTTTAGAATAAATTTAGGTTTTGACAATGACATAGATTTTAAAAACTATCTTTCTAATAAAAATATAGATTTAACTAATTTAAAGAAAAAATTTATAATAGAACAAACTTGGAATAAATTAATAGTAGATAAATTTCTTAATAAATTAAAAATTGATAAAGATGAAATAGAAAAAAAAGTCGATTTTTTTATTGAAAATAACTCTGAACAACTAAGTTTAAATCTATCTGAAATTATTTTTTTAGAAAAAAGTAAAATTGATAATGAAAAAAAATATGAAGAGATTTTAAAATCTATAAAAGAAATTGGCTTTAAGGATACAGCTATACTTCATAGTATGGCAGATAGTTCAAAATTTGGTGGAGAAATAGGATGGGTTAATCAAAATCAAATTTCTAATGAAATTTTTGATTACGTTAAAGATCTTGATGAGGGCCAATTTACCAATCCTATCAATTCAGCAGCGGGTATACTTATATTAAAGCTTAATGAAAAAAAAATAGTATCATCAAATATAAATAGAGATGAAGAAATAAATAAACTTACAATTTCTGAGAAAAATAGAAAACTTAATGAATATTCTGTAATTTATTACAAACAACTTGAAAATAAATCATATGTCAAAAAATTCTAAACCAATTTTAGTTGTTGCAGGTGATCCAAAAAGTATTTTTTTAGAAATATATTTTAAATCATTGAAACTAATTAAAATTTCAAATCCACTTATTTTAATTGTTGATGAAGAAATTTTAATTAATCAGATGAAATATTTAAAGTATCAATTTAAATTAAATAAACTGAAAAATGAGAATATTAATTTTAAAATGATAAATAATAGGACCATAAATTATATCAACGTTCCTCTCAAATCAAAAAATATAGTAAATTATATTGAAAGGTCTTTCCAATTAGCTATTAAACTTTTAAAAAAAGATAAAAGATTACAACTTATCAATGGTCCAATTAATAAAAAAAAATTTTTAAAAGGAAATTATCTAGGTATAACTGAATATCTTGGATCAAAAACAAATAATTTAAAAAACGTAGTGATGTTGATATTTAATAAAAAATTATCTGTAAGCCCAATAACAACACATGTGCCTCTAAAAAAAGTTCATCAACTTATCTCAAAAAAAAGAATTATAAATCATGTGAAATTAATTAACGAATTCTACAAAAGGAAATTCAATATTAAGCCAAAAATTGCTTTAACTGGTTTAAATCCTCACTGCGAAAGTAATTTTAATAAGAGTGAAGAGGTAAAAGTAATTAATCCAACAATAAATTATCTAAAAAAACAAAAGTATAATGTTTCTGGACCATTTCCAGCAGATACTATTTTTTTAAAAAATAATTTTAAAAAGTTTGATGTAATTATTGGCATGTATCACGACCAAGTCTTAGGTCCAATTAAGTCAATTTTTGAATTTGACGCCATTAATATTACGCTGGGATTACCTTTTAATAGGGTTTCTCCAGATCATGGGCCTAATGAAAAAATGTTTGGAAAAAATAAATCTAACCCAACTAGTTTACTTAAGGCAATAAAGTTTTTAGATAATTAAGTGCGTATTAAAGCAAAAAAAAGTCTAGGACAGAATTTTCTTATAGATAAAAATATAATAGAGAAAATTGCCTCTATTACAGAAATTTCAAATAAAGAAATTTTAGAAGTTGGTCCTGGGACAGGAAATCTATCTGCATCATTACTTGAAAAAAAGCCAAAAAAATTTTTTGCTTTTGAAAAAGATGAAAATTTATGTTCCTTGCTATCTGATAAATTTAAAGATCAAATTGAGATTAGAAATATCGATATTCTTACAACAAATATGGAACTAATTTCAAAAAAAAAATTAATAGTTTTTGGGAATCTTCCTTATAATATTTCAACAGAAATAATTTGTAATTGGATAATAAATTTGAAAAAAGATCCATGGTTTGATGAATTAATATTAATGTTTCAAAAAGAGGTTGCTGAAAGAATTGTTGCAAAAGAAAACTCCACAAATTTTGGAAGATTAACAATTCTGTGTAAGTGGAGATTAAATGTCAAAAAAATATTTGATATAAGTCCTAATTGTTTTTTTCCAAAACCAAAAGTTGAAAGTTCAGTTTTACATTTTACCTTAAAAAGAAATTATGATCTATTTCAAAATCCAAAAAATTTAGAATTAATCTCTCGTATCTTTTTTAATCAAAAAAGAAAAATGATTAAAAATCCTATGAAACAATTATTTAAAAATTATTCAAATGTTTCTAAAAAATTAAATCTTAATTTAAATTTAAGACCACAGAATTTATCTTTGAAACAATATTTTGAAATAGTAAAAGAATATGAAAATTTAAGAAGTTAATTTTTCTACATGTGATCTGATAAAATTATCATCATAATTCTTTGTTATGCCACTAATCTCACTTTCAATTAAATCTACTATTTTGCTATAACAAACTTCAAGATCATCATTTATAATAACATAATCATAGTTAATCCAATGTAAAACATCTCTACTAAATTCTTTCATTCTCTCCTCTACGATTAATTTATCTTTCATATCTCGATTAGAAAGTCTTTCAAATAATATTTCTTTGCTTGGGGGTAAGATAAAGAACGTGATTAATTTAAAATCTAATTTTTTATTTTTGATTTGGTCTGCGCCCTGCCAATCAATATCAAAAATTACATTTTCACCATTTTTCAATTTCTCTTTTACTGGAGACTTAGTTGTTCCATACAAATTATTAAAAACCTTAGCATATTCTAAAAATTCATCATTTCTTATTAATTCTTTAAATCTTAACTCATCAACAAAATAATAATCTTTATTTTGAGTTTCCTTTTCTCGAGGTTTTCTAGTTGTATGTGAAATTGAGATTTTAAAATTTTTTCTTTCAGCTAAAAGTTTTACAAGGGTAGTTTTGCCAGCCCCGGATGGGGATGATAAAATAACCATTATCCCATCTTTTTTTAAGGGCATTTAGTAAAATTAATTTCTTTTCCCTTCAATAAATTTAACAGCATCTCCGACCGTTAAAATTTTTTCAGCTTCACTATCGGAAATTTCGGAACCAAACTCTTCCTCAAATGCCATCACTAATTCAACTGTATCTAAACTATCAGCACCTAAATCATCTATAAAACTAGACTCTTCTGTGACCTTAGCCTCATCAATACCCAAATGATCAGCAACTATTTTTTTTACTTTACTTGAAATATCGTCTGACATATTTATCCTTTTTGTTATAATTCGTTAATAGTTGAAATTGGTTTTTTGTCAACCTAAATACATTCCGCCATTAACGTGTAAAGTCTCGCCAGTAATGTAATCGGAAATTGGCGATGCTAAAAAAAGGACTGCATTTGCAATATCCGATGGCTTTCCTAGTCTACTTGCAGGAATTTTGCTAATAATTGTCTCTTTAAATTTTTCATCAATCTTATCTGTCATATTGGTATTAATAAATCCTGGTGAAATACAATTTACATTTATATTTTTTTTAGCATATTCAATTGCTAAACTTTTTGACATAGCTACTATTCCAGCTTTAGATGCTGTATAATTCGCCTGACCTACGTTGCCAGTATGTCCAACAACAGAAGTGATATTAATTATTTTACCTGATTTATTTTTTAACATTTTTTTGATTGCAAATTTACTCATTAAGAAAGTTGATGTTAAGTTTATGTCAATTACTTTAGACCACTCGTCCATACTCATTCTAATTGTTAAATTATCTTTTGTAATACCAGCATTATTTATTATGCAATCTAAATTTCCCCCTAAACTTTCAGTAGCCTCTTCAATAAAATCTTCAATTTTATCATGATTAGAAATATCAAATTTAATTATTTTAATTTTATCAAATTTATTTTTTAGCTGATCTAATTTTTCAATTTTTGTTCCTGTGGCAAGAATATTTGCACCTGCTTCGTTAAGTTTTTCAACTACAGAACTTCCTATTCCTCCTGAGGCGCCAGTAACGATGACATTTTTATTTTTTAAGTTTATCATTTAATATCTATATTATTTATATCCTCTTCAGAATTAATTGATATCAATTTTATATCTTTTTTAATCCTTTTTATTAAACCTGTTAAAACTTTTCCTGGACCAATCTCAATAAATTGATCAACCCCACAATTTAGCATGTTTAAAACACTCTCTCTCCACCTTACCCTACTCTCAATTTGTTTTATCAATAGATCTTTTATTTCTTTATTATTTTTTACCTCTTCCGCAGTCACGTTCGAGATAAGACTGTTTTGACCATCATTCATTTTAAGTTGATTTATTTTATCTTGCATGCTTTCTGTAGCTTTTTGCATTAATTTACAATGAAATGGGGCGCTTACTGGTAATTTTATATTTTTTATATTTTTTGATTTAAGAATATCTGCAAGTTGATTTATGTCATTAATTTTTCCACTGATCACAATTTGTCCTTCAGAGTTATCATTTGCTATCTCTGCTGTAATTTTTGAGTTGTTCTCTTTAAGTAGATCTTCAATATCTTCAATTGAACTACCTAAAACAGCTAACATTCCTCCAAGCCCTTTTGGAACAGCATTTTGCATTGCTTCACCTCGTTGTTTTAAAATCTTAATTGTATCTGTAAAATTTAGGTATCCAGCACATGCTAATGCCGAGTATTCTCCTAATGAATGACCAGCAAAAAATTTTCCTTTATTAAGGTCTTTTCCAAATTCATTTTTTACAATTTTGAAAATTGAATAACTGATTAAAAATATAGCTGGTTGAGTGTTAACAGTTAAGTCTAAATCAGATTTAGGTCCATTTAAGACAAGTTCTGATAGTTTAAAATTTAATGTATCATCCGCCTCTTTAAAATAATCTTTAACTAAGTCATATTTTTCATAAAGCTCTTTTCCCATTCCAACCACTTGTGAACCTTGACCTGGAAATACAACTGAAAACATTTAAAATCTCTAATTTATTGGTTATTTTACTATTGTAATTAAATTATTATAATAGTATATCCTCACTTTTTATTAAAGAACATATATGAATTTATACGAACATACTATAATTGCTAGGCAGGATACTTCACCAAGTGAAATTAAACAACTAACAGAAAAATATTCTAAATTAGTTGAAAAAAATCAAGGTGAAATTGTTAAGACAGAAAACTGGGGTTTAATAAACTTGTCTCATTTAATCAAAAAAAACAAAAAAGGGAGCTATATTCATTTCAAGATTAAAGGTGACGGCAAAATGATTAGCGAACTTGAAAAAAATGAAGCGATTGATAAAAAATTACTAAGATATTTAACAATTAAAGTAAAAGAATTTGACTTAGATACTAATTATTTTGGCTCTAAAGAGGCTAATGATAAGAAAGAGTTAAAGGAGGTATAATGCCTAAAAGACAAAGTGGAAATAAAAAAAATAAGCAGAGTAATTTTGCTAAATTAAGTATTTTTCAACCTAATAAATACAAATTTAAAAAAACTTGCCCACTTTCAGTTAAAGGAGCGCCTAAAGTTGACTATAAAAATATTAAACTTTTAAAAAGATATGTTTCTGAAAATGGAAAAATTTTACCTTCAAGGATAACTAATATAAGTTTAAAAAAGCAAAGAGAGTTATCTTTATCAATAAAAAGAGCAAGAAATTTGGCACTATTATAAATGAAAGTAATTCTATTAGAAAATATTAAAAGAATTGGATCTATTGGTGAAATTATAGATGTAAAAAGAGGGTTTGCTAGAAACTTTTTAATAGCTAACAACAAGGCTCTTTATGCTTCAAAAGAAAATATTAAAGAAGTCGAAAAAATTAAGACTGACTTGTCAAAAAAAGATAGTGAAAAAAAAGCAGAGGCAAAATCAATTTTTGAAAAAATAAATAAGAAAGAATTTAATGTTAAAAAATTAAGTACGGAAAATAAAGAACTTTATGGATCAGTAAAACCAACAGAAATTTCTAAATTAATAAAAAGCCTTACTAAAATTGATATAAAGCCATCAATGATACAACCTGTTAAAGAAATTAAATCTTTAGGAAAATTTAAAATTAAAATTTTCTTACACTCTGAAGTTGATGCTGAAATATCTATAAATGTTGAGTCAGCTGATACGATACAATAATTATACAATTTTTTCCCCAACTAATTAAATCATTTCCTAGATTAATATTTTCATAATATATTTTTCTATGGAAAATAATCTTAGTGTTGTAAAAAATAATTTTAAAGAACTTCCAAATAATATAGAAGCTGAACAATCTGTTATAGGATCAATATTAGTTACAAATGAAATTTTTGATGAGATAAATCTCATAATTTCAAGTGTGAATTTTTATGATCCTATGCATCAAAAAATTTTTAGCGCTATAGAAAATTTAATATACAAAGGCATGCTAGCCAACCCAATAACTTTAAAAAATTATTTTGTAGATGAAAAAGATGATTTAAATGTTCCAGAATATTTGGTCAAGATAACAAAATTTTCCACATCTACAAGACAAGCCACTGAATATTCAAGAATTATTTATGATATGTTTGTAAGACGAGAATTAATTAAAATTTCTGAACAAACAATCGACACAGCTAAATTAAATGATCTTAATACTAATGGTCAAAATATCATTGAAAATTCCGAAAGGTTATTATTTGATCTTGCTGAAAAGGGATCTTTTAATTCGTCAATAATTAAATTTGACGAAGCAATGAAACAGACAATTGAAATGGCTTCAGCAGCTTATAAAAATGAGGAAGGAATTGTTGGTGTCCCTACTGGTCTAAGAGATTTAGATGATAGATTGGGAGGTCTTCACAAGTCTGATTTAATAATAATTGCTGGTAGACCAGGAATGGGAAAAACTGCTTTAGCTACAAATATTGCATTTAATGCAGCTCAAAAATTACAAGATAGTGGAAGAAAATCTTCTATAGCTTTTTTTTCGTTAGAGATGTCATCCGAACAGCTTTCAACAAGAATACTAGCAGAACAATCAAGAATTAAATCAAATGATATAAGACGTGGAAGAATTTCCGATGAACAATTTGATAAATTTTTAGAAACATCAAAAAATATTTCCGAATTGCCGCTTTATATAGATGAAACACCTGCAATAAGTATTGCTGCTATGAGTAATCGAGCAAGACGAATTAAAAGAATACATGGTCTTGATATGATTATAGTAGACTATATTCAATTAATGAGAGGAACTTTAAATTATAAGGATGGACGTGTTCAAGAAGTTTCGGAAATAACTCAGGGTTTGAAAGCTATTGCAAAAGAATTATCTATTCCTGTTGTTGCTCTTTCGCAATTATCAAGACAAGTAGAGCAAAGAGATAATAAAAAACCTCAACTATCTGATTTAAGAGAGTCTGGTTCAATAGAACAAGATGCTGATGTAGTAATGTTTGTTTATCGAGAATCATACTATTTAGAAAATAAAGAACCAAAGCCCGCAACTGTAGAGCACGCTGAATGGCAAGCAAAAATGAATGAAGTTTCAAATTTAGCAGAATTAATCATTGGTAAACAAAGACACGGTCCAACTGGAAATGTATTCCTGGAGTTTGAGGCAATGTTTACTAAATTTAAGGATACTCAAACCAACTAAATTCCAATATAAAAGGGATTAGATGTTTGCCCAATTTTATCAAAATATAATTCTTAAAAATCCAAAATCTGTTTTTATTATACTGATCATTACACTGATAAGTTTTGGGTACCATTCAAAAGATTTTAGGTTAGATGCCTCCTCAGAAACCCTTTTGATTGAAGGTGACCCTGACCTTAAATACCTTCAAGAAATATCTAAAAGATATGGCTCCAAAGATTTCTTAATTTTGACTTACACACCTAATGAGGGAATGATTTCAGATACCTCAATAAACAATCTCTTAAGTCTTAAATATAAAATTCAAAGCTTAGATTGGGTTCATAGTGTGATTACACTGTTAGATATTCCATTGTTAAATAGCTCTGATGAGCCCTTACAAGAAAGACTAAAAAACTTCAAGACACTTAAAGATGAGGATATTGATAGAGACAGAGGTTTTAAAGAAATAGTGAGTAGTCCTGTATTTAGAAATTTTGTAATTAGTAATGACGGAAAGACAAGTGGTATAATAGTAAATATAAAAAAAAACAAAAAACTTAAAGATCTATCTGAAGCATCAAGTGAAGAACTCGAAGAAGTTAAGGATTTAATAAAAAAACAAAATCATCAAAATATTCTTGAAATAAGAGATGTTATAAAGAGCTATGAGAATATAGGGAAAATACATTTAGGCGGAATACCCATGATTGCTGATGATATGATGTCATTCATAAAAAGTGATATAATTGTCTTTGGAATTGGAGTTCTTCTATTTATAATTGGAACTCTATGGTTTGTTTTTAGAAGGTTAATTTGGATAATCGTTCCAATAAGTAGCTGTTTTTTTTCAGTAATAATCATGATTGGTATATTGGGTTTACTTGGTTGGAAAGTTACTGTCATTTCATCTAATTTTATCGCCTTGATGTTAATTTTAACAATGGCAATGAACATTCATATGAGTACGAGATTTTTACAATTAAGAGAAAAATTTCCTTCTAAGAACATTACAGAGCTCATTGCGTTAACTACAAATAAAATGTTCTGGCCAATTCTTTATACTGTTTTAACAACTGTGATAGCATTTCTCTCTTTAATTTTCAGTGAAATAAAACCGATTATTGATTTTGGTTGGATGATGACATTAGGACTTATAACTTCATTCTTAATAACTTTTACATTATTACCTACTCTTATTAATTTTGTTCCAAAAGAAAATATTTCTTTAAAAAAAAATGAAGATTCTAAAATAATTACCTTTTTTGCAAATACGTCAAAAAATAATCATAAGACAATTTATATTATTACTTTGATTATAATATTATTAAGCTTAATTGGTATTAGTCGTCTAGAGGTCGAGAATAGTTTTATAAATTACTTTAGTAAAAAGACTGAAATTTATAAAGGAATGAAACTTATAGATGAAGAACTAGGAGGTACTACGCCTCTTGAGGTTATTTTAAAATTTCCCAAAAAAGAAAAATCTGAATCAAGTGATGAAGATGAATTTGAAGATTGGGGAGAAGAAGAAAATCAAAATGATGAAAAATATTGGTTTACAAAAGATAAAATTGATAAAATAGCAGCAGTTCATAATTATCTTGATAGTTTACCTCAGGTAGGAAAGGTTTTGTCATTTTCATCAATTATAGATGTAGCGACATTACTTAATAATAATAAGCCGCTTGGCACATTAGAAATGGGTGTTTTATACTCAAAAATACCCCAAAGTATTAAGACAGAAATTATCGATCCTTACATTTCGATAAAAGATAATGAGGCACGAATTAACCTAAGAATAATTGACTCTCAAAAAGATTTGAGAAGGAATGATTTAATAAATAAGATTAATTACGATTTAGAAAACAAGATTGGAATAGATAAAAATGAATTTAAACTTGCAGGAGTTTTAATCTTGTTTAACAATTTACTTCAAAGTCTTTTTAAATCTCAAATTCTAACATTAGGTTTAGTTATGATTGGAATATTTATAATGTTTTTAATACTTTTCAAAAATATTAAATTATCTCTTATTGGTGTTGTGCCCAATTTTATAGCAGCTTTTTTTATACTCGGAATTATAGGTTTATTGGGTATACCTCTAGATATGATGACAATCACGATTGCAGCAATTACAATCGGAATCGCCGTAGACAATAGTATTCACTATATTTATAGATTTAAGGAAGAGTTTAATAATTTGAAAGATTATAAAGAAACTTTAACCCTATGTCATACCACTGTGGGTAAAGCTATCTTAAATACCTCAATAACTATAGTTTTTGGATTTTCAATATTAGTTTTATCTAAATTTATACCAACTATTTATTTTGGAATTTTTACAGGCATAGCTATGTTGCTGGCTATGATATCTGTTTTAACCCTTCTTCCATCTTTAATTTTATTGATAAGACCTTTTGATAAATAAATGCAAGACTTATTAAAAGATTTTTATAACTCTATTTCAATTATTGATCTACTATATCTAATTATTACCATCCTCTCAGTTATTAAATGTTATAAAAAAGGTTTTGTCCTTAGCATATTGTCTATGGCAAAATGGTTGTTAGCTTATATAGTAACCTTAATAATTTTCCCTAAGGCCAAACCTTATTTGGAAGACTTTATCGATAGTGAATATATACTTGATGTTGGGCTTGGTATCACAATATTCATAATAGTAATATTTTTTATATTAATGATTAACAGAGGTGTAAGCAAAGCAATTAGTTATACTGGGCTAGGAAGTTTAGACACTGTTTTCGGATTCTTTTTTGGATTTATAAGAGCTTATATTCTCTCTGTGTGTATTTTTTTAGGTGTCCATATAGTGTATAATTACGATAAATGGCCAATAAATTTGGATAAATCATACACCTTTCCATATTTAGAAAAAGGTAGTAATTATTTAATAAAAGAATTTCCTAATGAAAAAACATATCAAGATTCTAAAGAAAAAATTGAGGACCTTTGATCCTAAGATCAAAGAAGAATGTGGAATTTTTGGAATAAGTAATGCTAAAGATGCTTCAGCACTAACTGCCCTTGGTCTTCATGCTCTTCAACATCGAGGTCAAGAGGGTTGTGGTATTGTTACATTTGATGGAAAACAATATTTTTCTGAAAAAAGATTTGGCTTGGTTGGTGATAATTTTAATAAAGAAAAAGTTCTTAATAATCTTAAAGGAGACTACGCAATTGGACATAATAGATATAGTACCACTGGTGAAAATACATTAAGAAATATTCAACCATTTTTTGCTGATACTAATGCTGGGGGTATCGGTGTGGCTCATAACGGTAACCTTACTAATTCTATTTCTTTAAGAAAAAAATTAGTTGAGGATGGAGCAATTTTTTATACCACCTCAGACACAGAAACAATTGTGCAATTAATCGCCAAGTCAAAGAGAGTTAAAACTATTGATAAAGTTGTAGATGCTATTTTTCAAATTCAAGGTGGTTACGCACTAGTTATGCTTACTCAAACTTCTTTAATTGGAGTAAGAGATCCATTTGGTATAAGACCACTTGTCATAGGAAAATTAAAAAACAGTTATGTTTTAGCCTCAGAAACTTGTGCACTTGATATAATAGGTGCAAAATTTATTAGAGAGGTCGATAATGGCGAAATAGTTTTAATAGAAAATGATAAATTACAAAGTATTAAACCTTTTCCACAAAAAAAAGTAAGGCCTTGTGTTTTTGAATACATATATTTTGCAAGACCAGACAGTATTTTAGATAATAAAACTGCTTATGAACACAGAAAAAATCTCGGATTAGAACTTGCAAAAGAAAGTGATGTAGACGCTGACATAATTGTGCCAGTACCAGACTCAGGAAATGCTGCAGCTCTTGGTTTTGCACAATATCTTGGAAAAAACTTTGAGTTAGGTTTAATTCGTAACCATTACGTTGGTAGAACCTTTATTGAACCTAGCCAAAAAATTAGAAGTCTTGGGGTAAAACTAAAATTAAATGCTAACAAATCTACTATCAAGAATAAGAAAATAATTTTAATTGATGACTCTTTGGTAAGAGGAACTACATCTCACAAAATAGTAAAAATGCTATATGATGCAGGTGCTAAAGAAGTCCACGTAAAAATTGCTTGCCCAGAAATTAAATATCCTGATTTTTATGGTGTTGATACACCTACAAAAAAAGAATTACTCGCAGCAAACAAAACTAATGATGAAATATGTAATTATATTGGTGCAAAATCTCTAAAATTTTTATCATTAAATGGAATGTACCGAGCTATAGGTTTTGATAAAAGAAATGAAAATTATCCTCAATTAACAGATCATTATTTCACTGGAGATTATCCTGTGAAACCTATTGATGAACTTGGAGATAATAAAGTTACCCAGCTCTCTTTGTTGAGTAGTGCATCAAACAATTAAATTATGAAAAAAGTAAGTTTTACAGAAATGAAAAAAGGAACCAAAGAGGACTATCTTTTTTTAGATAAACATGAAAAAGATTTTGCAAGTAAAACAGCAGATAGAATATTAAAATTTATGTCAAGCTTAACTGATACTTTAGAAGGCTATCAAATCTCAAGATTAGAGCACTCACTTCAAAGTGCGACAAGAGCTTATAAAAACGGTGAAAGTGAGGAAATGATTGTTGCCGCTTTACTCCATGATATTGGGGACGAATTAGCACCAATGAATCATTCTGAGTATGCTGCTGCAATTCTCAAACCATATGTCTCTGAAAAAACACATTGGATAATTGAAAAACATGGGGAATTTCAGATGTTTTATTATGCTCACCACTTAGGTGGAGATAAAAATAAAAGAGATAAATACAAAAATCATAAATATTATCAAGACACTGTAGATTTTTGTGAAAAATACGATCAAAATTCTTTTGATCCAAATTATAAATCTTTTCAATTAGATTTTTTTAAACCATTTGTTGAAAAAATTTTTTCCAGAAAACCATATTCTTTACTATAAATTTTTAAGATAGATTGTTATTTAGAAATTATGATTAATACAAAAGACCAAATTATAGAATATTTTTATTCAGGAATTAAAAATATAAAAAATTTTAAGATTGGAATCGAGCATGAAAAATTCTTATTTAATAACAGAGATAATAAGAGAGTAAATTATCCGAAAATAAAAGATATGTTTGAAGCTTTATTAGAATTTGGATGGAACCCAATTTTAGAAAAAGGAAATATAATTGGATTGAATAAAGGTGGCAAAAATATTACTCTTGAACCAGGGAACCAAATTGAATTATCTGGAGAAAAGCTTAATAATATTCATGAAGCTTGTGCAGAGTCTTATGATTATTTATTTGAGCTTAAGCAAGTAACTAATAAATTAGACATAAGTATTGTAAGCGCAGGATTTGATCCAATATCAAAAATAAACGAAATACCAAACAATCCAAAACAGCGTTATAAACTTATGACAAAAGATATGCCATCAGGAGGAAAAAAAAGTTTAGATATGATGTATCGAACTTGTGGCACTCAATTGAATATTGATTATAGTTCTGAGAAAGATTTTTCAAAAAAATTCAAAATTGTTAATTCAATCGTTCCAATTTCTATTGCTTTATTTGCAAACTCCTCAATTGTTGAACAAAAAAAAAGTAATTATTTATCTTATCGGTCAAAAGTTTGGCAAAATACTGCTCGTGGAGGATTGCCAAAATTATTTTTTGAAAATTTGAATTTTGAAAAATATGCTGAATTTATCATGAACTTTCCACTTCTTTTTATTGAACATGAGGGAAATTATATCTCTGGTGGAAAGTATACTTTTAAAAACTTCATGGAAGGAAAAATTAGTGAAATTAATTATCGATTACCAAATGAAAGTGACCTGTCAACTCATCTAAGCACAATCTTTACCGAGAATAGATTAAAAAAATATATAGAACTTAGATCAATGGATACTTGTGGGTGGGATTGTTTGTGTGCTGGTCCTGCTTTTAATATTGGAATGTTATATGGCAATCTCGATGAGGTTTATGAATTAATCTCTAAATGGAACACTGATAAAATTATTAATTCATATCTTGAAGCTCCAAAAAAAGGATTCAACACTCAATTAATGGGTAAAGATCTTCTTTACTGGGCTTCTACACTGCTAAACATATCAAGGAACGGTTTGGAAAAAAGGGATATTCAAAATAAAAGTGGCAAAAATGAATCGATATTTTTAAATCATTTGCAAAAAGTAATAGATAATAAAACCACGAACGCTGAACATATGATCAGTAAATTTTCTAATAAAGAAGATTTAAGTGAATTGTATGACAAATAAAATTGTTGCTATACAAGGAAATCACCCCTCAAAACTAAACTTTGAGACAGATACAACTGTTTTTTTAGCAAAAGAAATTCAGAAAAAAAAATATAAAATATTTTATTACGACCCAAAGGATTTATCGATAATTAATTCTAAAGTTATTGCTGAGGGTTTTTTTGTAAAATTTTATTATAACAAAAATAAAAAATTTGAGATATCAAAAAGACAAAATTTGAATCTAAAAAAATGTGATTATATTTTAATAAGACAAGATCCTCCATTTAATCTGGAATATATCTCATCAACTTTTATTCTGGATAATCTTCAACATGATGTTAAAATTATTAACAACCCATCATCAGTTAGAAACATTTCTGAAAAACTTTACTCCAATAGGTATAATAAGTTTATGCCTCAGACAATTTTTACGCAAAATATAAATGAGATTAAAAACTTTTTTAAACTAAATAAAAAAGTGATAATAAAACCAATTAATAGTTATAGCGGTAACGATATATTTTTATTAAGTAAATTTAATTTAAAAATTATTAAAAAAATAATTAAAAAGCACAATTATATAATGTGTCAAAAGTATTTATCAAAAATAAGTAAAGGTGATAAACGTGTTTTTATAATTAATGGCAAAATCGTTGGCGCAATAACAAGAGTTCCCAAAAAAGGATCTTTTTTGAGCAATATGAGCAAGGGAGCTGTGGCAGCTAATACAAAATTAACAAAAATTGAAACAATGATATCTAAAATAGTTGCCAAAGATTTAAAAAAGGAAAAAATTTTTTTTGCAGGAATTGATTTTATCGATCAAAAACTTAGTGGCGATATTAATGTAACCTCCCCCACAGGATTAAAAACTTATTATGATTTATCAAATATAAATCTTGCTAAAACTTTTTGGAAAGATTTAAAAGCATGAACAACTTAAACGATCAGCAAAAAGGTTCTCTACTTGCTTTTATTGCTGTAATGTTTATCACTCCAGATTCTTTGTTCATAAGACTATCAAATGTTGATACTTGGGGTCTGGTTTTTTATAGAGGGATAATTCCTTTTTTTACAGTTTTTTTTGGAATGTTAATAATTTATAAACTTAATTTTTTTAAAATTCTTTTTACTAGTGGATATCACGGACTAATTTATGTTGGAACATTTAGTGTTACAAATATTACTTTTGTAGTTTCAATTCAAAATACCGATGTTGCTAATACACTTGTGATGATAGCCACAGCACCAATGTTGTCAGCTATTCTGGGAGCAATTTTTCTTAAAGAGTCACCTGATAGAAAAACTTGGATTTCTATACTAATTACTTTTTTTGCAATCATCTATATTTTTTCAGACTCACTTAAAATAGGAAATTTTTTTGGAGATATTTTAGGTCTAATTACTGCATTAGGTTTAGCTATAGGAGCTGTAACTATTAGATCTGCTAAATCTAAAAATTTAGTGCCAGCAGCTGTTGTAGGTAAATTGTTAGTCGCAACTTTTGCATTATTTTTTATTGAAAGCTTTGTACTCGCAGATGATGATCTAATTATTGTGCCTTTAATGTGTATTCTTTGTGTTGCAATACCCTTTGTGCTGGTTACTATTGCTCCAAGATTTATACCTGCGGCTGAAGTTAATTTGTTTTTTTTACTTGAGACTATTATAGGACCGATATGGGTCTGGTTGATTATTAAAGAACAACCAAGTTTAGAAACACTTCAGGGAGGAATTATCATAATTTTAACTATAGCTATTCACTCATTTTTGAAGCTTAAAAATTCTTAGCTTGTCACAATTAAGACTTGATTTAATAATACATCGCGAATAGTTACGATTATTTTATGAATAAAGTTTTAAAAAATTCCTGGGCTCTGTTTCTAGGAATGGGTTTTATTATGATGGCTTATGGTTTCCAAGGATCACTTCTTGGAGTTAGAGCCGTTCAAGAAGAATTTAGTTTGACATCAACTGGCTTCATGATGTCAGGATATTTTGTTGGATACTTCATAGGTGCTGCAACAATACCAAATATAATTTCTAGAGTCGGTCACATAAGAGTGTTTGCAGCTTTTGCCTCTTTAGCATCATTGGTAATCTTAATGCACTCAATTTTAATTAATCCATTTATTTGGTTTTTATTAAGGGTTTTAACTGGAATAAGCATGGTTTGTATTTATACAGTTGCCGAGAGTTGGCTAAATGACAGATCAAGTAATAGAAATAGAGGAAGTGTACTATCCGTATATATGGTCATACTTTATGGTTCTATGGGAATTGGAATGTTTTTACTTAATTTTAGTAGCCCAAGAAATTTCCAACCTTTTATTTTGATCTCAGTAATTACCTCTGTTGCACTAATACCTATTTTATTAACCAAAAAAAAACCACCCACATTTAAAAGAATAAAAGCAATGACATTGAAAGATCTTTATGAGGCTTCCCCTTTTGGCATGGTAAGTTCTTTTTTTTATGGCACAATTCAATCAGCTTTATTCACTTTACTCGCAGTTTACGCAACATCAATGAATTTTACTATTTTAGAAATATCAATAGTAACTTTTTTATTAGCGATATCAGGTGCTATCTCACAATTTCCTATTGGTAAAATTTCAGATATGTATGATAGAAGAAAAGTAATTGTAATTGCAACTTTTGGTGCAGCTATTTTTGCATTATTATCAATCTTAGTTTCAAGACAAATGTATTTACCTGACGGCCTAGCAACTAGTAAAACATGGTTTTATATTTTTTTAATACTTTTTTCTTTTTGTAGTTTGCCAATGTTTTCGCTTATTTTAGCTCATACAAACGATTATATTCCTAAAGAAAAATTTGTTGCAGCTGGAGCTGGTCTACAATTTGTATTTGGACTTGGTGCTATGAGTGGTCCTTTTTTGTGTTCAATATTTATGGATCTTGTTGGTTCGAATGGTTTTTTTATTTTCTTATTTTTTTTCCACTCAATTATTGGGCTTTTTGGAGTTTACAGAATGAGAGTTAGACAAACGGTTGATAACCCTGACTCACAATTTGTCGCGATGCCTCAAACAATCACTCCTGCAGGTATCGAGCTTAACCCAACAACGGAACCTATAGAAGAACCAATAAAAGAGGAAAATAAGTAATTCAAAACACTTATAGGTTGAAACTCAAAATAGTCAGTTCATTTCAAAAAAACTCAAATAATTCTTGAGTAAAATTTAAATCTTTGTTGAAATTGAAAAATATAAAATGCCTAAAAAAATAAAATTAAAAAAAAAAGAAATTAAAAAACCAAAAAAAATTGGTCAAATTTTTAATAAAGTATTTGAACAATACAAAAAAAAACAAAAACTTAATGAAAAAAAAGAAATTAAATTAAGAGAAGAAAATATTAAAAAAGAATTGATAAGAATTAAAACAAAGGAAAAGGAACAAAAGATAAAAGAGGAAGAATTAAAAAAAATTGAGGACCAAATTAAGAAAAAGGACGAAGATTTAAGAAAAAAAGATTTAAGATTGATACAAAAAGATGATGATCTGAGGATTAAAGATAAAGATCAAAAAGCAAAAGAGAAAGAAATTTTTACTAAAGAAGAAAATTTTAAGATTAAGGACGAACAGCTCAAAATAAAAGAGTTATCCTTAAAAGAAAAAGATGAAAATATTAAGAATGTTGAAAAAGAACAAAAAAAGAAAAATGAGGAACTTAAATTAAAATCAGAGGCACAAGAACGAAAAGAATTAGATCTTAAAATCAGAGAGGAAGAGCAAAAAAAGAAGGATTTAAAAGAGTCAAGAAAAAAACAGAAAGAACTTAAGTTAAAAGAAGAAGAAGAAAATCGTCAAAAAGACTTAGAAGCTCAAAAGATTAAAGAGTGGGAAGACAAATTTGATGAAGAACAGAGAATAAAATTAAAAGAAGAATTACAAAAAGAAGAAAGATTAAAAAGAAGAGAACAATTAAGAAAAGCTATCGAAGAAGAAAAAGATAGATCTCTGCAAGATGAATTATTCAAAAGACTAGATGACTTTGAAGTAAACGAGTCAAAAAAGAATTAATCAAAAACTAGATTAAAACCTTAAATAATTTTTGAATGGAAATTTTTTATTTTGATGAATAAAAGTAATTCAGCTAAACTCTGGAAAAAAATGCAACAAGCAGGGGATTATTTGCTTGGACAGTTGCCCAACCATCCAAACCACCCCAAGGGAAGAAATCCATATGCACATGTTGCTCTTTGCGTCAAAGAAAATTTTAATATGAGTTACAAAGATATTCCTGACGAAAAACTTGAGGAAGTTTTACTATATATTGAATTCTTAAAAAAAAACCCAAGTTAGATTATATTTTTGCAAAAATTTTATTTAATCCACTTTGAAAAACTAATGAATAGCCCTTATTTTCAAAAAATTTTAATTTTTCATCTTTAATAAAATAACTATCATCATCTTCAAAACATATAATCTCTGGATCAATTATTGAAAGATCTGTCTCTGATAAAACTTTATTATTAATACCCTCAATATCAATATTTAGAAAATTTATTTTTCCTACTTCTCGAAATAGATCATTAATATAAATATTTTTTACTTTTTGCGTTTTGTAACTAATTTTTGGATTATTTTTTTTAAATTTTGCTAATCTTTTTTCAATAAATTCTTTGGAGATAGTACTGTACTCTCCTATAGACCGATTAAAATGATAAAAATCAATTTCTATATCTTTTTTATTTTCTGTTACTGCACCTTTAATCAGTTTTACTTTGTTTCCTCTGTAAAATTTAAAATTATTTAGTTTGTAATTTTCAATATCTACACAAAAACCAGTATAACCATTTTTGTGTAAAAGATAGGTGTTAGAGTATAAAACTGGATGATAAGCCCCAATATCAAGATATTTTCCATTGATAATTTTTTTATAGTTTAACAAGTAGTCTTTTATAATAAAATCTTCACCATATTGAGTATAGGTTTTTTTAAATTTGAATTGATACTTGATATTTAAAAATAAAATTTTAAGTAGATCTATAAAATTTTTCATTGTTTTGGGAAGTAATCTTTCAAATCACCATCTCTATAAACGTCAGCAGTACAGCAATGAAGGCCTCCTCCGAAAGCATAAGCATCCCTTAACTCAACAGGTATTACTTCCATACCAAGTTTATCAAGTTGATCTGCTTGATATTTCTCACTTTTCTCAACACAAACTGTTTTTGAATCTAAAACTAAAACATTCATTGAGAGCCAAACCGAGGAATAGCAAAGTGGAGGTGGTTCGTTATGTGATGGTTGTGCTGCATCAATTATTTCCCACCCATTTTTTTCGAATAATACCCTTTGTTCTTTTGGCAATCTTCTCTGAGGATTATTTATAATAATTCCTTCTTTAATTGGTGTAAAAGTTGCATCAATATGTATCGGATATGGATCACCTGGAAAATTTACAGCATGCACTCTGTGATCCTTGTAATGTCTTTTAAGCCAATCAATCCCCTTTAAATTTGTTGTAAAACCATGTTGGACAATTAAATCTTTACCAAACCTTAATACATCTGCAGCATCAAATAACGGTTCTTCCTCAGTTGTTACAAAATATTTATCCTCAGTCCATCTTAGTCTTTTTTCTATACCAATTTTGTCAGATAAATAGTCTTTTCTATAATCATTGTCCGTTAATCTTGGTTTTGGTGCAGACTCATGCCTCATATTTGGATCAGCGTTATAATATTCTTTTAAGAGAGGTCTGTAACATAAATATTCAAACCATCTGCATCGGTAGCTCATTGTTGCCTCTAAAATTTCGTTTCCAACAGTCAACAAAACATCTCTTGGGGGCATGCAGCCAAACATAGTTTTAGCCTCCCAATCAGGAGTAGATGTTTTTTGATTAAAATCTATAGGAGTAGGTCTGTCCACTTTAATCCCTCTCTTTTGTAACATATTTGAAAAATTATCTAATAATTGATTGGCTTTATCTATAGAATCTTTTGTTCTTGGACCAAACTTTCCCCTCATATCTGAGTCTTCGGGAACTTTGGCATCTAAGGCTGGTTCTGGTGCTGGTATGCAGGTACCATCTGCTCTTCCTACTATTACATGTTTTAGAGGATCCCATTCGTTCCAACTATTCACTTTAATTTTATCTTTATTCATTTATCCTCCTATAATATTGTGCTCAGGCCCAAAAGGAAACTTTGTAATATTTTCTGCTCCATCTTTACCAATTATCAAAATATCGTGCTCTCTATAACCTCCAGATCCTGGTTTTCCCTCTGGAATCAAAATCATTGGTTCCATTGATACAACCATATTTTCCTGCAACACAGTATCAATGTCCTCTCTAAGTTCTAAGCCTGCTTCTCTTCCATAAAAATGAGACAGAACTCCAAAAGAGTGTCCATAACCAAATGTTCTATATTGAAGATATCCAAGTTCTGCAAAAAGCTCATTTAGCTCATTACAAATATCTGAACATTTTATTCCAGGTTTAATCAACTCAAGACCTCTTTTGTGAACTTTCACATTAGCTTCCCAAGCTTTTAAAGATGCATCATCAATAGAATTAAGAAACAGTGTTCTTTCAAGAGCAGTATAATATCCTGAAATCATTGGAAATGTATTTAATGATAAAATATCCCCATTGACTAATTTTCGATTTGTCTTAGGATTATGCGCGCCGTCAGTATTTATTCCAGATTGAAACCAGACCCAGGTATCCATATATTCAGCATTAGGATAAGTTTTTGCAATTTCTCTCTCCATTTTATCCCTACCAAAAATTGCAATTTCTAATTCAGAAGCTCCTTGTTTGATATTTTTTACAATTTCTTCTCCCCCAATATCAGCAATTCTCGCACCATTTTTTATTAAATCAATTTCCTCATCAGACTTAATCATTCTAAGTTTCATAAGTTCTTTGGATACATCTACAAAAACTGAAAATGAAAAAATTGAGCCAATTTTTTCTCTGATTTCTAAAGTGACATGATCGTTTTCGATACCAATATTTTTTGGAGGATCGTTTCTACCAACTATCGAAACTATTGCTTTTAAAAAATTATCTCTTTTCCAATCTGTATAAATTACATTTCCACAATGTGATCTTCGCCAAGGTTGTGAAGCATCTATGTTTGCAGAAATTGTTGAAATTTTATCTTTTGTTATTACACACCCATATGCTCTACCAAACGAACAGTAAATAAACCCTGTATAATACGCAATATTATGCATTGAAGTTAAAATGATCATGTCTATTTTTTTATTAGACATTAATTTTCTAATTTTAGAAATTCTATCTTGATATTCTTTTTCTGAAAAAGGAAGTGTAGCTTTTTCCCCATTTTTTAATTCAAAAAAATCTGGTCTCTCCATAAATTTTGAAATTTAGTTTAACGCAATAAACCTTCTATTAGTCCTCATTATTAAACTATAATAAGTAATAGACAAAAACAGAAAGAATCCTCCAATAATAGTATTTGTGCTTGGAATCTCATTTATGCCAAAGATAGGTAACCATACCCAAAAAATACCTCCTATGACCTCAGTTAGCGAAAGTAAGGTAAGTTCTGCAGCTGGTATAGCTTTTGAGCCAATAGAGTAAAGAATTAAACCAAAGCAAACTAAGGTACCATGTAAAGAAAAAAGAGTCCCATTATAACTGGTTGAAAAAAAAACTAAATCATTGCTTAAAATAAAAATAGACGCTACCGCAAGACAAAAAAATCCTGAAAATGCAACAGTGGTAAACTTTGGTGTTTCTTTTCTCCAACGCAAAGTGACTGAAAAAATAGAAAAACCAATAGAAGATGTTAAACCAAATATAAATCCTATGAGTGACGCCTTATTAGTATTACCAAAAGCCATAATAACTATACCGATTGTGGCAATAGCTATTGATACCCAAACATTAAGAGAAATTTTTTCTCTTAAAAATAAAAAACCTAATAGAGCTGTAAAAAAAGGCATTGCTGCTAAACACAATAAGGTAATTGCTGCACTAGTATTTGTTATTGAATAAATAAAAGTTATCATTGCTATGCCTAAACCGGTGCCACCAATTAGGCCTGATATACCGATCTTTAAATAATTTTTATAAAAATTTTTTCCTTCCTCAAAAAAAAGATAAAGATTCAAAACTATAAAAATTGTTAGACCTCTTCCAAATATATATTGCCAAGGAACTAATTCTGGTTGATCCATGTACCTTACAACTAATGGGCCAAACGACCATAATATTCCAGCAAACAAAACTACTGGGATAGCAACTTTTTCATTTTTTAGCTCAAGCATTTCTAATATTTAATTCCAAATAGTTTGAACTACAACAAAAATGAGGTCAGTTAGAAAAATATTTTATTTGGATGATTTGGAAAAAAACAATCCACAATTTCTCCTTTTTTAAATTTTGATTTGCCAGATGGCAATAAAGTCCAGATATTTGATTTATTAAATGATTGAATTTTAAATGACTCTTGGCCTTTTAAAACTTCAACCTCAACTTTACCATTTTTAGTTGTATACATTTTACTTTTTGCAAAACGAGTAAAATTTGCTTTTTTGATAAATTTCCTTCTTAAAATTGCTTTTATTGGTTTTTCTTTTTCAATACCTAATAAATTTTGTAAATAAGGAAAAACAAAAAATCTAAAACATGCAGCAGACGAAATAGGATTACCAGGAAGGCCAAAAATTACTTTGTCAATTTTTTTAAACTTTGCAAACAAAATTGGTTTACCAGGTCTTATAGCAACACTTTTAAAGTAATTAGAAATTTTAAATTTTTTAATTATATTTGGAATAAAATCAAATTTACCAGCTGAAACAGCACCTGAAGTAATGATAATATCAATTTTAGAATTTAAAATCTGTTGAATTTTTTTGGTAAAATAAATTTGATGATTATCTTTTAAAATACCACCATCAATAAAATTGAATAAAAAATTTTTTTTTAAGGACTGTATATAATAACTGTTTGAGTTTCTTACTTTCCACTCTGGAATTTTTTCCTTATTTGAAATTTCATTTCCTGTCGAAAAGAAAACGATATTTGGAATTTTTTTAACTTTTACATATTTTATCCCTAATGTTTTTAAAGCTAAAATATGATGTGGTTGTAATATTGTCCCCTTCTTAAATAATAAATCATTTTTTTTATAATCTGATCCTTTGAATCTTATATGTTGGTATTTTTTTATTTTTTGATCAATCTTGATAAATTTTGAATTTTTTTTATTGGGAAAAAAAACTATTTTTTCAATTGGGATTATTGTATTAAAACTTTTTGGAAGAAGTCCTCCTGTCATAATTTCAACTGTTTCAAATTTTTTTATTCTTTTTTTAATTGGTTTGTCACCCGCAGCTATAATTCCTACAATTTTAAAAAGTTTACTTTTTTTTTTACTTAAATATCTTGTATCTTCAGATTTAATAGCATACCCATCAAAGGCTGAATTATTACCTGAAGGATTATTTGTTGGGCTCTTAATGTCTATTGCAGCTACTCTATTTAAACAATTATCTGTCTTAATAGTTTCATTTTCAATTTTAATTTTTAAATTATCAAGTATGATTCTTGAACGTCTATAACTTATCATTATTAATCATTTTAATTGCTTTTTTTAAATCCTCTTTAGTATTTATATTAAAAAATGGATCAGAATCTTCATGTTCAATATTTACAGTTTTTACACCAATAGAATTAGCCCAAAGCTCTACTTTTCTTTCACCTCTCTGTAGATCAGTTTCTAATTGTCCAATCAAATCTGTTGACCATAGTCCAAAAATATTATGTCTTTTTTTTTTACTTTTAATAAAAAATAATTTGCTTTCAGTAATCTTTATATTTTTAAAAAAAAATTTTAATTCTTTTTTTGAAAAAAAAGGTGTGTCTGATGGAAAAGTTGAAATCCATTTATATTTTTTGTCATTTTCTTTGATCCATTTCATTGCAGTCAAAACACCTCCTAGTGGTCCCAAACCACTTTTAAAATCTTCTGTAATTGAAATTTTTTCTGATTGCATAAAATTAATTGGGTCGTTTGCAATAACTAAAATTTCTTTAAATTCATTAATAATTTCAGAAAGAATATAATCTATCATCAATCTATTTTGTAATTTTATTTGAGATTTATTTTGTCCGAATCTCTGTGACTTTCCACCTGCTAGCACAACTCCTAAAACATTGTTAAGATCCATAAAATAAAATATAAAACATTAAAAATTGATTTAAAGATTAATATGGATTTAAAAATTCTTGAAATAGCGTCTAATACTGAAAACAACAAAATTATTCGTAATTTTACTCATAGGTCAAAAGATAAAAATCCAATCTGCGGTGATGAAATGGAAATAAGTTTAGTGGTAAAAAATGACACAGTCATGGACATGGGATACCAATGTAAATCATGTGTTTATTGTCAGGCATCCGTCAGTCTACTTTCCCAAAAAATAAAGAATAAAAAACTTCAAGAAATAAAGGAATTTGTTACCTCATGTGAAAATATATTTGAGAATACAAAAAATGATATGGAAAAAAATTGGAAAGAATTTTTACAATTATTTGATAAAAAAAATTTATCTAGAAAAGAATGCTTGCTTCTACCGTTAAGAACTGTATTAAAAGCATTAAAGATAAGATGATTAATATTAATAAAGAAATTTTTAAAAAAGCTGTACTGGCTGGAATTTTCTCAGCATTCACAATAGGTGTTCTAACCGTTCTAACTTATAAAAGTACTTTAGGTTTATTTATAGCCGGATCTTTTGGATCTTCGATGGTTTTATTATTTGGTTTTCCTGAAAGTCCGTTTGCTCAACCAAAAAATGTTTTTTTTGGCCATTTAGTTACTGCACTTGTAGGTGTAATTTTTGTAACTTTTGTGCCATTACCAATGTTCATTAATATTGCATTAGCTGTCGGAGTTGGAATTTTTTTTATGATATTATTAAATATTGTACATCCCCCAGCAGGTGGAAATCCTATAATGGTAATTATTGGAAGTGTTTCTTATGATTATTTATTAAGTCCAATTATATTTGGATGTATTATCATTATTTCATTAGCTATTTTAATTAATAAATTTTTACTTAAAAAGAATTATCCGTTAAAATGATTGGATGAATTCTAATTATAAGGTAATCAAATTTAAAAAAGATAAATTTGAAAAAATTGATGATCTCATTTCAATAGAAGAACCTTTAGAAATTTCAATAAAATATAAAGAACAAAATGAATGGAAGACTAATAGCCTTTCAATAACAATGCGAACACCGGGTCACGATGATGATTTAGTAAGGGGTTTTTTATTTAACGAACAAATAATTCAAAATTTAAATGAAATAACGAAAATAGAAAGCACTGGTGAAAAAGTTGGACAATATAAAATTCAAAATCAAATATTAATCACTCTTAACAATTCTAAAAATATAAATATTTCTAAAATTAAAAGAGACTTTTTAACCAATTCCTCATGCGGGGTTTGTGGCAAATCATCACTTGATGCCTTGGAAATTATTAAAAAAGAAAAAACTTTTAATTCTGAGCCGAAATTAACAAAAGAAATTATAATTAAATCGCCGTCAATATTAAAAAAAAATCAATCTGAATTTTCAAAAACTGGGGGAATCCATGCGAGTGGATTATTTTCATCAGATGGAAAGTTAATAACTCTAAGAGAAGATGTTGGAAGGCATAATGCTCTAGATAAGATGATTGGAAATGCCTTGAATAAGAACCAAATCGACCCTAAAAACCAATTTATAACATGTTCTGGTCGACTAAATTTTGAGCTTGTTCAAAAAGTTTTAATGACCAATATTGGCTTTATGATTGGTGTGGGTGCGCCAACTAGCCTAGCAATAGACCTAGCGAATAGATTTGACATGACCTTGATAGGTTTCGTAAAAGAGGATAGTTTTAATGTTTACACAAATAACCAAAAAGTTATTGTAAATTAGAATTGCGGGGAGACTAGTGTCAAAAAATATAAGTAATTTGTCAGGTAGAATTGGATTAAAAGACAATCTTTTTAAAAAATTGTCTGAAAATGCACTCAATGATTCGCCTAAAGATATTAAAGAGATTGCTAAAGAGTATAATTTAGGTGTTTCCACAATTCATGGAGCTGAGAGTTTTTACGAATTTTTAAGGCCATCACATCGAGAAAAAAAAGCTTTTGTTTGTAATGGAAGCGCTTGTATGTGTGCAGGTACTCAAGACAAATTAAAAGAAACTTTGAAATCTAAACTTGGAAATGACAAAGTGGGAGAAATGTTTTGTCTAGGTCACTGCTATGAAAATCATGCTTTTCATTATGATGGTGAAAATTATGCAGGAAAAGATATTGAAAAAATTGATCAAATTTTAAAAGGAGAAAAAATTAAACAAGAAAAATTTTTTTCAAAAAGTTATGCAACAACTAGTTTTTTAATGGATGATAAGCTTTCATCAACGGAACAATTTAAAAAAGAATTAAATAGATTCTTAAAAACAGATAAGAAGGAAATAGTTAAATCTTTATTAGACTCTAATTTAACAGGAAGAGGTGGTGCAGGTTTTCCAACCGGAATGAAATGGGATTTTTGTAGCAAAGCAAAAGGTGATAAGAAGTATGTAATATGTAATGCCGATGAAGGAGACTCAGGTGCATTTTCTGACAGATACCTTTTAGAGGACCAGCCATTAAAAGTTATTTTTGGAATGGTGATTTGCGGTATGGTAATTGGAAGCAATGAAGGAGTTTTATATATAAGAGGTGAGTATCCAAAATCTATAGAAGCAATAAATGGATATATAAATGAACTCAAAAGATTAAACTTGTTAGGTGAAAATATTTTAGGTACAGATTTTTCTTTTGATCTAGGAATTTGTATTGGGCAAGGCGCTTACATATGTGGAGAAGAAACAGCTTTAATAGCTTCAATTGAAGGAAGACGAGCTGAAGTTGATGTAAGACCACCTTTTCCTGTTACTGAAGGACTTTATAAAAAACCGACTGTAGTCAATAATGTTGAAACTTTAGCAGCTGCAACTGGCATCTTAATTAATGGTTCTGAAAAATTCTCTTCGATTGGAAATAAAAAATCTGCAGGAACAAAATTAGTATGTTTGGACAGTTTTTTTAACAATCCGGGTGTTTACGAAATTGACATGGGGACACCAATGAAAAAAATATTTAATGAAATTGGTGGAGGTTACAAGGAGCCAGTAAAAGCATTTCAAATTGGTGGACCTCTCGGCGGTGTTGTTCCGCTGAATGAGATTGATAATTTAAATTTAGATTTTCAAGAGTTTGGTTCTAAAGGTTTTATGCTAGGTCATGCAAGTGTAGTGAGTATTCCAAAAAATTTTCCAATGACAGAATATATACATCATTTGTTTGAATTCTCGGCTGAAGAATCTTGTGGCAAATGTTTCCCAGGAAGACTTGGCTCATATAGAGGTAAAGAAATGTTTGATCAGGCAAAGAAAAAAACTGCTAAAATTCCATTAAAATTATTAAATGAATTGTTAATTACAATGAAAAAAGGCTGTTTATGTGCTCTTTGTGGTGCAATACCAACTCCCATAATGAACATTTTAAAGTATTTTGGTGATGAAATGAAAAGTGATATGGTAAAAGATAATTAATGAGTTCTGAAAAAAGAAAAATTGCATATATAGATGGAAAGCCATATGAAATCGGCAAAAAACACACATCTATTTTAAAATTTGTAAAAAGCTATATTGGAGAAAAAAAAGTTCCGACTTTATGTGATGATCCCAATTTAGCTCCATATGGTGCATGTAGAGTTTGTTCTGTTGAAGTGGCATTAGAAAAAGATGGGCCAACAAAAGTAGTAGCTTCTTGCCATACACCAGTAGCTGAAAATCAACATATTTTTACTTCAAATGAAAATCTACAAAATTTGAGAAAAAACATCGTTGAACTAGTTTTAACTGACCATCCAATGGAATGTGGAACTTGCGAAGTAAACAATAATTGTGAACTTCAAACTGTAGCGAATGACTTGGGTATTTCAGACCATAGATATAATAGTCCAAAACAGCATAAAGGAATTCCAAGAGATACATCTCATGATTATATGAGGATGAATTTAGATAATTGCATTAATTGTGGAAGATGTGTGAGAGCTTGTGATGAAATTCAAGGTTCATTTGTACTAACTATGTCTGGTAGAGGATTTGAGTCAAGAATTACAACTGATAATGATATGATGTTTGGTGACTCATCTTGTGTTTCTTGCGGAGCTTGTGCACATACTTGTCCCACAGATGCAATTTCGGATGTTTTTAAATCTAAATCAGTTGCTGTAGATAAAAAAGTAAGAACGACTTGTTCTTACTGTGGTGTTGGATGTAATTTAGAAACATCAATTAAAAATGATAAAGTTGTTGCAATTGATACCCCTAAAGAAACAGAGGTTAATGCTGGTCATACATGTATTAAAGGTAGGTATGCTTTTGGCTTTTATGATCATCCTGACAGACTTAAAACGCCATTAATCAAGAGAAATGGAAAATTTGAAGAAGCAACTTGGGATGAGGCATATGATTTTATAAAAAAAGAAATGCAAAGAATATCTAAAGATCATGGACCTGATGCTTTTGCAGGTATTTCTTCCGCTAGATGTACTAATGAAGAAAATTATGTCTTTCAAAAGATGATAAGAGCAGCAGTCGGTACCAATAGCGTAGACTGTTGTGCGAGAATTTGCCATTCACCTACTGCATGGGGAATGCAGCAAACATTTGGTACAGGAGCTGCAACTAACTCAACTGAAGATATTTATCATGCAGATTTATTTTTAGTTATTGGTGCAAACCCAACTAATGCACATCCTGTTACTGGGGCTAAAATCAAACAACAAGTGATGAAAGGAAAAAAACTTATTGTTTTAGATCCTATAACAACTGAACTTGCAAAACTTGCTGACTATCACATTAAATTAAGACCAGGAACGAATGTAGCTGTGCTTAACATGATGTTGCATTTTATAATTAAATCAAAATTATATAATTCAGATTTTGTAAGAGATAGAACAGAAGGCTTCGATAATTTCCTAAAAGAAATTGAGAGACAAGATGTTGATAAATTAGCAAAAGTTGCGGGAGTAGATAAGCAACTTGTTAAGGAAGCTGCAATCGCTTACGCAACTGCAAAAAATTCAATGGAGTTTCATGGTCTAGGAGTTACAGAACACGAACAAGGCTCAAAAACAGTAATGTTAATCGCTGATCTTGCAATGATTACAGGAAACATCGGAAGAAAAGGTGTAGGAGTAAATCCTTTAAGAGGACAAAATAATGTTCAAGGTGCTGCCGATATGGGATGTCAGCCTCATCAAGGTGCAGGATACTTTGAGGTTGCTGATAAAAAAAATCAAAAATTCTATACTGAAAAATATGGGGTTACACATCCAACAAAACCTGGTTTAAAAATTCCTCAAATGTTTGAGGCAGCAATTAATAAAGAACTAAAAGGTGTGTGGATTATTGGTGAAGATATTGTTCAAACAGATCCGAATAGTGCTCATGTAATTGAAGCAATGAACTCTTTAGAACTTTTAGTTGTACAAGAAATTTTTATGAGTGAAACAGCAAAACTTGCAACTGTTGTTTTACCAGGAACTACTTTTTTAGAGAAAGATGGAACTTTCACTAACACCGAAAGAAGAGTTCAAAGAGTTAATCGAGCAGTTCCTCCTCTACCTGGCACAAAACCTGATGGAGTAATAGTAACTGAAATGATGCAAAAACTTGGATTTGATCAGCCAACATATGATGCTGATCAGGTGCTTGCAGAAATTGCAGATATTGTACCTTTCTTTAAAGGTATAACTCGTGAGAGATTAGGAAAACTTGGTTTACAATGGCCTGTAAAGGAAGATGGAACTGATACTCAAATATTACACACTGAAGAATTCAAATTAGGAAAAGGTAGATTAAAAAACTTTGATTGGAAAGAGTCGTCTGAAATTGAGGCCAATCATAAAGATTATCCTCTAATATTGACAACTAGTAGAGTTTTACAACACTATAATGCTGCTACCATGACAAGAAGAACGAGTAATATTAACATTGTTGATGAAGATGTTCTGTTGATACATCCAAAAGATGCAGCTTATCGAGATTTGAATACAGGTGATATAGGAAGGTTATATTCAGGAAGAGGAGAAGTTGCTTTAAAAGTAGAGGTTACTGATAAAGTAAAAGAAGGTATAGTTTTTACAACATTTCACTTCCCTGAACACATGGTAAACATGGTGACTGGTCATGGAAAAGATGAAGAAACTATGTGTGCAGAATATAAAGTTTCGTCTGTTCAAGTGCAAAAAATTTCAAACCAATTTAAAACTGAAATACAACCAAAAGAAAATCAAGCTGAAGTTAGCTAATTTAAATGACCATAGGATGGCATTTTAATAATACATATTCAAAACTATCAGACATTTTTAAAGAAGAAATAAAACCAATACCTGTAAATAGTCCAGAATTAATTATTTTCAATGAAAGATTAGCTTCAGAACTTAATTTAGATTTTTCTAAAATTGACAAAAATCAAATTTCAAAAATTTTTTCAGGTAATGAATTACCTGATGGTAGCAATTCTATAGCCCAAGCTTATGCAGGTCATCAGTTTGGTCATTTTACAATGTTAGGAGATGGTAGAGCAGTTTTAATTGGTGAGCATACAACAAAATCAAATGACAAATATGATATTCAATTTAAAGGCTCTGGCAAAACTGCATTTTCAAGAAATGGTGATGGTCGTGCAGCATTAGGTCCCATGTTAAGAGAATATATAATTAGTGAAGCCATGTATGGTTTAAATATTCCTACTACACGAAGTTTAGCAGTAGTAAAAACTGGGGAAAGTATTCAAAGAGAGACAACCTTACAAGGGGCTATACTCACTCGAGTTGCCTCTAGTCATATCAGAGTTGGTACTTTCCAGTATATTGCATCAAGACAAAAAATTAATGATTTAAAAGTTTTATTAGACTACACAATTGATAGACATTATCCTGAAATTAAAGACTCAAATAATCAAGCTTTAGACTTATTAAATCTTTTAATAGAGAGGCAATGTAATCTGGTTGTAGATTGGATGCGTGTCGGTTTCATTCATGGTGTAATGAATACTGACAATATGACAGTCTCTGGAGAAACTATTGATTATGGTCCTTGTGCATTTATGGATACTTATGATCCAAAAACAGTCTTTAGCTCAATTGATCAAACTGGCAGATATGCATATTGCAATCAACCAGTTATTACAAAATGGAATTTAGCAAGATTTGCTGAATGTTTAATTCCCCTAATTGATAAAGATCAAAACAAAGCCATAAAAATGGCAACTGAAACTATTAATTCCTTTGAAAAAAAGTATGAGGAAAAATGGATGAATATGATGAGAGATAAACTAGGATTATTTGGGTTAGACGATAAAGATAAATTTTTAATTTTAGATTTATTAACCTGGATGCATGAAAAAAAAGCTGATTACACAAATACTTTTTGTAATTTAATGGATTTAGAAACAGATGAAGATCACTTATATAATGAAAAAAATTTTCTTGATTGGAAAGTTAGATGGAAGAATAGAATATTAAAGGGCAACAACTCATCTGAAAAATGTAAAAAATTAATGAAAAATAACAATCCATTGGTTATTCCTAGAAATCATAAAATTGAACATGCCTTAGAAGCAGCTGAAAACAACAATTTAAAACCAATTAACGAAATTTTAGAAATTTTACAAAAACCTTATACTGAACAAAAAGGAATAAGAGATTTTCAATTACCATCAAAATCGAATAAAAAATATCAAACTTATTGTGGCACATAGGTGATTTGATGAAAACAAAATATAAAATATTTATTGCAAAAATTTTATCAAAGTTACTAACATTTTTTATTTCAAAAAAACAAACTGTATTAAGAAATAATGTAAAATGGAATTTGGATTTAGATGAAGGTATTGATCTATCAATTTTTTTATTTGGGACATCTGAAAGAAAAATCTCAAATTTAAAAAAATTGTTACCAAAAAAAGATAAAGATTTAACAATTATAGATATTGGAGCTAATATAGGCTCTGTAAGTCTTGGGTTAGCAAGAATTTTCGAGAATTCTAAGGTATTTGCTATAGAACCAACAAATTTTGCATTTAATAAACTTTTAAATAATTTAAAATTAAATGAGGATTTAGAAAAGAGAGTTTATTTAAGACAGTTATTTATAACAAATTCAAAAAAGCCTGATAAAGTTTGGTCAAGCTGGAATTTTGATACTTCAAATAAAAAACATCAAAAACATTTAGGAACTCTAAAAGAAATTAAACAAGATTCTTATCTCAAATTAGATCAATTTATAAAAAATGAGAATTTAAACGAAGTTGACTTTATTAAACTTGATGTAGATGGTTACGAATTAGATGTCTTAACAAGTGGAGAAGATTTTTTAAAAAAAAATAAACCAATTATATTTATTGAGATAGCTCCATATCTATATCCTGAGTTTGGTTATAGTTGCCAAGAATTAATTAAATTTATACAAAAACTTAATTATAGATTTTTGGATGAAAATATAAAAGAAGTTACTAATATTTTTGATCAAATAAATAAAATTAAAGATGGTGGAAGTAAAAACTTTTTTTTAATTTAAAGAACGTATGGCTCTGGTCTGGCTTTTTTTCCTAAGACCCTCTCAACAGCCATGTTAGAAATATCTATTGATTGATAAGCTCCAGTGGTAATGAGTTCTGTTAAAGCTCTTCCTATTCCAGGTGCTTGCATTAGACCTCTTCCTGTGAAACCTGTCGCTAAATAAACATTTTCAAATTTTGGATGTTTTCCAACAACTGCATTATTATCAAGCCTATTACAATCATAGTAGCCTGCCCATCCTCCCGTTAATTTAAGTTCTTCCATTGCTGGTATTCTTTGTGCTAGAGCTGGCCAAACTAATTCCTCAAAATCATTCCATGCAGGTTCAAGATCTTCTGCGTCAAAAACAGATTTTGGCGAACCTGCTAAGTATTCTTTTCCTTCTGGTCTCCAATAAACTCCCGTTGTTAAGTCTCCAGTAAGAGGCATTTCAGGTATATGCGTAGGACACTTGACTCTAAATACAGTATGTTTTTGTGGTTCAACTGGAATATCCTCTAATAATTCTTTTGTCCAACATCCGGCAGCAGAAATTATTGTTTTAGCTTTTATTTCGGAAAGAGACCTAACCTCTCCTTTTATAAATTCAGCTCCCAATTCTATTGCTTTGCTTTTCAATGCTCCATGAAACATAAAAGGATCAATCCAACCCTCACTTTGATTATCAGTAAATGTAGCTGTTTCTATTCCGTCACTATTTATATAGGGAAAAAATTTTGTCAGCTCAGACCCCTTGATATTTTTTGTACCTGCTTCACAAGCTTTGTGATTTTCTAAGGCTTTATATTGTTCTTCCGCGTGTTCAGGTCCAAACATTAGAAGATATCCATTAGTTACCATGCTAGCTGTTGGTTTAGGGTTTTTTTCTGTCTTAAGTAATTCGGGTATTTGGAAAATAAATTCTCTTGCAAATTTTCCTAATAAAATGTTTTCTGTTTGAAAAAACTGTCTTCTAAATCCTCCAAGTGATAAAGGAAAGGAGGCTGTTTTATAAGTGGGATCTCTTTCTATTACTTTAACTTTTCTTCCCTCTTTAGACAGAAAGTAAGCTGTTGCAGTTCCAATAATTCCACCACCAACTATTACAACGTCATCCATATTAATTTAAAATATATATGTTAAAATTTAGAAATAGTGCATAGGAACTCCAAAGTAAATAGGGAATCATTAAGTATGAACTTACATAATTGACACGTTTAAATTTCAAAATAAGAATAATTATTAAGATAATAAGAATCATTAATACAATTAAAGCCAGTAAGATTTGATGTAGACCAAAAAAAACAATACTCCAAGTTGTATTGAAAACTATGTGAATAAAATAAATATAAATTGTATTTATTTCTCTATTTTTACTGTGCCAGTAAAACCAAATAGCTAACGTCATCATCAGATAAAGAGTGGTCCAGACTGGAGCAAAGATCCAATCAGGTGGATTATATTCTGATTTGACAAGCTGTGAATACCACGGTTCTTTAAAACTTATTGTCGCCATTCGCCCAATAAATGATGCAGAATATGTAATTATGAAAAATAGAGTAAATGATATAAATTTATTTTTTAACATTTAAGTATTATACATCACTATATTATGAATAAAAAAACTATTTGGATAACTGGTGGAAGTACAGGTATCGGCAAGGCATTAGCAATTAAGTTTGCTAGCAAAGGTTGGAATGTTGCAATTTCGGCAAGGAGAGAAAATCTTCTTAAAGAAATCTCCAATGATTATGAAAACATTCATAGTTTCCCGTTAGATGTTACTGATAAACTTAAATGTATTCAAGTTTTCGACCAAATTAAAAATAAATTTCAAAGTGTTGATATATGTTTTTTTTCAACTGGAACATGGAACCCAAAAAAGGAAAAAGATATAGATGTAGAGCAAATAGAAGAGGTTTTCAAAATTAATTTTTTTGGAACATTAAATAGCATCAAAGCTGTAGAAAAATATTTTAAAGAAAAAAAAGGGGGCATCATTACTATTGTATCTTCTATAGCTGGATACAGAGGACTTCCTAATTCAACTGGCTATGGACCATCAAAATCAGCTCTAAATAATTTAGCAGAAAGTTTATATTTTGATTTCAAAAGATCAAATGTACGTATTTGCTTAGTATCACCTGGATTTATAAAAACACCAATGACTGATAAGAATGATTTTAAAATGCCTTTTTTAAAAACAACAGAATATGCAGCTGAACAAATTTATGACGGTTTGATTAATAAAAATGTTTTTGAGATACATTTTCCAAAATCTTTAACTCTTATACTTAAGATTTTAAGTTTTTTACCAAGTAAAATTTATTTTAGCCTAATTGGCAGAATGACTAAGTATCAAAAAAAAAATTAATCTTTTACAAATACAACTGTTAATTCAGCGACTTTGAAACCAAATTTAGTCATTGTTGCTCTGTTAATAGCTACTCGATCATCTTGTTTAAATATCCAGTCATCAAAAGTAATTTTCATTTCTTTTCCTTTTACAGGTACCAATAGAACATATTCGAACTTAAATGCTGGTCCATATGAATAACCTTTTGCTTTACCAACAACGTCTCCAGCCGTACCTTCATAATTGTTTTCATCAATTTTTGTAATTTGCCATTGTCTAGTTTGAATTTCACCATCATCCCAATTAAATTTTTCATCAAGTATCAATTGTTTTCCATTCCATGTTCCATTTAAGTCTGCAGAAAATTGCCTTGTGACTTTTCCAGATCTATTCTGAAGAACTCCCCAGGCCTTTATATTTCCAGAAAGGTATTCCTCAATGATTAATCTTGGTTCTTTATTTTTAAAATCTTCTGGTTTCATAGAATTATTTTTTGAGCAACTTGTAAATAAGATAATAGAAATTATCAATAAAATTGATTTAAAATATTTTATGTCGCGCATAATTTTATTTCCCTATTTGTTCTGAATTGAAAACTGTATTAAATCTATATTTTTTGATTTAAAACCAGCTTCACAATAACAAAGATAAAATTCCCACATTCTTTTGAATGTTAAATCAAATCCTTGATTTTTGATTTGGTCCCATTTTTTATTGAATTCATTTCTCCATAAGGAAAGAGTATTAGAATAATGATCAGCATATGACTCGTAAGATTTTATTGTTAAACCATTGTCAGAAACATATTTGTTAATACTATTTTTGTTAGGCAAGAAACCACCTGGAAAGATATATTTTTGAATAAAATCCTCTTTATTCTTGTATCTATCAAATAACGCATCATCAATTGTAATTGCTTGAATAGCAGCTTTGCCATTTTTTGATAAATTATTTTTAATAGTTGTAAAATAGCTCTCTAAATAATTTTGACCTACTGCTTCAATCATTTCAATTGATGCAATTGAATTATATTTATCTTTTAGATCTCTATAATCTTTTATTTCAATATTAACTTTTTCATTTAAACCACATCTGTGAATTCTTTCTTTTGCATACTCAAACTGTTTTTTTGAAATTGTTATACAATCAAGTTTTACGTCATATTTTTTTCCAAGATATTCTGCAAAACCTCCCCAACCACATCCTATTTCTAAAACTTTATCACCACTGCTTGGTTTGATTAAATCTATTAACTTTTGGTATTTATTATTTTGTGCATCTGATAAATCTTTATTTGTTTCATCAAAAATAGCACTTGAATATGTGAGAGTCTTATCTAACCAAAGTGAAAAGAATTCATTACCTAAATCATAATGTTTAGCTATATTAACTTTACTTCTATTTTTTGTATTTTTAATAAATATATTTTTCAAAAAATTAACAAATGGCAGATCAAGCAAACCTGAAAATTTATGAATTTGTTTTATATTTCTCGCAGTAACTTCTATTAAATTGGATAAATTTTTAGTTTCAAATTCATTTTTCATATAGGATTCTGCAAATCCAACGCTTCCTCCTTTAATTAAATTAAATGTAAAGTTAGGATTTTTTATTATAAGATTAGCTTTCAATTGGTCGTTTGGATTACCAAACTTAAATATTTCTCCATTATGATTTACAATTTCTAAATATCCAAATTTAATATTTTCTAAAGTACTAAAAACAATTTTATCTGAAATTTTGTATAAATTCATTCACTCTCGAAAGTTATATTGTTTTTGATTTTAAGTTTTTTTTTAATGAATTTAATTCCTTTAACCCATAATTTAAACGCTTCAAAATGTATCGCTGAAATTATTTTGAAGGTCATTAAAGGGTGTTTTATATAAGATTTAATTAATTCCTTTGTATTAAAGTCAACTCTGTTTCCATTTTGAGATGCGTAAAGTATTTTTTCATTCATTTGATATTGGTCGATTATTACAGAAATTTTTTCTCCAGGTTTAAGAAGTTTAAAAAAATATTCACAGTCCATTTCTATGAAAGGAGATACATGAAATTTCTTTGAACACCTATGATGATAAAAATTTTTATCATCTTCAATTTTAAATATATAGGTATGTTGCTCACCAAATGTATTTTTTACTTCATATAAAATACATATTAATTTTTCATTATTATCATAAATATAGAATACGCTTAATGGATTAAAAACATAACCAAGAACTCTTGGGTAGCATAATAATTTAATTTTTATATTTTCAGAAAGGATATTGTTAGATTTTAAATTCTTTTTAACCCATGATATTAAAGATGTGCCATCTCTATCACCATGATCCTTTTCATAAAAACTTACTAAGTTAAACTTATTACACGAAAAAAATTTTATCTTATTGTTTAGATAATTTAATTCAGATAAATCTATCAATAAAGAAAATACACTATATTCAAAAAAATGTGTCTTGGGTTTAAATCTTTTATGGACTACAGTCCCATTGTAAATTGAACTATTCATTAAAGTTTTTTAACATTTCAATGGATGATTTTATTCCATCTTCATGAAATCCATAACCAAAATAACTTCCACAAAAAAGAATATTTCTTTTATTTTGTAAAGTTTTTAGCTCAACTTGATGATCTAATGCTGATTGATCAAAATAAGGATGAGTAAATCTCACTTTTTTTAATATCTTAGATTTTTCAATTTCAAAATAAGGGTTTAAAGTTAAAAAAATATTTTCATTACATTTCAAGTTTTGTAATAAATTTAACCAATAAGTAATAGAATTTTTTTCAACATTATCTTTATCCATTAAAGAATTCCAAGAACTCCATGCGCTTTTATTGTTGGGCATAACCTTTTCATCTGTATGAATATATGCAAAATTTTCTTTGTAACTAAAATTTGATAAAATCTTTTTTTCATCTTCCGAAGAGTTTTCAATTATTGATAAAGCTTCATCAGCATGAGTTGCCAATACAACTTTGTCATAATTAAAAATTTCACTTTCACCACCATAATACAAATCTACTCCATTTTTTTTACTTATTATCTTATTTACAGAATAATTCTTAAAATGTTCACCGCTTATCTTCGAGATAATTTTTTCTACATATGTTCTGCTTCTATTCGTTACAGTATACCATTGAGGTCTGTCTTTTAATTTAAACAATCCATGGTTTTGAAAAAATCTTAAAAAAAATTTTAATGGCATCCTATTCGCCTCGTATGGTGGCATTGACCAAATTGCTGAAACCATAGGTATTAAATGAAAATTTATAAACTCTTTAGATAATTTATTTTTAAGTAAGTATTCTCCAAGAGTAATTTTTTCATCAAATTTTTTTATGTTGTCACATTTTTTGTAAAAACTAATTATATCAAAAAACATTCTTAAAAATTTAAAGTTAAATAAATTTAATTTATTAGAAAAAATACCTCTTAAACCTTTCCCACAATATTCAAAATTTGTATTTTTCACTGAAACTGAAAAAGACATGTCACTTTTTTCTATATCAATTTTATTTTCTTGAAAAAAATTAATTAAATTAGGATAAGTTTTAAAATTGAAAACTATAAAACCTATATCTATTGGTATCTTTTTTGACCCAAAATAAAGATCTATTGTGTGAGAATGTCCTCCAAATCTATCTTCTTTCTCAAAAAGGTCTACTCTATGTTCTTTTGATAAATAGTATGCTGCACTTAAGCCTGATATACCTGAGCCAACTACAGCGATTTTCATTAAATCTTAAGCTGCATCTTCTTTAAACTCATCCATGCTTGGACAAGTACAAAATATATTTTTATCTCCGTATACATTATCTACTCTTGCAACTGGAGGCCAAAATTTGTTAGCTTTCAAAAATTTAGCTGGATAAGCAGCTTCTTCTCTTGAATACTTATGTGTCCAATTATCTGAAGCAAGCTCAGTATCAGTGTGAGGTGCGTTTTTAATTGGATTATCTATCTTATCAAATTTACCTAACTTAATTTGATCTATCTCTTCTTTAATCTTTATTAAAGTATCACAGAATCTATCTAGTTCTTGTAAGCTTTCACTCTCTGTTGGCTCTATCATCATAGTACCAGCTACTGGCCATGACATTGTTGGTGCATGAAAACCAAAATCAATTAATCTTTTAGCAATATCTTCTTCAGTTATTCCAGTTTCTAATTTGATTGTTCTAATATCTATAATACATTCATGAGCAACATTGCCTTTTGAACCCTTATATAAGATTGGAAAATGATCTTTAAGTCTATTGGCAATATAATTTGCATTAAGGATTGCAACTTGAGTTGCAAGTTTTAATCCTTCAGATCCCATCATTTTTATATACATCCAAGAAATTGACAAAATACTTGAACTTCCCCAAGGCGCTGCAGAGACGGGGCCTATTCCAGTTGCAGGTCCACAATCTTTTACAACTGGATGGTTAGGCAGATAAACTTGTAAATGTCTTTTACATGCGATAGGTCCCATTCCAGGTCCTCCTCCACCATGTGGAATACAGAATGTTTTGTGTAAGTTTATATGACAAACATCTGGACCAAAATTTCCAGGTTTTGCTATACCAACAAGAGCATTTAAGTTTGCTCCATCCATGTAAACTTGGCCTCCATGCTTATGAATTAAATCACAGATGTCTGATATTTTTTCTTCAAAGACGCCATGTGTAGACGGATAAGTGACCATTAAAGCTCCAAGATTTTCAGAATGAATTTCTGCTTTCTTCTTTAAATCTTCAAAATCAACATTTCCCTCCTTATCACAATTAACAACCACAACTTTCATTCCAACCATTTGAGCGCTTGCCGGATTGGTACCATGAGCAGAGCTTGGTATTAAACAAATATTTCTATTAGCCTCCCCTCTATCTAAATGATATTTTCTAATTACCATTAACCCAGCATATTCACCTTGAGCGCCAGCGTTCGGCTGAAGTGAAACTCCTGAAAAACCAGTAATTGATCTCAGCCAATTCTTTAGATCTGTGAATAATGTTCTATAACCTTCCATCTGTTCAATGGGAACAAACGGATGAGGCTCAGCTAATTCTCTCCATGAAATAGGTATCATTTCTGCTGTAGCATTTAATTTCATAGTGCATGAGCCTAGAGCAATCATAGTTCTGTTAAGAGCTATATCCTTATCCTCTAACTTTTTAAGATATCTGAGCATTTCTGTTTCAGAATGATATGAATTAAAAACAGGGTGCTCTAAATATTTCGAGGTTCTTAATAAATTTTTTGGTAAATTAGGTAAACTTACTGTGGGGTCCTCTTTTTTAATTGATTCTGCTGCATTAAAAATTTTTAATAGTTGATTTACTCTATAAACATTCTTCTTCTCATCAAAAGAAACTGCAAGCATTTCTGAATTAACTTTTCTAATATTAACTTTTTGAATCAAAGCGTTTTTGAAAATTTGATCGGTTTTTTCCTTTGTAACTATTGTTACAGTATCAAAAAAATAATCTGAATATAATTCGTATCCAGATTGTTTTATTTTATCAGCAAAATTTTTTGCTAGTTGAGATACTCTTTCTGATATATTTTTTATTCCGTCTGGACCATGATAAATAGCATATGCCGCCGATACTATTGCTAATAAAGCTTGGGCAGTACAAATATTACTTGTAGCTTTGTCTCTTCTAATGTGCTGTTCTCTCGTCTGTAAAGACAATCTGTAAGCCTTATTTCCATGTCTATCCACTGAAACACCAACTATTCTACCTGGCATAGATCTTTTATATTCATCTTTTGTTGCAAAAAATGCTGCATGAGGTCCTCCATAACCCATGGGAATACCAAACCTTTGGGAGCTACCAACTGCAATATCAGCACCAAGTTCTCTTGGTGTTTTTAGTTTGGCAAGTGCAAGAAGATCACATGCTAAAATTGCTTTACCATTTTTTTTATGAATTTTACTTATTGCCTCACTAGGATCTTTAATGTCACCTAAAGTTCCAGGGTACTGTAAAATTCCACAAACAATATCTTCTTTTAACTGCTCTAAAACTTTGTCCTCATTTCCAACAAGAACTTTTAAACCCATAGGCTCTGCCCTAGTTTTTATAACGTCGATTGTCTGTGGATGACAATTTTCTGATACAAAAACTAAATTGCTATCACTTTTATTAAGTCTATGACTTAAACCCATAGCCTCTGCTGCTGCCGTGCCCTCGTCTAATAAAGATGCATTAGCAATATCCATTCCTGTAAAGTCAACTATCATTTGTTGAAAGTTTAATAACATTTCCAGTCTTCCTTGGGCTACCTCTGGCTGATAAGGTGTATAGGAAGTATACCAACCAGGATTTTCTAATATATTTCTTAAAATTACGTATGGCGTATAAGTTCCATAATAACCCATGCCAATGAAATTTGAGTAAATTTGATTTTTTTTTGAAATTACTTTTAATTTTCTTAATGCTTCATATTCTGAATTTGACTCACCAATATTCAGCTCACCTTTAAAATGTATTTTTTCTGGAACAGTATTATCTATTAAATCATTTAATGATTTGTAATTTAATTTTTTTAACATCTTCGATTGATCGCCCTCAGAAGGACCAATGTGTCTTTTTAAAAAATCTTTTTGTGAATTGTGTAACATTATGACGAGCTCTCCTTTGCAAATTTATCGTAATCTTCCTTATTCATCAGTGAATCCATTTCTGATTTATCTTTAACTTTTAATTTAAAAAACCAAGCAGTATTCTCTGGGTCTTGATTTATTTTCGAAGGATCATCTACAATTGCTTGGTTAGTATCTACTACTTCTCCAGTTACCGGGGTATAAACGTCACTAGCAGCCTTTGTTGATTCTACAACACCCGCTGTTCCATCTTTCTGAACATTAGAACCTTTTTCAGGTAGTTCTGTAAATACTATATCACCCAACATTTCTGTTGCATGTTTTGTAATACCAATTGTAGCTATTTCACCTTCTAATTTTATCCACTCATGTTCTTTCGAATATTTCACGTCACTCATTTATTTACTCCTTTCACATAGCTTTTTTTATAAAACGGTAATCCGCATATATTTGCTGGATGTTTTTTTCCCCTTACCTCTAAGAAAACTTTTGTATTTTTTTTTGAAAATTCTTTTTCTACATAACCCATAGCAACTGGCCCATTAACACTTGGTCCAAATGTTCCACTAGTTATTTCTCCAATTTGTAAGTCTGATTGATTAAATATTTTAGTTTTTTCTCTCGCTATTAATCTTCCTTCGGGTCTTATACCAACTCTTATTTTATTTACACCATCATTTAATTGTTTAATAATTATATCTGAACCAATAAAATTTCCTTTTTGCATTCTTTCTTTTGAAATTGCCCATTTTAAATTTGCCTCAACTGGAGTCTTATCTTTATCAAGTTCGTGGCCATAGAGACATAGGCCTGCTTCTAATCTTAAGGTGTCTCTTGCACCTAAACCAATTAATTTTGCGCCTTTTCCTATTAATTCTTTTGTAAAGGCTTCAGCCAGCTCGTTACTGATCGATACTTCAAATCCATCCTCCCCTGTATAACCTGATCGAGTAATATAAATTTTTTCTTCTTTATAAATAAACCATTTTCCAGACATAAAATTTAGGTTTTTTACTTCACTTATAATTTCATTCAATATTTGGACTGATTTAGGTCCTTGTATTGCAATTAAAGATCTTTTTTCATCTAACACCATTCTATATTTATTATTTAATAATTTACTTAAAATTTTGAAATCATTATCTTTACACGCTGCATTTAATATAATTAAAAATCCTTTTTCAATTTTGGTTATAATTAAATCATCATAAATACCAGCCTCATCATTCATCAAAAAACTATATTTAGAATGATTAATCTTTAAGTCTCTAAGGTTTAAAGGAAAAATTTTTTCTAAGTCCATTATCAAATCATTATTTCCATAAATAAATAACTGACCCATGTGGGAAACATCAAATATACCAGAATGACTCCTTGTAAACTTATGTTCTTCCACTATTCCATAAGGGTACTGAATAGGCATATGATAGCCTGCAAATTCAACGAACTTTGCATTGTTGTCTTGATGTAATTTGAACAAAGATGTTTTTTTTATTTCCATATTAACTCTTAATAACCCATCTGTATATTTGCCTGAGAGTTTTGCTCCTTCGGCGAGAATTTAATCTCTTTCCAGAGTTAATATGTTACGGTCCTTTTGCCTGAGAGATTCCTGGGCGGTTGCTCCTTCGGCGAGATTAGCTAATATAATTCAAGCAAATCTTCTCTCCCGTAAATTTAATTTACTACATTATCTAGACAGATTAAAGATAATTTTATTTACATCTTTGTATCACATAGATGGGAATTTTCCTTATAAATATGACAAATAAACAATTTAAAAAATAATAAAAATATATCATTAAAAACTGAATGTTATAAAGATCAAAATAGTGATGAAAAAATATTATATAGTCATAAACTTTTTTTTGGGAATCTTTGGTATTTATCTATCTTTTTTTTATTTTGGTGGAACTGGATATTTCTACCCAAAATATGATTTATTAGAAATACTTAAAAGCAGTATTTTAGTATCACTATTTTTTACTATACCTGTTATATTTTTAAATTTTCTGCTTAAAAAAAAAAATTTATTAAATAATATTTTTAGATTATTTATAAGCG